>JBBQAT010000009.1:0-57390 GCA_038316625.1 Burkholderiales bacterium
CATGGCCACCTGCCGTTTGGCCGCCGGCACCTCATTCATCCTGATGCCGCCGATTAGGAGTTCACCAGCAGTCACCTCTTCGATCCCGGCCACCATGCGCAGCAGCGTGGATTTGCCACAACCCGATGGCCCGAGAAAGACACAAAACTCGCCGTCGGCAATTTCGATGTTGGCATCCTTGATGACCTGGGTGTCCTTGCCAAAGGTTTTTTGAATGTTGCGAAGAGAAATACTGGTCATAGGTTTTCCTGAGTTTGCAGACTACTGATTTTCCGATCGGGGTCAGATTCAGCCGTCAGCCCTTGAGCGCGCCAGCCATCATTCCCTTGACAATGCGTTCCTGCCCGAAGGCGTAAGCAACGATCAGCGGAAGAGATGTCAGCGTGACGACCGACAGAATCGCCGGGATATTGGCCGTGTATTGCCCCTGAAAGTCCCAGATGGCGAGGGGCAAGGTTCGGTTAGCGCGCGAGGACGTTAACAGATAGGCAAAAATGAACTCATTCCACAAGCTGATGCCGTTGTAGATCGCCACAGTGGACAATCCGGGGCCCGAAAGCGGGAGAAACACTTTCCAGAAGACGGCGAAAGCGCCACAGCCATCGAGTTTCGCGGCCTCCTCAAGCTCTTTTGGAATCTGCCGCATGAACTCGGTCAAGATGAAAATCGAGATCGGGAGCGAGGTGGCCACATACGGGCCGATCAACGCAAATGGCGTGTCATACAATCCAAGATTGCGCGTCATCAAATAGATCGGAATCAAGGTGATATGAATCGGAACGATCATGCCGGCGACGATGAGCGCGAACAGGGGCTTGTTCAATCGAAACCGCAGACGGGCAAACGCATAGGCTGCCATCGAACTGATCACCAGAATCAGCGTGATGGAGAGCACGAGAACAAACACGCTGTTACGCAGATAGACCCAAAAACCGCCATTCAGTACGGCGATGTAGTTGCCAAAGTTCAGTTTTTGCGGCAGCGCCCAGACGGCACTGGTGAATGTTTCTTGCTGCGACTT
Source organism: Burkholderiales bacterium (assembly GCA_038316625.1). Classification (GTDB taxonomy): domain Bacteria; phylum Pseudomonadota; class Gammaproteobacteria; order Burkholderiales; family Rhodocyclaceae; genus Propionivibrio. The sequence goes on from JBBQAT010000009.1 coordinate 1,022, forward strand.
AAGGCTGGTCATCACCACAAAGATGAAAGGCAAGGTCGTTACTACCAGCCAGAACAAGCCAAGGGCCGGCACTGCAACGCGCATCAACCGGCCGCCTCTGTCCTTCCCGCCGGATGCTGTTGTATTCGAGGAACTCATTCAGACCTCCGTTTCGTAGCGGCGAGAAAAGCGCAAGGTCACCGCCGCGACAAGCGTGACGATCAGGAACATGGCCGAAGCCACCGTACTGCCATAACCCAGCTGGAACGAACTGAAGACCGTGCGGAACATGTAGGTCGCCATCAGTTCGGAGGCACCCTCCGGCCCCCCGTCGGTCATGATGAAAATCAGGTCGAAGTAACGCATCGACCCAACAATGGCGAGGGTGATGGCGGTTCTGATGGTTCCTTGCAGAAACGGCAACTTGATGCGCCAGAAAATGGTCGATTCGCTCGCACCATCAAGCCGTGCTGCCTCGCCAAGCTCGCGCGGAAACGACGACAGGCCGGCAAGAAAGAGCACCATGTAGAACGGTATGTTTTGCCAGCAGATGACGACAATGACCGAACCGAGCGCCAGGCGTGGATCGCCAAGCCAGTCGTGAACCAGCGCATCGAGATGAATCGCACTGAGGAAGCCGTTGATCGGCCCGAAGTTCGGATCGTAAATATTCTTGAACACAACGCCGAGCGCCACGCTCGACATCAGCAAGGGAAGAAAGTAGAGAATCTTGAGGATACGCGACCCTTTGCTTGCCTCGTCCAGAACGACGGCAAGAAGCAAGGCGATCGGTAGCTGAAACAGCACCGAAAAGAAAGCAAGTGCCAGGTTATTACGCACGGCGTTCCAGAAAAGCGTGTCATGCGCGAGACGAACCCAGTTATCGAGACCGACAAAGCGCTCACCCGTGCCCAGGCCATTCCAGTCGAGCAATGAGAGTTGAAAACTGCTGATCAGCGGATAAAGAAGGAATATCACGAGGAAAAAGACGGCGGGTACGAGAAACACCACGATGGGCATGGCGGCTTTCAACGACGCGAATCGTTCCACGCGGGGTGAAGCCGTCAGCTGAGCATCTTGAAACGTCACTGGAAATCTCCTGAAGGCTACCGCCCGTGACGGGCGATAGCCTTGTTGCGGACAAAAATTACTTGGTTTCAGCCTTTGCCGCATCTTCCATCTGCTGTGCTGCGGCTTCCGGCGTAATCGAAAGCCCAAACAGTGCCTGCGTCGTGTTCAGGTGGACTTGCGCCAGATTCGGCGAAAGCTCCTGGTCATACCAGAACTGAACACTTGAAGCACCGGCCACAAGACTCATCACGCGATTCAGGAACGGATCAGAGGTTTTGAGGCCCTTGACAGGAATAATCCGCTTGTCGTCAAGACGGGCTTGCGCCGAAATATCGTCGGTCAGCGATTGAATCAGCTTGAACGCGACGTCCGGCTCCTTGCAAGCCGACGAAATGCTGAAGAAATTGTCGCCAATCGTTCCAAGCACGGCCGTTGGGCTACCCTTGCCACCCGGTACGGTGGGGAACTGGAAAAAGTCCAGGTTCTTGTAGAAATCGGGGCTTTCGCCAAGAATCGTCGAAGCTTCCCAGGTACCCATCAGTTCCATGGCGGCTTTCCCGGAGTAGAGCAGGCGGCGCGAGGCACCAATGTCGTAGTCAAGACCGTTGTAACCTTCGGCAAACGCGCCGGCCTTGACGAGTTCCTGAATTCGCTTGCCCGCTTCAATGAACGCCGGATCGGTAAAGCTGCCGCCGGGCGCGCGAGCAGCGGCCTTCGCGAAAACGCCAGGGCCGCCGATGCGATCAACGAGATAGACGTAGTACATCGAACCCGTCCACTTGTTCTTGTTGGCCAGTGAGAACGGCGCAATGCCCTTGGCCTTCAGAACTTTTACCACGTTCATCAGCTCATCCCAGGTTTTTGGCGTCTCCAGTTTTTCTTTGGCGAAAATTTCCTTGTTGTAGAAAACGACGGCCGCGACGGTGTTTTCCGCCGGAACGCCATAAACCTTGCCATCAAACGTTACGGTACTGAAACCGGCTGGAGCGAAGCGGTCACGATAGGCCGCCTCCTTGGCCATATAGCCGCTCAGATCAACCACCTGGCCGGCCTTGACGTACTCCTTCAACGGACCGCCACCCCAACTGCTGAATACGCACGGGGGCTGATTCGCGCCAAACGCGATTTTCAGTTTGGTTTTGTACGCATCATTCATGATGTGTGATTGTTCAACCTTGAAACCCGGATTGGCCTTTTCAAAACGGGCAGCGGCCTCGTCAAGTATCTTTGCCGGGCCCGGATTGGTCTGCAAATCCCACTCGGTGATGGTTTTGACCTGGGCGTTTGCGGCCAAAGGTGAAAGAGCAAGGAAGGCCAGACTACCGATCAGAGCACAAATTTTTGAAACAGAAGCGGCTTGCATCGTTTATCTCCTGAAAATGGGAACGGCATTGGCTTGTTACATAGCACCTGTCGTTCGTTACAAAACACCGGTCATTTGGTACAACGTAACGGTAGCGCTACCGTTTAACGGTGTCAAGGGTTATGATAGTATTTTTGGTGCAACCTCATGCGCCTGAGTGAATAACAAACATCCCGATGACCAAGAAAAACATCACGCTTTCGGAAGTAGCGCTTGCTGCAGAGGTCTCTCCAATGACCGCGTCACGAGCCATCAACAATCGCTCGGGCGTATCACGCGAGACTCGCGAACACGTTTTGAAAGTGGCTGCAGATTTGGGCTACGTGGTCAATCGTGCGGCGCAAAAACTGTCCGGCGGCCGGAGTCATATCGTGGGAGTGATCGCCTCGGACCTGGAAAATCCGTTCATTAGCGCGCTGATTGCCGGGACCAGCGAAGCCGCCTGGGAGGCCGGCTACGAGACACTAATCTATTCTCATGTGGAACGGGAAAAGCGACCTTCCGGCAGTGTCATGCAGCTGCTCCGGCAAATCTCGGACGGCGTGGTGGCGATCCTTCCCCTGGAATTTGGTTTCCTCGGCGAGCTGGTTTCAACCCACATTCCGGTCGTCACGATCGACCACCGCGGTGCGCACGCTGAGTTCCCCTCGATTGCCGCCGATAGTGACGAAGGCGCGCGTACCGCCGTCAGGCATCTGATTGATCTTGGTCATCGACGGATTGCCTACATTACCGGTGATGAACGGCTCGCATCGGCTCGGGACCGTCGTCACGCCTACATCGAAACCATCGCTCAATTCGGCCTGGGGTTCGACCCTTCGCTCATTGTTAACGGTGATTTCTCGCAGAATCGCGGATTCGAAGCAACCACGGAACTCCTGTCGCAGTCGAACCCGCCGACGGCAATTTTTGCGGCAAACGATTTGAGTGCCTTTGGCGCGATCACCGCGATCCGGGAGGCTGGACTGCGTGTTCCTGATGACATATCGGTCATCGGTTTCGACGACATTCCCGCAGCGGCGCAGTTCTATCCGGCGCTAACAACCGTTCGCCAACCGCTTCATCAAATGGGCCGCTCGGCGATCAGCACCTTGCTGGCACTCATCGCCGGAATTGAGCCGGCATCTCCCCAGGTCTCCCTGCCAACCGAGATCATTGCCAGGGCGTCAACGGCTGCGCCAAAGCGGTATTCTGTCGAGGAATCGGGCAGTGGAAAGCCGCCCGGCTAAATCCCCGAACCACCCTCTTCCAGTGTGGCCTCGGGTACGGCAAACACTTTGACTTGCCGCGGTTTGAGCCAGACGAGTTGGCCCTTGGTCAGATTTAGCATAGCGGCACGCTCACGCGTCAGCTCGACTTCAATCAACTCCGACGCATGCGCCAGTTCAACCCGCACCAGCGGGCCGATGGCGTGCACGTCCTGCACTGTCGCTTCCAGGCCACCGGCGACCGGGCCATGCTCGATGTCGATATCATGTGGGCGGACGAAGGCCATGGCTTCGCCGTCTTTTTCCGTTGCGGGGGTGTCCGAGCCGACGTCGGCCCAGTTGCCATGCACCCGGCTGTGGAAGACATTCACGTTGCCGAGGAACTGATAAACGAAGGGCGACGCCGGGTTGGAATAGACCTCGTCGGGGGTGCCGATCTGTTCAATCTTGCCGTGGTTCATGACGACCACGCGGTCAGCAACTTCCAGTGCTTCTTCCTGATCGTGCGTCACAAAGACACTGGAGATATGCATCTCGTCGTGCAGGCGGCGCAGCCAGCGGCGCAGTTCCTTGCGTACCTTGGTGTCGAGCGCGCCGAAGGGTTCGTCGAGCAGCAGCACCTTCGGCTCGACCGCCAGTGCCCGCGCCAGGGCGATGCGTTGCCGTTGCCCGCCCGAGAGCTGCGAAGGATAGCGATCGGCCAGCCAATCGAGCTGAACCAGCTTGAGCAACTCCATCACCCGGCGGCGGATATCGGCCTCGGATGGACGTTCATTTCTCGGTTTCACGCGCAGGCCGAAGGCGACGTTCTCGAACACCGACATGTGCCGGAACAGTGCGTAGTGCTGGAAGACGAAGCCGACCTTGCGCTCGCGTGCATGCAGGTGCGTTGCCTCTTCGCCGGCAAACTTCACGTGGCCGGCATCGGCTGTTTCCATGCCGGCAATGATGCGCAGCAGCGTTGTCTTGCCGCAGCCGGATGGCCCAAGCAATGCGACCAGTTCGCCGGTCGGGATGTGCAGGTCGATGTTGTCGAGTGCGACAAAATTGCCAAAGCGTTTGCCGACACCGTTGATTTCTATGCTCATGATTGTTCGCTCGTCTTTTCCGGCGGCAGCGCCGTATCCAGCATGTCGGTTTCCTTGCGCATGCGCCACTCGACCAGCGTCTTGGCGACCAGCGTTACGAGCGCCAGCAGCGCCAGGACCGAGGCGGCGGCGAAGGCACCGACCGCGTTGTATTCGTTATAAAGAATTTCCACGTGCAGCGGCAGTGTGTTCGTCTCGCCGCGAATATGGCCGGAAACCACCGACACCGCGCCGAACTCGCCCATGGCACGGGCGTTGGCGAGGATCACGCCGTAGAGCAGGCCCCATTTGATGTTCGGCAGGGTGACGCGGAAGAACATCTGCCAGCCAGTGGCCCCCAGCGAAATGGCCGCTTCTTCCTCATCCTTGCCTTGCGCCTGCATGAGCGGAATCAGTTCGCGCGCGACGAAGGGGAAGGTGATGAACAGCGTGACGATGATCATCCCCGGCAGCGCAAACACGACCTTGATGTCGTGAGCTGAGAGCCACGGCCCGAACAGCCCCTGCGCGCCAAAAATCAGCAGGAAGACCATGCCGACGACGACCGGCGACACCGCAAACGGCAAGTCGATCAGCGTGATCAGCAAGCTTTTGCCACGAAACTCGAATTTGGCAATGGCCCATGCCGCCGCGATGCCGACCAGAATATTGAACGGCAGAACGAAGACGGCAATGAAGAGCGTCAGCCAGATGGCCGACAGTGCCTCGGGATGTTTGAGCGCCTCGATGTACGCCGACCAGCCGCCGTTGAAGGCTTCGGCAAACACCGCGACCAAAGGCAGGGCGAGGAAGAAGAAAAGGAAGCTCAGGCCGATACCGATCAGCGTCCAGCGCAGCCAGCGTGGTTCGGCATTGGCCATGCGTGAGTGCCCACTCATACGCTCACCCGCACTTTCCCGTGATGTCGATTCGCCGCCCACCATTGAAGCGCATTGACACCGAGAAGCAAAACGAAGGAAAGCACGAGCATGACGCAGGCCAGCGCGGTGGCGCCGACCACATCGTACTGTTCGAGCTTGGAGATGATCAGCAGCGGGGTGATTTCCGAAATCAGCGGCATGTTGCCGGCGATGAAGATGACCGAACCGTATTCGCCGACAGCGCGGGAAAACGCTAGCGTGAAGCCGGTGAGCAAGGCCGGGAAAACCCCCGGCAGGAGTACGCGGGTAAAGGTCTGCAAGCGCGAGGCACCGAGCGTGGCGGCTGCCTCTTCGATTTCCGGTTCGATATCCTCGATCACCGGCTGCAGGGTACGCACGACGAATGGCAGGCTGATGAAGGTCAGCGCCACAACAATACCGAGCGGCGTGAACGCCACCTTGATGCCGAGCGGTTCGAGATAACGGCCGATCCAGCCGTTGCCGGCATAGAGCGTCGCCAGCGTGATGCCCGCCACCGCCGTCGGCAAGGCAAACGGCAGATCAACCAGCGAATCGACCAGACGCTTTCCCGGAAAGGAATAACGCACCAGGATCCACGCGACGATCAGGCCGAATACGGCGTTGATCGATGCCGCAATCAGCGAGGCACCGAAGGTTACCCGATACGATGCGAGCGCTCGCTCACCGCTGGCGATATCCCAGAACTGGGCCAGGCTCAGCGAACTGGCCTTGAACGCCAAGCCGGAAAGCGGCAGCAGGATGAGCAGCGAGAGATAGACCAGCGTACAGCCGAGAGACAGGCCAAAGCCGGGGAGGACGCGTTTGGGCATGATCAAAAAGATAGAAGGTTCCAAAAACAATCGCTGGGTGACTGGTAGGGTGAGAAACGCGAAGCGTTGCGCACCTCTCCTACGCCGTTCCGCGTGCGCAGCAAGCTGCACACCCTACCTGTAGAAGCTCCAGCGGTATCGCGCCGGAAGCCGCATTAAATGGCGATCTACGAGACATCACACTGCAAACCAATTATTCATGCGCTTCTACAGAGTGCCTCGTTGTAGATCGTTTATTCATGCGGATTTCAGGCCTTTGAGCAATGGCGAATCATCATTTGCTCTGATAAATCTGATCAAACGTTCCGCCGTCCTTGAAGTGCGTTGGCGACGCTTTGACCCAGCCACCGAAGACCTCATCGACCGTGAAGGTCTTGATCGCCGGGAACTGCGCCGCGTACTTCTTGAGCAATTCCGCGTCACGCGGGCGCAGATAGTTCTGCGCCGCATTCTCCTGCCCTTCCTTCGACCACAGGTACTCAAGGTAGGCCTGCGCCAGCTTGCGCGTCCCGCGCTTGTCGACCACCTTGTCGACGATCGCCACGGGGAACTCCGTCAGGATCGACAACGACGGATAAACCACGTCGAACTCACCCTTGCCGAATTCCTTGGCGATCAACTCGGCCTCGCTCTCGAAGGAAACCAGCACATCGCCGATCTTGCGCTGCATGAAAGTCGTCGTCGCATCGCGGCCACCCGAAGCGAAGAGCGGAGCGTTTTTCAACAGCTTGCCGACAAATTCCTGCGCCGTCTTGTCGTTGCCACCCGGTTGCTTGAGCGCATAACCCCAGGCAGCGAGGTAGGAATAGCGGCCGTTGCCGGTGTTCTTCGGGTGAGGAAGAATGACCTGGACACCGGCTTTCACCAGATCCGGCCAATCCTGTAGAGCCTTGGGATTCCCTTTGCGCACAATGAAGACCATGGTCGAGGTATAAGGCGAAGCACCATTAGGAAACTTCTTGACGTAATCGCTGGCGACCAAGCCTTTCTCGGCCAGAAAATCCACGTCGGAGGCTTGGTTCATCGTTACCACGTCACCCTCCAGGCCATCCGCCACCGCGCGCACCTGCTTGCTCGAACCGGCGTGCGACTGCTTGAACTCGACCGATTCGCCCGACTTCTCTTTCCAGTATTTCTGGAACATCGGGTTGTAGTCCTTGTAGAAATCGCGCGAAACGTCGTAGGAAACGTTGAGCAGGCTGCTCTGGGCAAGAGCGGGTAACGCCCAGGCGGCAACCGCGGCGAGGAAGAAATTTCGGATCAGTCGGGTCATGGCGCACTCCAGTGAGTTCTGTAAAGACCCGACTATAGCCAACTTCCATAGTCTATCAAAGTCTGTTTATTTATTTGTTTATTCACAAATAGAATAAGCAGTCGAGTCCTACGCAAGTACGCCACAAGCGATTACTATCCAGTGCCCGACGCTTTGCACAACGATCAATGACTGACCTCTCCGCGAACCTGCCCCTCTTCAGCGGCCACCGTTACCACGCCTATAACGACTGGGCCAAACGCGAACTCGGCGGCCGGCTGCAAAAAGTCTCCATCGACGCCGGATTCACCTGCCCCAACCGCGACGGCTCGCTCGGCATCGGCGGTTGCAGCTTCTGCAACAACGAGGGTTTCTCGCCCAGCTACCTGCGCGAACAGCGCGACATCAGCGCCCAGATCGACACCGGCATCGAATTCATGCGCCGGCGCTACCCGAGAACCAAGGCCTTCCTCGCCTACTTCCAGAGCTATTCCAACACTTACGACGACCTTGAAAGCCTGAAGAAAACCTACGAGATCGCGCTCAGACACCCGGACATTTCCGGCCTGGTGATCGGTACGCGCCCGGACTGCCTGCCCGATGAAACGCTCGATTATCTGGCCGAGCTATCCACACGCATGCTGGTCGAACTGGAAATCGGGATCGAGTCCTGCAACGATGACGTGCTGCGCGAATGCCTGCGCGGGCATGACTTTGCCTGTACGCAGGGGGCCATCCTGCGAGCAGCCAGTCGCGGCCTGTTCATTACCGGCCACCTGTTACTTGGCCTGCCGCTGGAAACACCAGCGAGCCTCATTGCAGGCGCAAAGGAACTAGCCCGGCTTCCGCTTGACGCCCTCAAGTTTCATCAGCTTCAGATCGTGCGCGGGACACGGCTCGCCAATCAGTATCGTGCCGCCCCCGACAGCGTTTCGCTACTGTCTCCGGAAAAATACCTCGATGCCGTGATCGATATGCTCGAACACCTTCCGCCACACATCAAGGTCCAGCGACTGGGTAGCGAAGTGCCGCCCGACGTGCTCGTCTCGCCCGACTGGGGTATGCGCCTGTTCAAATTTCCGGCAATGCTTGAAGCCCGCCTGCAGGCGCGCGATACCTGGCAGGGGAAGCTTTTTCAGAGCGACCAGACAAGCACCGACCGACGACACCAAACAACATGAAAACAGGCGTTTATCGTTAATTTTTTCACGTGCCGGTGTTACGAACACCATTAGCATGTAAACTCGCAAAATCGCTTTACCGACAATGAGTGCCACAGGTTATCGCCATGAACAATACACGCAGCAAGTATCAAGTACATGCCGTGATTCAGGGCGTCAACTATTCCACTGCGCACTTCGATGACGCGGAAGCCGGATTCCCGCTGGAACGGCGCCTCAACCGGATTGAGCGGGTCGTTGCCAGCTACCGGGGCAAGATTGATCGCCGCTTCAAAAATGGCCTGCTCACGACCTTTGATACGGCCGACGCCGCGCTGCTTGGGGCCTGCGAAATGCAACTTCGTTGTGCCGTGCTGCCCCAAGTATCAAAACACCGGCTGGCCTTGCGCATCGGTATTCACCAGGGCGTGGTCCGGCAACGAGCGATTGACGACACCGACAACACCCCGGAAGTTGCTGAAAGACTGGCCGTCGTCGATAACGGCATCCTTGTTTCGGGACTGGTCATCGACGCACTTAACCCGGAACTGCGGAAAATATCGCGCCCGGTGGAGTATTCCAGCGCCGAGTTAGCCACCCACAAGATCGACTGGCGGAGCGAGATTCCTTCGGCGGCGTATGGCGGAGAGTCGTTCTGGCCGACCAACATGGGCAGTCTTCCGATCGGCCCCTACCTGCTCCTGCACTATGGCATGAAGACGCTTGACCTGACCCTGGATAACCCGACCGTCACCATCGGTCGCGACCCACAGAGTGATCTGGTTCTTTCAGACATCCACGTCTCGCGCAATCATTGCCAGATCGAACGACGCGAAAACTGCATTGTTCTGACCGACACGAGCACCAATGGAACCACCGTCCTGCGTGACGGAGCGTCCGAACTCCTGGTCAAGAATTCCAATACCATTCTCAAGGGCAAAGGGCTATTGTTCTTTGGGCGCCCGTTCAATAGCGAGCGGCGTGGCGGAGTCAGGTACGAGTCGAACTGAAGCGTTCAGGTTTGCCGCGCGATACAAGTCTATCATTAGCCCTCGTCGGCCAGGAATGCCGCCACTTCCTGAGATTGTCGCTGTTGTATTTCGAACAGCGCTCAATCGTCTTCTTCGTCGCCCCCGTCTTCCGCGACAAGCTCAACCGCCAGTTCATGCTCGGGGCACGGAAGCAAGCCCTACTCATGGTCGCCGACCCTGGCCAGTATCTGCAGCGGCGGCGGTTGATATTCGGCAGGCCTTGCAGCTTGGCATGCCCATTGGAGAAAACAGGTTTGCCGAATTGGTGTGTGACACGGCGGGAATTCAATTCCGGCAAACGCGGACGGCCGGAAGGCAAGCCGAAAGACGAAGTCGCGCCTTTGGCTGGACAACAAGACTTCGGATTTTGAATGGAGCGGAATACATGAAAACGCGAAGAGGAAAAAATGAAATGTCTCTGACCCCTTTGGCCCCACTAATGCTACATACGGCGCCGAAAGCGCCGCCAACGATCAAGGCTTCAACCAACTTCAATGGAGGAACGTCGCATGAAACGGATGACCATTCACTCGCTGATTCTTGGCGTACTGCTTTCGCTAACAACGTTGTCCGCATTAGCACAAAAACCGTCGACGGCAGAAGAAGCCAAAGCCCGCTTGGCCAAAGCCGAAGCGATGTTCCAGGAGCGCTGTAAGAAGGCGGGAGAGTTCATCCACAAGACGGCAGAGAATGTTGAAGGCATTCTGCTGATGAAACTCAGGCCCAGTGATATCAATCGTGGTGACCAGTATCGGATGGATGATCCGTATGGGCGGGATTTGGGCGGCGAAGGATACATTCAGAGCTTTGCTCGTGGATTCGAAACCCGGCAAGCGCAATTTGCGCCCGGTTCTCCCAACCGTTTTGGCTATCTCTACGTCGACACTCTCGACCCGAATGACGGGAAACGTTGGCGGCATACGGGAAGCATCAAGGAGGTAACGCATACCTCCAGCGTCCTGATGGGGGGCGACGGAAAAACCACCTTCAAAACCAGGGATTTCGTCCTCGATAAAATCCTCGCCCCCGACCCCGCGCCGCGCTACGGCGTGACCTATGACGACATCTCGACGCGCGAGGAGCGCGACTACTGGATTGCCGGCAGTTCGCTGAAGGTGATCGACCTCAAGACCAACGAAGTTATGGCCGAGCGCATCGGCTACATGATGGATCGCGGGCAAGGCAATACCTCGGGCGGGAGAGCGCCGTGGCTACTAGCTGCCGATTATGCATGTCCCGGTTTCCAAAGAAATCCTAACAATCCGATTCCGCCCGGTCATGGAGCTTCGGCTCAGCAAATTCAAACCGAAGATTTCGTAGAAAAAGTCCTCAAACCAAGAGTGGAGAAATGATCATGACGACTCCGACAATTACGGATTACCTCAAGTATGCAAACCTCCAAATGGCTGCTGAGGCTTTCCTGTATGACGAAGCGACCAAGTCGATAATGACAGGGCAACAACTTATCGACGCCCTCAAAGTCGGCAACAGCAACCAAAGGGGTCAGAGACATTTGCCTTCTAAACCAATGAACCAATAGCCATGCCTCGCCGCCCCCGTCTCCAACTCGCTGACGTTCCGCTGCACATCGTTCAGCGCGGCATCAATCGCGAGCCTTGCTTTTTCGCCGAAGAGGACTACCACTGTTACCTCCATTGGCTGGAAGAAGCGGCTCACGATTGCCGCTGCGCCATTCATGCGTACGCGCTGATGACCAACCATGTTCATCTGCTGCTGACATCTGCCGAAAACGGCTCACCGGCTCGGCTGATGCAGTCGCTCGGCAGGCGCTACGTTCAATACATCAACCGTTTCTACCGGCGCACCGGCAGCCTGTGGGAAGGGCGCTACAAGTCCAGTCTTGTCCAGGCAGAAACCTATCTGCTGGCCTGCTACCGTTACATCGAACTCAATCCGGTGCGTGCGGGCATGGTAGCCGACCCCGGCCAGTATCGCTGGTCGAGCTACCGTGCCAACGGGCTTGGCTTGACCGACACCAGGCTGACGCCACACCCGCTGTATCTCGCCCAAGGCAGCGGAGCCGACGAGCGCGCGCAAGCCTACCGGGCGCTCTTTCGTCCGCATCTGGACGCGGAGGCAGCGGTTGATATTCGGCAGGCGTTGCAGCTTGGCATGCCGGTTGGTCAGGGTCGCTTTGCCGAGTTGGTGTGTGCCACAGCGGGCATCCGATTCAATTCCGGCAAACGCGGACGGCCGGAAGGCAAACCGAAAGACGAAGTCGCGCCTTTGGCTGGACAACAAGATTTCGGATTCTGAATGCAAGGGAGAGACATGAAATGTCTCTGCGCACGATGCATCTTCCACCATGAAAAAAATCGGACGCCATTGCTGAAGCCCGATTCTTGAAACCCTGAAAAACGCGGCGGGCTACATCACCGCGCCCACCTGCCATGGCAGGAATTCGTCGTTGCCATAACCCAACTCTTCGCTGCGCACCTTCTCGCCGGACGCATAGCGGATGATGGCGTCGAATATGCGCTGGCTGATTAGTGGCATCGGCACACCGGTAATCAAATCACCGCAATTCACATCCATGTCGTCGCGCATGCGTTCGTACAAGGCGTTATTGGTCGCCAGCTTGATGGTCGGCACACCCGCGCAACCAAAGGCCGAACCACGCCCGGTGGTAAAGCAGATGATCTGCGCCCCACCGGCGGCCTGCCCCGTCGCTGATACGGGGTCGTAGCCCGGCGTATCCATGTAGACAAAGCCCTTTGCATCGATTTGCTCGGCAAAGAGGAAAACGCCGTTGAGCGTACTCGTCCCGCCCTTGGCGACGGCACCCAGCGACTTTTCGAGAATCGTCGTCAGCCCACCTGCCTTGTTGCCTACGGAGGGGTTATTGTCCATTTGGCTGCCGCTGCGGGAGGTGTATTCCTTCCACCAGTCAATGCGGCCGATCAGCTTCTCGGCGATTTCCGGGCTGGCCGCGCGACGCGTGAGCAGGTGCTCGGCACCGTAGATTTCCGGGGTTTCTGAAAGCACGGTCGTTGCGCCGTGGGCTACCAGCAGATCCGATGCGCCACCCAAGGCCGGGTTGGCCGTGATCCCGGAATAGCCGTCCGACCCACCGCAATTGAGCCCGACGATCAGATGGCTGACCGAAACTTCTTCACGCGTGTAGGCATTGGCTCGCTCCAGCATCTCGCTGACTTGCACGATGCCCTTCTTGATTGCGGCGGTGGTACCGCCCTCTTCCTGCATGATCAGTTTTTGCAGCATTCCCGGCTCGTGCGCACCGATCATTTCAACCAAAGGTGCGATCTGGTTCTGCTCACAGCCGAGGCCGACGAACAGCACGCCGGCGAAATTCGGATGCTTGGCATAGCCAACCATGGTGCGGCGCAGGATTTGCATGCCTTCACCAGCAACGTTGATGCCGCAACCGAGCGGGTGCGGCAGGGCGATCACACCGTCGATATTCGGGTAGGCCGCCAGCTGTTCCTTGCTGAAATGGCTGGCAATCGCGCGCGTCACGGTCGCCGAGCAATTCACCGACGAAATCACCGCAATATAGTTGCGCGTACCGACCTTGCCGTTCGGGCGCTTGTAGCCCATGAACGTCGCCGGCTGCGCGACTTTCTGCGCTTCGTGCCGACCCTGGCCAATGCCATAGTCGCGTTCGAATTCGCCCATGCCCAGATTGTGAGCGTGGATGTGCTGACCGGCCGCGATATCGGCGGTGGCAAAGCCGATGATCTGGTTGTAGCGGTGCACGGCATCGCCGCTCTTAATGTCGTGCGCTGCCACCTTGTGGCCGGGCGGAATCAGATCGCGTACGGTGAGGCTTTCGGACTCGACCACGGCACCGGGAAGCAGTTGCTGTGTTGCGATCAGCACATCATCATTGGCATGCAAACGAATCACTGAAGATTGGGTCATTTTTCTGCTCCGCAGAAGTCCACCACGGTATCTGTGGCGGTAGTCAAACAAAAAGTCGGCCTATTCTGCCGTCACCCCGGCGAAGGCCGGGGTCCAGTTCGCAGACATACTGGATTCCGGGCTCTGCACTTCCTTCGGGCGCTTCCGCCGGAATGACGAACTCGGAACGGTTCTGCATTCCGAAAAAAACGAATCACAACGCTGACATGGCCGCTTTGACACCAACGGCCTTGATACGTGCCAGTGAAGCGGACGTTTGCTCGGCGAGACCGGCCAGCTTGGTCAGATCCTCGCCCCATAGACGGGTATCGGCAAGCAGTGTCGTCACCACCTTGTTGATGTCGCCAGCGTCCTGCCATGCCGCATTCAGGATGGCGAGTAGATCGGCGTTGTCGCGGATTGGGTAGCGCATCTGGCTAAACTCGCCCTGACGCGTTCCTTCGTACTCACCGCCGGCAACGAACTTGCCATGGTAAAAGTTGAGCAGCGCCGCCAGCGAGAACGACAGACCAGCCGGAGCCTTGCCGTGCTGTGCAATGTAGTCCTTGACGGTCGGCAGAACGCGAACCTGCCACTTGGAGACGGAGTTCAGCGCAATCGAGATCAGTTCATGCCGGATGTGCGGATTGGCGAAACGCTCCATGATCGTTTCAGCATAGGCTTTGCGCTCGTCATCAGGCAGCGGAACGAAGGGGACGATTTCTTCAAACATTACCTTGTTCAGATACTTCGAGACGACCGGATCTTCGGTCATCGACTTGACGGTATCCAGACCGGCCGTGAAAGCCGCCAACGAACTGGCGGTATGCGCACCGTTCAGGATACGTACCTTGCGCGTGCGGTAGGGTTGCAGATCGCTGGTCCACACCACGTCGAGGCCGGCCTTGTGCAGCGGCAACTCGTCGGCGATTTCTGACGGCCCCTCGATCACCCACAGCAGGAAAGGCTCGGCTGCAACCATCAGCGGGTCGGTGTAGCCTAGCTCGGCGTAAAGCTCTTCCGCTTCGGCCGCCGGGAAGCCGGGAACAATGCGATCCACCAGCGTATTGCAGAAGACATTGTGCTCCTTCACCCAAGCCACGAAATCGGCGGGAAGCTTCCACGCCTCTGCGAATTGCAGGACGTATTTGAGCAATTTGGTGCCGTTGGCTTCGATCAGTTCGCACGGCAGGAACACCAATCCGGAGGACTTGGTGCCGCCCAGCGCCTTAAAGCGCGCCAGCAGCAAGGCTGTCACTTTGGCCGGGAAATTGTCCGGACACTTGCCATCGACCAGCGCTTCTTCCGCGTAGGCAATACCGGCCTCGGTCGTGTTGGAGAGCACGAAACGCAAGGACGGGTCCTCAGCCACGGCCAACATGGCGTCCCACTGCGAGTACGGATTCAATGCGTTTTTCACGCAACTCACGACGCGCTTCGACTCCACCGCAACGCCGTTCTGCACACCGCGCAACAGCACGGTGAACAGGCCGTCCTGCGCGCTCATCAGGTCGGCAATTCCACGCGCCAGCGGCTGTGCAACAACCACTTCACCGTTGAACAGTCCGGCACCATTGGTCACGTCGATCATCCAGTCGGCAAAGCCGCGCAGGAAGTTACCGTCGCCAATTTGCAGGATGCGAACGGGTTTGAGGTTTGAAGCCGCACTGGCTTCAACATCGAACTTGCCTGCGGCAAGATTGGCTCTATTTAGGGTAACCATTTTGAGTTCCTTTTGATTGGGTACAAAAACACCGTGAATATTCAGTTTGTTAGAACAGACAGGTCACTTTCAGATAGCGATCCGGATGTTCCGAAATATCGACGACCGTTGCCGGGGTTTCATCCATGGATACTGTCTTGGTTAGCAAGGCCGCAACATTGACCTTGCCTTCGGAGATCAGGCGCAAACTGTCCGGGAACTGCCCCACACTGTTACGCGAACCCCGAATCGTCAGCTCTTTCTTGGTAATCAACGCCGTCGGCAGGGGAATATCGTTCTTCGGCCATCCGACCAACGCGATTCTTCCGGCGAACGAAACATAGTCTATGGCTCCGCGAATGGCGCGCGCATCGCCCGACGCTTCAATCACGACTTCGGACATCCGGTCTTTGGTGATGGCTTTGATCTCAGCCAGCGCATCACGGGTCACCGGGTTGATGGTATGGGTAACGCCCAGACTTCTGGCCAGCGCCAGACGCTCATCGACCGGATCGACGACAATCGGGATCGCCCCGATTGTCAGCGCATATTGCGCGGCCAACAGGCCAATCTGACCTGCACCGGTAATCACCACGTGCTCACCCGCGATGGTTTGGCATTGCTTGACGGCGTGCATCGAGATCACCAGCGGCTCGGCCAGCGGGACAAGTTCCCACGGAATATTGTTCGGCACCTTGTGCAGCAGATGACGCGGATGCGAGATGATTTCCGCCATCCCGCCTTCGATATGCACGCCGCGCACCGTCAGGTTCTCGCAGCAATTGGTATGGCCGATCGAACACGGATAGCAGTGGCCGCAATAGACATACGGTTCGAGCAGAACGCGATCACCCGGCATCAACTCAATTTCGTCCTCGGGCACTTCGAGTACCTCGCCCGCGATCTCGTGGCCGATGATGCGCGGATACGATACGAGCGGATTGATGCCACGGTAGGCGCCGATATCCGAGCCGCAAATCCCGGCGCTGCGCACCTTGATCAGGACCTCATCGGGAAGACGCGATGGCTCTTCAAGCTGACTGATCTGGATCTCTCCGGGTTTCTTGAGCAGCACTGTTTTCATCTTGAATCCTCTTATACGAACGTTATAACGGCAGCTATAGATTCGGCAGCCAGGTGGAAATTGCCGGAACAAAGGTCACCAAGCCCAAAGCGAGCAACAACGCGGCAAGCAATGGCAAGCTCTCGCGAATGAACTCGCCCACCTTGGTGCCGGTCATTTGTGTGGCAATGAACATCACCGTCCCCATGGGCGGCGTCAGACAGCCGATGGCCAGGTTCAGGATAACGATGAGTCCGAACTGGATGGGATCGATCCCCAACAGCTTGACCGTCGGCATCAGCAAGGGCACCAGCACAATGATCGCTGCATTGCCTTCGACGAACATGCCAAGAACCAACAAGAAAACGTTGAGCACGAGCAGGAAAATGATCGGATTGGTCGAGAAGCCAGTAATAAAGGCCGCGACACCCTGCGCCACCTGCTCCCAGGTCAGTATCCAGGCGAAGGCGGAACAAGCCATGATGATCAGCATTACCCCGGCGGTCGAGCGGGCTGTTTCAATGAGCGCGAGTTTCATGTGCTCGAACTTCATCTCCTTGTAGACGAAGACGCCCATTACGATCACATAAACAACCGCCACGGCACCCGCCTCGGTCGGCGTAAATACACCGGCGCGAATCCCGCCCAGAATGACGAGAACCAGAATCAGCGCTCCGGAGGCCTCCTTGAGTGCCGACCAGTATTCCGGCCAGGTCGGTCCATGATCACGCGCCGGCTTGTAGCCGCGCACACGAGCTACGATATGAATCGCGGCCATGAGCAGAATGCAGCACAGGATGCCGGGCACGACACCGGCCATGAACATCTTGCCGATCGACACGTCCGCGACATAGCCGTAGATAATCAGCGCGATTCCGGGCGGTATGATTGGCGTGATCAGTGAACCCGCCGCCGTCACCGCCGCAGAGAATGCACGGTTGTAACCAAGCTTGGTCATTTCCGGGACCAGCATCTTGCACAGCATGGCGCAGTCCGCCAGATTGGAGGCCGACATGCCGCCCATCAGCGTACTCAATAGAACGTTGGCTTGCGCCAGGCCGCCCTTGAAGTGCCCGGTCAGAACCCCGGCCAGCTTGAGCATGCGGCGGGTAATACCGGTGTAGTTGAGCAGATTGCCAAGAAAGATAAAGAACGGGATGGCCAGCAGCGTCACGTTCTCAGCGGCACCAACGATGCGCTGCGCCGCGATAATCGGCGAAGCATCGCCGGCAATGAAGAAATAAGCCAACACGGCGGCGATGACCGAGATAAAAACGGGCAGGTTGATGGCAAAGCCGATCAACAGGATCAAACATGAAATTCCGACGACCATGTTAGTTGCCCTCCCCGGTCTTGCTCATGACATCGCCGATCAGATGGACAGCGAGATAGAGAACCATCCAGAATGCCCCCACGGGCACCGCCATATCGACGTACGTATATTTGATGCCGAGAATCGGCGTGATCTTGTCACCCGCCGCCAGCGAAAGCTGCAGACCAAGCCAGCCGAACGTGCTCAGAACGACGATACCCACCACGTCGTTGAAGCGCTGTATGTAGCGTTGCGCCTTTTTCGGCAAAACGGTCACCAGTGCGTCGATGCTGACATGCCCCCGGCCTTTCATGGCCGACGCGGCGCCGAGCATGATCGCCCACAGGTACAGCGCGATAAGAACTTCCTCGACCCACTGCAGCGGATCGTTGATGATGTAGCGCATAAAGACGGCGACCACGGTAATGATGACGATGGCGACCATGAAAAACTTGGCCAGCCAATCGTCGAGACTCCTGAGAAACTTCATGACACCCCCTTGAAGCTGTTTGTTTGTTGCCCTTGCGCCGTCGACCTGGCGAATTAATCCTGCGGGTGCGAAGTCGCGTGGACTCCGCACCTTTTCAGACAAGTGCTCCTCGCCGGTTCAGACCGGCAAGAAAATTACTTGAGGTAGGACTGAACCTTGTCGTACAGCCCCGGCGTCCATTCCGGGAAATGCGTGTAGGTCGGCTTGGCAGCTTCGCGGAAAGCCTTTTTATCCACTTCGATCACCGTCACGCCTTCCTTCTTCATCTTCTCGATGGTTTCCTTTTCGGCCACCAGGATGGTCTTGGTCATGAAGTCGCCGGCTTCGTCAGCCGATTCCGTCAATGCCTTCTTCATGTCGGCCGGAAGCTTCTCGAAGTAGGTCTGGCTTGTCACCCACTGGCTGACATTGTCAAGGTGACCGGTCAGGATCAGGTACTTGGCCGCCTCATGGTGTTTCTGCGCGTACAGAACCGGAATCGGATTCTCGGCACCGTCAATCACGCCGGTCGTCAACGACGGATACACTTCGGCGAGCGGCATTGGCGTCGGTGTCGCGCCCATCGTCTTCATCGCGTCGATCTGAATGCGGTTGTTCGGCACACGAATTTTCAGGCCCTTCAGATCCGCAGGCGTATTCACCGGCTTCTTCGTCACCATGTGGCGAACGCCGTACAACCA
The DNA here is from genome assembly GCA_038316625.1 of Burkholderiales bacterium. Lineage (GTDB taxonomy): Bacteria > Pseudomonadota > Gammaproteobacteria > Burkholderiales > Rhodocyclaceae > Propionivibrio. The sequence goes on from JBBQAT010000009.1 coordinate 20,014, forward strand.
GTTGGACGTCACGATATGAAAACCCTTGGCTTGCAGCTTGGTGTTCTGTTCGGCAAACCAGGGCGTCTTGGCCAGCTTGAAAATATCGCTGTAATCCTTGCCCAGATACGGCCCCATCAGGATGCCAAAGTCCGGCACGTAGTCAGCAAAGAAGCCGCCGTCGGCAATCGTGATGATTCCGCTGCCGAGCTTCATCTGCTCCATCACGTCCTTCTTCGAACCCAGTTGCGAGCTTGGGTAGAGCTTCAATTCGCCCTTGCCACCCGTCTTTTGTGCAAACAGACGTGCCCACTCCTTGACGGCCTGATCAACCGGCTCGCCCGGATTGTTCTCATAGGCAACCTTGATGCTGAAATCTGCTGCCAGGACGGCCCCGGCCCCAAAACACAAAGCAACACTTACCAGCATGCCCAACAACCTGTTTTTTGCGCGAATTGCTTTCATGAACCCTCCTGAAGAATCGTCGATTTGTAAGTAGCCCCAATTTGCTGCCCGCTTGACGTATGTTCTGACTCGCGTAGTACACAATCAGGTCAATGCGGACGCACTGGCTACTAGCAATCGGCATGCCATAGCTAACCCATTGATTTTATTAGGCGCATTAAATTAATGCATTTCACTTATGAAACACATGAAATTACATTATTGAAACAATCTGTTACAGTAATAGCACGCAACCCTTCCAGACCGAGGTTCCTGTGCTGCCCATTCTGTTGTTAAGCCCAATGCAACACATCGCGGATATTGCGCCGGAGATCGCCCGTGAACTCGGCATCAGCATCCACATCGAGATCTCCGATGACGCTGGTGCGGAAATGCTCGTGCGCAGTTACCCCGGCGTGGAAGTCGTCGTCACGCGCGGCGGCCTTGCCGATCAGGCGCGCAAGGTTCCGGGCATCAGCGTCGTGGAAATATCCATGTCACTCAACGAACTGCTCAGCTACCTCAGCGACCTGACCAGTCGCGGACACAAGCGGATCGGGGTGGTCAGCCGGACCAACATTTTCGGCGGCGCCGCCGGTGATTTCAGGATTCTTGACGCCGACATCAGCATCCGCCCGCAGGACAGCGAAGCGTCGATTCAGGCGATGGTCAAACAATTGGTCGGCGAAGGCTATGAAGCCATTATCGGCTGCCGGGTTGCATTCAACACCGCCCGCAACCTTGGCATTGAAGCCGTGTTCCTCAAGAGCGAACCCGTTTCGATCCGCACCGCCCTGCAGGAGGCGATGCGCATCCTCGATGCCAAGGAACGGGAAAAGCTGCAAGCCGCGCAACTCGCGGCGATCATCGACAACATTGACGAGGCGGTGATCGCCATAACCCCCGATCACCGGATCAGTTTTTTCAACCGGCATGCAAAGAGAATCTGTTCGAGCGGCCCGGCGACTCAACCTGACTTTGATCGCGTGCTCTCGGTGTTCGAATCCGGCGAAAAGGAGCAGATCACCACGATCAACGGCAACAGCGTCATAGCGCGCAGCATCCCTCTCGAATTCAATAACAGCATACGCGGCAAGGTCATCACCCTGCACGAAGTCACCCGAATCCAGGCATCCGAATCGAAAATCCGTTCCTCCTTCTACCAGAAGGGGCTCTATGCCCGCTATCAGTTCAAGGATCTGATCGGCGACTCGGTAATCATGCAGCAACTTTCGGCCCGTGCCAGAACCTATGCCGGACACGACTCGAATCTGTTGATTTACGGCGAAACCGGCACCGGCAAGGAAGTCTTCGCGCAGAGCATTCACAACCACAGCAAGCGCAGCAAAGGGCCTTTTGTCTCGGTCAACATCGCCTCACTCCCGCCTAGCCTGCTTGAAAGCGAACTGTTCGGCTACGTCGACGGCGCGTTCACCGGTGCCCGCAAGGGCGGCAAGCCTGGGCTCTTCGAACTGGCCCATCAAGGCACCTTGTTCCTTGATGAAATCGGCGAACTCGCCCCCGAGATTCAGAGCCGCTTCCTGCGTGTTCTTCAGGAACGGGAAATCATGCGCATCGGCGACGACAAAATCATCCCGATTGACGTGCGGATCATCTCGGCGACCAACCGCGACCTCTTCCAGCAAACGCAGGCCGGGACCTTCCGCCAGGATCTTTACTACCGCATCCATGTAGTCGGCTTGCGTATCCCGCCGCTACGCGCACGCACAGAGGATATCCCGCTGATCTTCGAACATTACCTGCGGCGTTTCGCCGGCCAGGCGGGCCGGCAGGCCAACCTGACTACGGCCGCCAAGGATCTGCTCAAATCATGTGCCTGGCCCGGTAATATCCGGCAATTGAGAAATCTGGCCGAAGTCGTGGCTTATGGCGAAACCGAGCGGGTGGATTCCCAGCACATCGCTGAAGTGCTGGGCGAACAGGAACACACCTCAAACGAATCCGGCCTCATCACCATCCCCGAAAGCGGCTCGCTCAAACAAATGGAGTCGGAAATCATCCGCAATCTGCTCTCCAAGCACCCCGCCGAAACGGTCTGTTCGCGTTTAGGCATCAGCCGCGTCACGCTCTGGCGAAAAATGAAAGCCATGTCGATGACGACGGCGGACATGACTTGACAAGGGAAAGCCCTTGTTTTGATCGGGTGCATTTGAACGTGTGGGTCGCTGCGAAATTTGGTTCTGAAATTCCTCGACAGCCACCGGTTTTTTGTAGGAGCGCAGTTTATCTGCGCGATTGGCGACTGGCGTTCAACCGCTGCAATCGCCCAGCAAAACTGGACTTCTACACGATTTCTACCGCCCCCGCCGTTGGCTCTTTTCAGACAACCAGCACTTTCAAACGCATCCGTTTTGACGCCAAAAACCTTGTTGTGATGCGACCGGCGTAAAATGCACGTTTCCTGCACAGAAGTGCCGTTTCTTTCCGGCCCCAACCTCCACGCCCTATGCCCCTAACCAGCATCGATCCAGACAACTACGCCACGCAACTCGCGGCGAAAGTCACCCAATTCAAAACAGCCTTCGCGCCCTTCGCCCTGCCCGAACCCGCCGTTCACTCTTCCACACCGCTGAATTACCGGCTGCGCGCCGAATTCCGTATGTGGCACCAGAATGAGCGCGTGGACTATGCGATGTTCGACTCCGCCGACCCGAAGCGACCGATTGTCATTGAGCACTTTGCCGCCGCGTCGGAATTGATCAGTGACACGATGCCACGCCTTCGCGAGTTGCTGGCCGCCAGCGACGACCTGAAGCCGCGCCTGTTCCAGGTCAACTTCCTGGCCACGCTGAGCGGCGAACTGTTGATTACCCTCATCTACCACAGACTGCTCGACGAACGCTGGGAAGCAGCGGCCAAAGCCTTGGCCGCCGAATTGAACGTGCAACTGATCGGCCGCAGCCGCAAGCAGAAAATCGTGATCGGGCGCGACTGGCTGCTGGAAGAGTTTGAACTGAACGAGCGTCAATTGCGCTATCAGCAAGTCGAAGGATCATTCACCCAGCCCAATGGCAAGGTCAACCGGCAAATGCTCGGCTGGGCTTGCCAGCAAGCGGCCGGGCTTGGTGGCGATCTGCTGGAACTTTACTGCGGCAACGGCAATTTCACGGTGGCGCTGGCACCATCGTTCGACCGCGTTCTCGCCACCGAAGTCAGCAAGTCGTCCGTGCAGGCGGCGCACTACAATCTGGCCGCCAATGGCATCGACAACGTGACGATGGTACGCATGTCCAGCGACGAAATCAGCGGCGCGCTGGCCGGCACGCGTGAATTCAATCGCATGAAGGAAATCGACCTCGCTGGATACCGTTTTTCCACCTTGTTCGTCGATCCACCGCGCAGCGGGCTCGATGCGCCGACCCTCGAACTGGCGAGCAGCTTCAAGCACATCCTGTACATCTCCTGCAACCCGCAGACCTTGCAGGAGAACGTCGCCGCGCTGCACGACACGCACGCCATCTCCGCCTCAGCCGTATTTGACCAGTTCCCCTATACCCACCACCTTGAATGCGGGCTATTGCTGACCCGGCGGTGAGCCAAAACCCGTAATCCCTGAAGATATCTAGCCCTCATGACAACATCGACAATCGACTCGGTTATTTTTGATCTCGGCAACGTACTGATTCCCTTCAATCCCCGCTGGCTGTTCCGCAAAATGCTGCCGGACGAAGTGAGCATCGACCGTTTCTTCAAGGAAACCGGTTTCGACGCATGGAATCTCGAAATGGACGCCGGCCGAAGCTTTGCTGACGGAATCGCCGCGCACAGCCAGCTGTTTCCACACCATCGCGTGCTGTTCGAAGCCTTCTTCGAACGCTGGCCCGAAACCGTGGGCGAACCGATCACCGAATCGGTCGACCTGCTCCAGACCTTGCAGCGGGAAGGCATACGTACCTACGCGCTGACTAACTTTTCTGCGGAGACTTTTCCGCTGGCCGTAGCACGATTCCCCTTCCTCTCGGATTTCGACGGTACCGTAGTCTCCGGCGACGAAGGTGTAGTCAAACCCGATCCGGCGATTTACCAGTTGCTGATGCAACGCTACGCAATCACACCCGCGCGTGCGGTGTTCATCGACGACAAACTCGAGAACGTCGAGGCCGCACGCCACCTTGGCCTGCAGGGCATTCACTTCACGGAACCGACAGCCGCGCGTATCGCGTTGCGCGCACTCGGACTGCCGGTCTGAGATGCAAATCTTGCAGGGCGACGAGTGAAACACAGCGGAGAAATCACCATGAACGAATCGGTCTACTGGCTTCTGCGATGCGGAAATGAAATTTTCACGACAAGCGACCCGGACCGGGGAAACGTTTTTCCGTTTTGCCGCGCTTCGGACGTTGGGGACCCGGCGAAGGCGCTGCGTGTCGGCCACTGGCAAGGGCAAGCCTGCTACGCCGCCGAAATCGACAAAATCCCTGAAAACATGGCGGGCGAACTGATGCCGGTTCGAGCGCTATTCGGCCTGGCTGGTACCGAGGCGTTCCAGCTCGCCGCACGCGCAACGCAACTGATGGACTGGCAGAAGAACCACCACTATTGCGGCCAATGCAGCACACCGACCGCGATGAAACCCGACGAATATGTCATGGTCTGCCCATCCTGCGGCCTTCTTGCCTACCCGAGAATTTCGCCCGTCGTCATGGTACTGATCCGCCGTGGCGACGAATTCCTGCTAGCTCGCGGCCCTCATTTCAGGCCGGGAGTCTTCAGCGCCCTCGCCGGTTTCGTGGAAGCCGGCGAGACCCTGGAGCAGTGCGCCGCCCGCGAAGTGCGCGAAGAGGTTGGCGTCGAGATCACCAACCTTCGCTACTTCAAAAGCCAGCCGTGGCCCTTCCCTGATTCCCTGATGATCGCCTTCTTTGCCGACTACGCAGGCGGAACAATCACCCCCGACCCATCGGAAATTGAAGAGGCTGGCTGGTTCCCGCGCAGCGCACTGCCGTTGCTGCCGGACCCGGTAAGCATCGCCCGGCAACTGATCGATGCGGCATGCATTTAAGCAAGAGGCAATCGCGGGGCCCGTTATAGCCAGACCGATGACAGCCCATCGGCCTTATGTGGAGCTCCACATAAGGCCGAGTTGCTGAAGTAGATTTCCCGAAACCATCTGACCCAGACATCCACAAAAAAGCACTACATCCCCTGATAGATCGGCCCCTCGCCCCCTTGCGGGCTCACCCAGTTGATGTTCTGGGTCGGGTCCTTGATGTCGCAGGTCTTGCAATGCACGCAGTTCTGCGCGTTGATCTGCAGGCTTGGATTCTTTCCTTCCGCGTCACGAACAATCTCATAGACGCCCGCCGGGCAATAGCGTTGTTCCGGGGCGTCGTACAAGGCCAGGTTGATGGCGATCGGCACCGAGGCGTCCTTCAAGCGCAGATGGCAGGGCTGGTCTTCCTCGTGGTTGGTACTGGAGACAAACACTGACGATAGACGGTCAAAGCTCAGCACGCCGTCCGGCTTGGGGTAGGCGATGGGGGTGCAATCGGCTGCGCGCTTGAGTGTCGTGTGATCCGCCGAATTGTGCAGCGTCCATGGCAGTTTGCCGCCGAACAATTTCTGGTCGATGCCGAAGAGCAGTGAGCCGACCCACAGTCCACGTTTCATGTAGGGCTTGAAATTGCGCGCCTTGTATAGCTCCTGATGTAGCCAGCTGTTCCTGAAGGCTTCGGGGAAAGCCGTCAGTTCGTCGCCGGAGCGCCCGGCGACCAGGGCGTCGAACGCGGCTTCGGCGGCCAGCATGCCGGATTTGATCGCGGCGTGGCTGCCTTTGATGCGCGCTGCGTTAAGAAAACCGGCATCGTCACCAATCAGCGCACCACCGGGAAAAACCAGCCGGGGCAGGCTTTGCAGGCCGCCGGCCGTGATCGCCCGGGCACCATAGGCCAGACGTTTTCCGCCGTCGAGAAATGCCCGGATCGCCGGGTGCGTCTTGTAGCGCTGGAATTCCTCGAACGGTGAGAGATACGGGTTGCTGTAGCCGAGCCCGACCACGTAGCCGACGGCGACGAGATTGTCTTCCAGGTGATAGAGAAAGCCGCCACCATAGGTCGCACTATTCAGCGGCCAACCGGCGGTATGCACAACCAGACCGGGCTGATGCTGCGCGGCGGGAATCTCCCAGAGTTCCTTGATCCCCAAGCCGTAGGTTTGCGGATCAGCCCCCTCGCGCAGACTGAATTTCTCTTCGAGCTGTTTGCCCAGATGGCCCCGGCAGCCTTCGGCGAAGAAGGTGTACTTGGCGCGCAGTTCCATCCCCGGCTGGAAATTGGTACCGGGCATTCCGTCGCGCTGGACGCCCATGTCGCCGGTGATGACGCCGGCCACGGCACCGCTTTCAGCGAACAGGATTTCAGCGCCGGCAAAGCCGGGATAGACCTCGACACCAAATTCTTCGGCCTTTTCGCCAAGCCATTTGGCGAGTGCACCGAGCCGGACGACGTAGTTGCCATCGTTATGAAAGACTTTTGGCAGCAGGAAATTGGGAACCTGGCGTCCGCCCGTTTCGGATAGAAACAGTACCCGGTCTTCCGAGACGGCGGTGTTGAGCGGCGCGCCCTGTTCTTTCCAGTCGGGGATCAGTTCGTTCAGCGCGCACGGGTCCATCACCGCGCCGGAGAGAATATGCGCGCCAATCTCGGCCGCTTTCTCGATCAGGCAAACCGCATAGTCCTGACCTTTTTCCAGGCCCAGTTGTTTCATCCGGATGGCCGCCGCCAGCCCGGCTGGGCCGCCGCCAACGATCAGGACATCAAATTCCATCGATTCACGTTCCATGCGGCTCCAGACCTGCACCTGCCAGAATTTTTAATCATACAAGGGTTTGCGAGCAACGCCTTCTCTCGAAGCAAGCTCATTCGCCAGGAAGCACTCTAGACTTCGTATGTGCTGCATGCCTGCAGGCCAATAAAGACGGCACTCTACAAATATAATGCCCGAAGATCGTTTAAATACGCCACTCTTCAGGCCTATGACCCGCAGATCCTTATAGTGCGCCGCTTTCCGTCACCCCAGTGCTTTCGTCAGTTCCGGCAACAGAACAAAGAGATCGCCAACCAGCCCGAAATCCGCGACCTGGAAGATCGCCGCATCGGCATCCTTGTTGATCGCCACAATGACCTGACTGTCCTTCATCCCCGCGAGATGCTGGATGGCACCGGAAATACCGACGGCGATGTAGAGCTGCGGGGCAACAATCTTGCCGGTCTGCCCGACCTGATAGTCGTTCGGAACATAGCCGGCGTCTACCGCCGCCCGTGACGCACCGAGCGCCGCACCGAGCCGGTCGGCCAATGGTTCAAGCAGCGCGTAGTAGTTCTCGCCACTGCCCAGCCCGCGTCCGCCGGAAATGACGACCTTGGCGGCGTCCAGCTCGGGACGCGCCGACTGCATCAGTTCGCGCGAGACGAGCTTGCTTTGGCCTTGATCGGGAGCAGCGGTGAGCGTCTCAATGCTGGCAGCGCCACCCTCGCCCGCCGGCGCGAAAGCCGTGGTGCGGACGGTGATGACTTTTATCGCGTCCAAGGACTGGACGGTGGCCAGGACGTTACCCGCGTAGATCGGGCGAACGAAGGTGTCGGGGCTGTCGATGGCAACGATCTCGGAGATCTGCGCGACGTCAAGCAACGCGGCGATGCGCGGCATGAGGTTCTTGCCGGCGGTAGTCGCCGATGCAAGGAGGTGGCTGTACTCCGGTGCGTGGGCGACCACCAGTGCGGCGATGTTTTCTGGCGACTGGTCGGCGTAGTGCGGAGCGTCGGCCACGAGGACTTTGCTGACCCCCGCTATTTTGGTGGCCTGCTCGGCGACCGATGCGCAGCCGTGTCCCGCCACGAGAAGACTGATCGTTCCACCCAATTGCTGGGCGGCGGTGACGACATTGAGCGTGGTTGCCTTGAGGCTGTGGTTGTCGTGTTCAGCGATGATCAGGCAGTTCATGCGATCACCCCCGTGGTCTTGAGTTTGGCGACCAACTCGGCAACATCGGCCACCTTGATTCCAGCGGCTCGCTTGGGCGGCTCGGACACTTTCAGCGTTTTGAGGCGCGGGCTGACATCGACGCCGAGTGCTTCGGGAATCAGAATATCGAGCGGCTTCTTCTTGGCTTTCATGATATTTGGCAGCGTGGCATAGCGCGGTTCGTTCAGGCGCAAGTCGGCGGTGACGACAGCCGGCAGGGAGACTTCGACGGTTTCATGACCACCGTCGATTTCACGGATGACTATCGCCTTGCCGTCGACCACACTCAGCTTCGAGGCAAAGGCCGCTTGCGGCCAGGCCATCAACGCGGCGAGCATTTGTCCGGTCTGGTTGGCATCGTCGTCGATGGCTTGCTTGCCGCAAAGGACGATCTGTGGATTTTCAATCTCACAAACGGCCTTGAGCAACTTGGCGACAGCCAGCGGCTGAAGTTCGACATCCGTCTGAATCAGGATGGCACGGTCAGCACCAAGGGCCAATGCGGTGCGCAGGGTGTCCTGGCAGTTGATCACCCCGGCGGAAACGGCAATCACTTCAGTCGCAACGCCGGCCTCTTTCAGGCGCACGGCTTCTTCGACGGCAATTTCGTCAAACGGGTTCATCGACATCTTGGCGTTGGCGATATCGACGCCCGTACCATCGGCCTTGATCCGAACCTTGACGTTGTAATCAACGACACGCTTCACGGCTACCACGATTTTCAAACTGTTCTCCTCTGTGCAAATTGCCCGAATCCGTATCAGACCGCGTAGTCGCTCATTGGTTTTGAGTCACTCTAAAATCCAGGCCGGACCGCAACTCCGTAATTCCCGCTGAAGTTAGCGGTAAATACGGATATACAGCGATTTCACGAAGTGGGAATATTCTACTAATCCGAATTGGTTTCGGCAGTTCCCCGCAACAAGTACCGAACAAAGCTTATCTGGTCACAGCGAACGTGCAATCTCCTCCCCTGCTGCTTTTGCGGCATTCAGCCCGCCCATTTTGGCGGGCTTTCTTTTGCTGGGAGTGAGGACTACTTGTCGCTACGCTTGGTCAAGACAACTCCCGCCCGGTTGTTTTTATGCACCCATTCAAGGAAGGTACCTAACGCTACGCCCTGCGCCTTGGCTTCTTCGTGCTCGGCAAGGAAGTCGGCATAGTCTTGCGTGAGTTTCTTTTGTTTCTGAGTTTTCATTACCAACGCCTGAAGGACGATTTACCCTGGGCATGCGCTGCTTCGCGGTAGACAAGCAGGAAACAACAACGCCAGATAGCAAAAAGCCCAACCTTGAGAGTTGGGCTAAGTGCTTGAATTCACTGGTGGTGATGGGCAGAATTGAACTGCCGACCTATGGGTTATGAATCCAAAACGCCAGTGTTTTCTGTGGGTTAATCCACATTAACAAACCTTTAATCCGCAAGGGAATAGTAGCATACTTCCCTTAGCGGGCTAGCACGAAAATATACCAAATTAGTTGGTTTGTGCTAGCCCGGTGCTAGCCCGTGAATCTGTTAGGGGTGTCCAATGTCAGCGAATCGCTTTGAGTTTGGCAAGATCAGCGTGGCCGCAATCGAATTGCCGGAGCCGGGCAAGCGATCAACGCATTACGACACCAAAACCCCAAAGCTTGCCTTGCGAGTCACATCGGCGGGGGCAAAGACGTTCTACTTGGTAAGGCGTGTCGGCAATGAAATGGTTTGGTTGAAACTTGGAACCTTCCCCGACCTGACAGTAGAGAACGCCCGCAAAGATGCTGAAAAGGCATTAGGCGCATTCGCCAACGATCAGAACCCCGCCGAAGTAAAGCGCGCCAGCAAGATAGAGCCGACCTTTGCCGAACTGTTCAAGGAATATGGCGAACGGCACGGAATCAAAAAACGCTCATGGAGCACGGACAAAAGCATTTTCGCAAACCATCTACAAAGCCTTGGATCGTTGAAAGTGACGGCGATCAAGCGCGAGACGCTATCCCGCATTTTGTCGAACATGGAAAAATCGGGGCTAGCTGGCGCAACTATCAACAACGTCCGTGCACTGGTATCGAGCATCTTTGGCCGGGCGATTGAATGGGGTTACGCGACCGCTAACCCGGTGACCGGTATCAAGACCCGCGCCAAGGTAAAGCGTGACCGCTTTCTCCAGGCTGACGAATTGCCCCGCTTCTTTCAATCGCTAGCCAACGAAAGCAACCCTACGTTACGCGATTACATTCTGCTGGCGCTACTGACCGGCGCGAGGCGTGCAAACCTGCTGGCGATGAAATGGGCGGAAATCAATCTTGATGAGTCTGTCTGGCGCATTCCAATGACCAAGACTGGCACCCCGCAAAACGTGACGTTATCGCCGGAAGCCTTGATGGTCCTGCGAGCCCGCAAGGAAGCGACGGAAGATAAAGCCGTTTTCGTATTCCCCGGCCATGGTGCCAGCGGGCATATCGAGGAACCGAAGAAGGCTGTTATCCGCGTCATGGAACGGGCGGGCATACCCTACGGACGAAACGAACCCAACGGCGTAACTCTGCATGATCTACGTCGAACACTTGGAAGCTGGCAAGCCAAGACCGGCGCATCATTGGCGATCATCGGCAAGAGCCTGAACCATCAGAGCCAGCAAACCACGGCGATCTACGCGAGACTTGATCTTGACCCCGTGCGGGCATCAGTCAATACAGCAACGGCGGCAATGATGGAAGCGGCGGGTTTGAAGCCGGCGGCGGAAATTGCGCCGATAAAGAAAAACGCTTGATTGTGATTTATGTCGCTACAAATATTCCTTGCTTTCATTGATTCTGTAGATACAATAATTAAATGATTACTTTCGATCCAGCCAAGAATAAAGCCAATCTCGCCAAGCACGGCGTATCACTTGCTGATGCTGAGTTAGTCGATTGGGAAGATGCTTTAATCTGGCAAGATGGTCGAAGGGATTACGGCGAGATTCGCTTAGTGTCACTTGTGCCTATTGGTGACCGGCTTTACTGCTGCGTCTATGTTGAGCGCGAGGACGAGAAGCGGATTATCAGTTTTAGAAAAGCGAACAACCGGGAAAAGATGCGTTATGCAAAAATATCTGACAACTAAATCGGGCAGGAAAATTCTGCTCAATACGCCTGAGGAGGACGCCGAGATTACGGCGGCGGCACTGGCTGACCCTGACAATCAGCCATTAACTGATGATCAACTGGCGCAATTCAAGCGACGACCGGGCAGACCAGCAGGCAGCAACAAGGAATTGGTTTCACTCAGGCTCGACAGCGAGGTTTTAAATGCCTTTCGCTCAGGCGGTGCGGGCTGGCAGACAAAGATTAATGAAGTGCTGAAGGATTGGGCACGGCACCATTAAGCGCCTGACTATTCGACACGTATGCAACGGCCAATGCCATGAAAATAGTCGCTTCTATGGTTCTCGTTCTATTGATAGCTGGCTGTGGTGTTGAGAGTGTCGGCACAGCCGCATCAGTTGCGAAGCTCCAAGCGGAACAGGCCAAACAGGGCAAAGAAAAGATGGAAGCCCTGAAAGCGAATCTGGATACCGCGATGAAAGAAGCCGAACAAAACAGGAAGAAGGCCGAGGAAGAAGCCGAGAAATGAGTTTAGCCGCGCCTAGTCTTTGGCTGATCCCCAACGGCGAACACCGGGCACCCTTACCCGACTGGAGTGGCTTCTGACTGGATCTTGACCCGGTGCGGGCGTCTGTGAATACGGCAACATCGGCCATGATGGAAGCTGCGGGGCTGAAACACACTGCAGAAGTGATGCCGATTAAAAAGAGCAGTAGCACCGCCTGACGGCCTCGGCATGAGCGTGTGATCAACACCCGTACCGCCTACCCAAGTTTTTAAATTCTGATGAGTTAACAGATTGGCTAGAAACAATTTCACAAGAAGGCAGTGATTGAAGAAAGGCAGGGGGATGGATTAATTCCGGATGTTTCTGTCGTAGTCAGAGGGAAGAGGTTGTTCATTGAAATTGCCGTCAGACATTTCGTTGAAGAAAAAAGGCAAACCGACTGCGATCAAGGGAGATTGCAACCATCGAAATTGATTTGTCTGCCACAACGAATTTGGGCAAGTCAGAGTGACAGCCGAGTGACAGAACAAAAAAGCCAACCCCGGAGGATTGGCTTTTCAGTTTGCAACTTGTTGTTTTTATTTAAGTATTTTGGTGGTGATGGGCAGAATTGAACTGCCGACCTATGGGTTATGAATCCATCGCTCTAACCAACTGAGCTACATCACCAATAAGGCGCGAGATTATAGTGGGGCCTTGGTCGTCTGGTCAAGTTTTACGCTTACACAAGCTACGCAAGCTTGACTATAATGGAGGCATGCCACTACCCGCCTCTCTGATTGCATCGATTGTCAGCGCGATTCTTGAAGCCGCGACGCAGAATTATGCGTCCACCGCGCAGCAATACGAAATCTACACGACAACCCGCACACTTCCACCGGAAGCCAAGCTGGGTGTCATGTTGCCGCCAAACGGCGATGGCTCGGTGATTATTAGCGGCAAGTCCATGCCGCTTGCGCCGGCAGTTCAGTTCAGGGGCCAAAACAACCTGATCGTCATGCCAATGACCATTCAGGATACAAAGGACGTCGTCTACCTCACCAACGCCTTCGGCGCGGTTCATCGCGTATGGATGCTCAACCCAGCCGAAGTCTCGGCGCAGTCAAAAAACTGATCAAGGAAACATGGTAAAAAAATTGTTCATCCGCACCTTTGGGTGCCAGATGAACGAGTACGATTCGGACAAAATGGCCGACGTGCTCGCTGCTTCTGAAGACATCATCAAGACCGACACCCCCGAAGACGCCGACATCATCCTGTTCAATACCTGCTCGGTGCGTGAAAAGGCACAGGAGAAGGTATTCCACGATCTCGGCCGCGTCCGGTTGCTCAAGAAAGCCAATCCCGACCTGATCATCGGCGTCGGTGGCTGTGTGGCCAGTCAGGAAGGTGCAGCGATCATCGCCCGCGCTCCGTACGTGGATATCGTTTTCGGCCCACAAACCTTGCATCGGCTACCGCAATTGATCGCCGAACGTCGGCGGATCGGCAAGTCGCAGGTCGACATCTCCTTCCCGGAAATCGAAAAATTCGACAATCTGCCGCCGGCCAAGGTTGATGGGGCATCGGCCTTCGTATCGATCATGGAGGGCTGCAGCAAGTTCTGCACGTTCTGCATTGTTCCCTACACCCGTGGCGAAGAAGTCTCGCGCCCCTTCGACGACGTGCTGACTGAAGTCGCGGGACTGGCCGCCCAAGGCGTTGGTGAAGTCACCCTGCTCGGGCAGAACGTCAATGCCTATCGCGGCACCATGTCGACCGGCGAGGAAAAAGCGGACCTTGCCCTGCTCATCGAATACATTGCCGAAATTCCCGGAATCGAACGCATCCGCTATACGACCTCGCACCCGCGCGAACTGTCGCAACGCCTGATCGACGTTTACGCGACGGTGCCGAAACTCGTCTCGCACCTGCATTTGCCAGTGCAATCGGGTTCGGACCGGGTTCTGGCCGCCATGAAACGTGGCTACACGACGCTCGAATTCAAGAGCCTGGTGCGCAAGCTGCGTGTCGCACGGCCGGATTTGTCGCTGTCTTCGGACTTCATTGTCGGCTTCCCTGGCGAAACGGCTGAAGATTTCGAGAAGACGATGAAACTGATCGACGACGTTGGTTTCGACGCCTCTTTTTCCTTCCTGTACAGTTCTCGCCCCGGCACTCCAGCCGCTGAACTTACGGATGACACCCCGCACGAACTTAAGATCGAGCGCCTGATGCGCCTGCAAAAGCGTATCGAGGAACTGGCCCAGGTCGTTTCACAATCCATGGTCGGCACGGTCCAGCGCGTACTGGTCGAGGGCTTGTCGAAGAAAGACGATCGCGAGCTTGCCGGACGCACCGACAACAACCGTATCGTCAATTTCACAGGCAATCTTCGCTTGGTGCACAGCTTCATCGACGTTCGCATCACGTCCTCATTGCCACACTCGCTGCGTGGCGAAATCGTAACGCGGGAATCATGAGTACCAAAACCACAGCCAAACCCAGGGCCATCGATCTGCTGCTCTCGCCGATCAACAACAACCAGCTCGCCAACCTGTGCGGTGCGCTGGATGAAAATCTGCGCCAGATCGAAACCGCGCTCGACGTTTCCATTGCCCGGCGCGGCGAACGCTTCACGCTTCGCGGCGACGCGGCTCAGATGACACGCGCGTCGGAAGCTCTGCAGATGTTCTATGCGCGGTCCAAGTCCTCCCTATCGGTTGATGAAATACAGCTCGGACTGATCGAGTTGATCAATCGCCCGCTACGCAAGGAATCCCTCATCGGCGGCGCATCGCCGGCGCTGATGACGCGCAAGACTGAGTTGCATGGCCGCACGCCACGCCAGATCGAGTATCTCAAGCACATTCAGGAACACGACATAACCTTCGGCACCGGCCCGGCCGGCACCGGCAAGACTTATCTGGCCGTCGCCTCGGCGGTCGATGCCATTGAGCGTGAACTGGTTCAGCGCATCGTGCTCACCCGGCCCGCCGTTGAAGCCGGAGAGCGGCTTGGCTTCCTGCCCGGCGACCTGGCACAGAAGGTCGATCCCTACTTGCGCCCGCTCTATGACGCGCTCTACGACCTGATGGGCTTCGACAAGGTGGCCAAGCTCTTCGAGCGCGGTGCCATCGAAATCGCCCCGCTCGCCTACATGCGCGGACGCACGCTGAATCATGCCTTCATCATTCTCGACGAAGCACAGAACACAACGCCCGAGCAGATGAAGATGTTCCTCACTCGCATCGGCATCGGTGCCAAGGCCGTGGTTACCGGTGACGTTACGCAGATCGACCTGCAACGCGGGCAAAAGAGTGGCCTGATCGAAGCACGCCATATTCTCAAGGAAGTGCGCGGCATTGCCTTCACCGAGTTCCAGAAAGAAGACGTCGTTCGACACCCGCTGGTTGCACGTATTGTTTCGGCCTATGAGGCACATACCGCCGCTCTGGAAGCTCAATTGAATGACACCAAGTAAGCGCCTCGACCTCAGCGTGCAATACGCTTGTAACGCGGCGACGCTACCTTTGCGTCCGCAGATTCGCGCCTGGGTGCGTACCGCCCTTGACGTTGATGGCAAACGCGGCGGGCAGATCACCGTGCGCTTTGTTGATGCAGAAGAGGGCCGCTTGCTGAACAAGGACTTTCGCGGCAAGGACTACGCGACCAACGTTCTGTCCTTTCCCTACGAAAGCGAACCGATTGCCTGCGGCGATCTAGTCATCTGCGCGCCGGTGGTCGAACGCGAAGCCGCTGAACAGGGCAAGACACTGGAAGCCCATTTCGCGCATCTGATCGTGCACGGCATTCTGCACCTGCAGGGCTACGATCACGAGACCGGAAATAAAGCGGCGCTTGAAATGGAAAGCCATGAATGTATCATTCTGTCTGCACTCGGATATGACAACCCCTATTCGGGAGAGCAGTAAGGACTGAGGGTAGAGCGTAGAACGTGCGCCCTCCTTCAACCCTGACTCCTCACTCACCACGGATGTATGGAAAGTAGCCCAAGCACAAAACCTCGATTTCTGGAACGACTCTCATCCCTCCTGCTCCGCAAGCCGGAAGACAGGGAACAACTCTTGAAACTGCTGCACTCGGCGCATGAGCGAAATTTGCTCGACGCTGACGCGCTGTCGATTACCGAAGGCGCACTCGCCGCTTCCGAAATCAGCGTGCGCGACATCATGGTGCCGCGTACCCAGATGGAAGTCGTTGATATTGACGACCCGCTGAACAAGATCATCGCGCACGTTAATCACACCGCGCATTCGCGCTTCCCGGTCATCGATGGCAGCCGCGACAACGTCATCGGCATTCTGCTGGCCAAGGATCTTCTGCGACTGCAAAGCGAAGCCAAATTCAATTTGCGCGACTGGGTGCGTCCGGCCGTGTTCATTCCTGAGTCCAAACGCCTGAACGTGCTGCTGCGCGAATTTCGCGTATCTCACCATCACATGGCCGTGGTAGTCGACGAATACGCTGGGGTATGCGGCCTGATCACCATCGAAGATGTGCTGGAGCAGATCGTCGGCGACATCGAGGATGAATACGATTTTGACGAGGACGACGACAACATCCGGCTCGATCAACCGGGCCGTTACCGAGTCAAGGCACAAACCGCCATTGAAGACTTCAATACCATTCTCGGCACGCAATTCGCTAGCGACGAATGCCATACCGTGGGGGGGCTGGTCCTCAATCATCTCGGCCGCGTACCCAAACGCAACGAAACCATCGACCTTGACGGCTTGAGCATCAAGGTTCTGCGTGCCGACAGTCGCCGGCTCTACACCTTGTTCGTAACGGTCGCCCGGGATATTGATGGCGCAAAGGCCTGAACCGCGCGTACTTCGCCCGATCGCCGCGCTACTGCTCGGCGCAGCAAGCGTACTGGCTTACGCCCCCGTCGGCTGGTTCCCCCTGATCTGGCTGACGCTGAGCGGCCTGTTCGCGCTGCTCGACCAATCCGCCAACGAAGACAAAAGCGCACGCCGAGGCGCACTGATCGGTGCCGCGTTCGGCTTTGGACTGTTTATTACCGGCGTCTCGTGGGTCTACGTCAGCCTGAGCGTTTTCGGTGGCATGCCCGCCCCGGTCGCGGCATTGGCCACCTTTCTCTTTTGCTGCCTGATATCGGCCTACCCCGCGCTGGTGGGTGCCCTGTTTGTACGCTTTTCGCCGGCTTCATGGTGGCAACGTTGCCTGCTCTTTGCCGGACTCTGGGTGCTCGGCGAATGGCTGCGCAGCTGGATCTTCACCGGCTTCCCGTGGCTGGCCGTCGGTTATTCGCAGACGCCGCCCAGCCCCCTTGCCGGCTTTGCTCCGGTGCTGGGAGTTTACGGCCTGTCTCTGGCAACCGCACTCATCGCAGCCCTGATTCACGAAACGGGTCGGCGTTGTTTGGCGGGGGCGTCCGATGCACATATTCGCTGGCGAGCCATCGTTCCATTGCTGGCCATTGTGCTTTTGGTCACCAGTGGCGCACTGTTGCGCGACCAGAAATGGACGTCGCCTCAAGGCGCACCGCTAAGCGTCGCTTTGCTGCAAGGCAATGTCGCTCAGGACCTCAAATGGCGGCCGGAAAAATTCGGCGAATCGCTGCGCACATACTATCGGTTGGCACTTGAAAACCCGGCACAATTGACCGTGCTACCCGAAACAGCGCTGCCGGCATTTCTGCATCAGGTCCCAGCCGAGTATCTCGACGAACTGAAAAAACTGGCAGAACGCCAACAGGGCGACATGCTCTTTGGCATTGCCCTCGGTGACTCGGCGGGCTACGCCAATGGTGCGGTCAGCATCGGCGTTTCAAAGGAGCAGCGCTACAGCAAATCGCACCTTGTCCCCTTTGGCGAATTCGTTCCGCCCGGCTTTTCCTGGTTTCTTTCTCTAGCCAGCATCCCGATGTCGAACTTTACGCCCGGTGCGGCAAAGCAGGCTCCGCTCGAAATTGCCGGGCAAAAAATCGCCGTGAATATCTGCTATGAAGATGCTTTCGGCGAGGAAATCATCCGGTCACTTCCCGAAGCCACATTGCTAGTCAATCTTTCCAATGTCGCCTGGTTCGGCGACTCGCTGGCCCCGGCGCAGCACCTGCAGATCGCTCGCCTGCGTGCGCTGGAAACCGGCCGCATGATGTTGCGCGCGACCAATACGGGGATGACGGCGATTGTCGGCGTCGACGGCGAGGTTCGGGGCGTTCTCGAACCATTCACACGCGCAGCCTTGCGCGGAGAAGTACAAGCCTATATTGGCACCACCCCGTATGTGAGATGGGGCAACTGGCCGGTCATACTGATTTCTTTGTTGTTGCTTGCTTTCCTCAGCCGGCGCAACGCGCTATCCTGACGGCCGATTTAACAACAGGAGACTCACTCCATGGCATTGCTTTCCTGGTCAGACCAATACCTGATTGGCAACGACACCATTGATGCCGAACATAGAGAGTTGTTCCGGCTGCTTAACGATTTTCACACCCGTTGGGTGGATGCACATAATCGCCAGGACATTGCAAGGGTATTGAATCAGCTGATTGCTTACGCCCAGATACATTTTCAACACGAAGAAAAGATCATGGCCGATGCCGGCTTCCATAAATTGGCCGAGCACCAGCAAATCCATGAAGCCATGATCGACACGATCTTCGCGTTGCACAAGTCCTACGAGGAAGGAAACCTTCACCTTGAAATGGACACAATGAAGTTCCTCAAATCCTGGCTGGTCGGACACATTCTCGACAACGACTACATCTTCCGAGACTTTCTGGCGCGCAGAAAATCCAGCGTTGAATCGCCCCAGAGCTAGCCCTCGCACTGCAACCTGACCCAAGGAGCGACTTATGTCGGCTGAATCAACGTTTACACAACTCATCGGAACGGCTGGCATTCAACTGCTCAACTCGACCGAATGCTACCCCACCCGTCATCAACCGGGCGATGCGGGTTTGCCCTTGCTGCGTGTCGAGAACGACCTTGGACACGCTCTGATTGCCCTGCAGGGCGCTCAATTGCTGGAATTTCAGCCGCGCGATCAACGCGAAATGCTCTGGCTTTCCCCCAAATGCGTTCTGAAAAAGGGTACGCCGATTCGTGGAGGAATACCGCTTTGCATGCCCTGGTTTGGTCCGGGGCCGGACGGCAAGAGTGCGCACGGGTTCGCTCGCGACATGGAATGGTCGCTTGTTGCGGCAGAAATTCTGGAAAGCGGTGCCACCTTGCTGGTACTGGAACTCGAAGGCGATGCCAGCACGTGCGCCTTGTGGCCACATGCGTTTGCCTTCCGGCTGGAGGTCATTGTCGGCACCGAGCTCAAGTTAAACCTCTCGGTCGAAAACTGCGGGACCGATGTCGCCCCGTTCGCATTCGTTTTCCACACCTACTTCGCCGTGGCGAATGTCGCCGACGCACGGGTATCGGGCCTGGAGGGAATCACGTTCTTCGACAAAACCGACCCGCGCGAACTCAAACGACAAACCGGTGAAGTAACATTCAGCGCCGAAGTCAATTCCATCTATTTTGATGTGCCTTCAAAACAAACTCTATACATCCCTGAAGGCAAGTTCGTCATCGAATCAGCTTCGCGTTGCGGCGTCGTCTGGAACGCTTGGAACACGGCGGGGAATATTTTTGACCTTGGCGAAGGCAATCACGTCGGCTACGTCTGCGTCGAACGCGGCGAGGTCGCAGAACGAAGCTTGCACTTGCAGCCCGGTGAAAAACACGAAGCCTGGATGACTTTGTCGTACTGAATAGCCAAGAGCGGCGATTCGCGCCTTCTTGTCGGGCGCAAAACCAAGTAAAATCGGCCTTTGTTCCGTATTTACAAAGCCTTTCATGCCGACATTTCAGGAAGTCATTCTGCGTCTCCAGAATTTCTGGGACAAACAGGGGTGCGCACTGCTCCAGCCTTACGACATTGAGGTTGGTGCCGGCACTTTTCACACTGCCACCTTCCTGCGTGCCATCGGCCCGGAACCGTGGAACGCCGCCTTCGTGCAGCCTTCGCGCCGTCCCAAGGATGGCCGCTACGGCGAAAACCCGAACCGGTTGCAGCACTACTATCAGTATCAGGTCGTCCTGAAACCGTCGCCGTCGAACATCCAGGAACTCTACCTGCAATCGCTGGAAGCCTTGGGTATCAACCTCAAGGAACACGACATCCGCTTTGTCGAGGACGACTGGGAATCGCCGACGCTCGGCGCCTGGGGCCTGGGCTGGGAGGTCTGGCTGGACGGCATGGAAGTCACGCAATTCACCTACTTCCAGGAAGTCGGCTCGCTGACCTGCAAGCCGGTGCTGGGTGAAATCACCTACGGGCTTGAACGGCTGGCCATGTACCTGCAAGGCGTTGAAAACGTCTATGACCTCGTCTGGGCCGAAGGTCCGGGTTATCACCTGACCTACGGCGACGTCTAACACCAGAACGAAGTCGAGCAGTCGAAGTACAACTTCGAGCACTCCAACGTCGAGATGCTGTTCCGCCACTTCAGCGACCACGAATCCGAAGCCAAGCGCCTGATGGGCCTTTCCCTGGCCTTGCCGGCCTTCGAACAGGTCATGAAATGCTCGCACTGCTTCAACATGCTCGATGCCCACGGCGCCATTTCGGTTACCGAACGCGCCGCCTACATTGGCCGCGTGCGCGCCCTGGCGCGCGAAGTCGCCCAGTCCTACTACAACTCGCGTGAAGTCCTCGGCTTCCCGATGTGCAAGGCGAAATAACATGAATTTGCTGATTGAACTGCGCACCGAAGAGCTGCCGCCCAAGTCGCTGAAAGCACTCTCGGATTCCTTTGCCAACTCCGTTTTTACTGCGCTCAAGGAGCAGGCGCTCGCAGCGGCCGACAGCGTCTGCACACCCTACGCCACCCCGCGCCGCCTGGCGCTGTTGGTCAGCAATGTTGCCGAACAGCAACCGGATCGCGTTCTAGAAAAGAAAGGCCCGGCGGTCGCCAGCGGCGTCGATGCCAGCGGCAAACCGACCAAGGCACTGGAAGGATTCATGCGCTCGGCCGGCGTCACCTTCGAGCAGATGCAGAAAGCCGGTGACGGCAAGGCCGAATGCTTCGTCGCACGCATCGAAAAGAAAGGTGAGAGCCTTGACGCGCACCTCTCCGACATCATCGTGCAGGCGCTGAAGAAGCTGCCGATCCAGAAAGTGATGCGCTGGGGCGATTCCGAACACCAGTTCGTTCGCCCGGTGCATGGCCTGATCGTCCTGCACGGGACGCGCGTCGTGCCGTGTGAAGTGCTTGGACTGCACAGCGGCAACAAAACGCTGGGGCACCGCTTCCTGTCGTCCGGCGAGATCGTGATCAACTCACCTGACGAGTACGCTTCGAAGCTGATGGCCGGCAAGGTCATTGCCTCGATTCCAGAGCGTCGCGCATCGATTGCCGCGCAACTGGACGCCAAGGCCAAAGAGCTGAATGCCACGATCAACCCGTCCGACGGCCTGCTCGACGAAGTCACCGCGCTGGTCGAATGGCCGGTTGTCTATGTCGGCGAATTCGAGTCCGAATACCTTGAAGTGCCGCAGGAATGCCTGATCCTGACCATGCAGCAGAACCAGAAGTACTTCCCGCTGCTCGACGCATCGAAGAAACTGCTCAACAAGTTCCTGATTGTCTCCAACATGCAGGTAGACGATCCGAAGCACATCATCGGCGGCAATGCGCGCGTCGTGCGCCCACGCCTCTCCGACGCCCGCTTCTTCTACAACCAGGACCGCAAGACCACGCTCGCCTCGCGCCTCGACAAGCTCGCCAACGTCGTTTATCACAACAAAATCGGCTCGGTGCTGCAACGTGTCGAACGCCTTGAAAGCCTGGCACAGAAGATCGCCGTCAGCCTCGGCGCCAACGCCTCGCTGGCCGCCCGCGCGGCGCGCCTGGCCAAAGCCGATCTGGTCACCGACATGGTCGGCGAATTCCCCGAACTGCAAGGCATCATGGGCCGCTATTACGCGCTGCACGACGGCGAAGATGCGGCCGTTGCCGATGCCGTGCAAAGCCATTACCAGCCGCGTTTCGCTGGCGATGCCCTGCCGCAAGGGCCAATTGCCTGTGCCGCCGCACTCGCCGACAAGCTCGACGCGATGACCGGTTTCTTTGGCATCGGCCAGATTCCGACTGGTGACAAGGACCCCTTCGGCCTGCGCCGCGCTGCGCTCGGCGTGTTGCGCATCCTGATGGAAACGCCGCTGCCGCTCGATCTTTCGGAATTGATTGTCGATGCGCAAGCCGGTTTCGCAGCGGGTGCGTTGACGCAGCCGGTTACCGAACCGCTGCTCGCCTTCATGTTCGACCGTTTGCGCGGCCTGCTGAAAGATGCCGGCCACGCGCAGGACGTCGTCGAGGCGGTGCTGGCGCAAGCGCCGACGCGTATCGATCTCGTGCCGCCCAAGCTTGATGCGGTGCGTGGTTTCCTTGATTTGTCCGATGCGCTGGCATTGGCGGCGGCCAATAAGCGTATAGGTAATATTCTGAAGAAATCCGAAGGTGCATTGCTGACCCTCGATCCCGAACTGTTCAGTGAAGCGGCCGAAATGGCGCTCTATGAGCAACTTCAATCGGTCACTCCGCTCGTTAAATCCCACGTCGCAAAAGGAAACTATGTTGGTGCATTGAGCGCGTTGGCTTTGGTTCGCACGGAAGTCGACCTTTTCTTTGACAAGGTGATGGTCAACGTCGATGATTCCGCTGTGCGTGCCAATCGTCTTGGCTTGCTCAAGGCGCTTTTTGACCAACTCAATGCCGTAGCCGACATTTCGAAACTGGGCGTATGAAACTCGTTATCCTTGATCGCGACGGCGTCATCAATTACGACTCGGAGCACTACATCAAGTCTCCGGCCGAGTGGAAGCCCTTGCCCGGCAGCCTTGAGGCCATCGCCAAGCTGACGCAGGCCGGCTATCGTGTTGTTGTGGCCACCAACCAGTCCGGGATCGGTCGCGGTCTGTTCGACATGGATACGCTCAACGCCATTCACAACAAGATGCACCGCGCCGCGCAAAATCTTGGCGGGCGGATCGACGCGGTGTTTTACTGCCCGCACCCGGCCGATTCGAGTTGCAATTGCCGCAAGCCAAAGCCGGGCATGCTTGAGCGCGTGGGCGGTTGTTTCAACGTCGATCTGGCCGGTGTACCGTCCGTTGGCGACTCGCTGCGCGACCTGGTGGCGTCAGCGGCGGTCGGCGCGCAACCGATGCTGGTACTCACCGGCAAGGGCCAAAAAACGAAGGCAGAAAACAAACTCCCCGAAGGCACGCTGGTTTTCAATGATCTGGCCGCCGCCGTCGAGCATATCCTGAAGTCATGATCGCTTTATTTCGCTCCGTCCTGTACCTGCTGCTCGCCATCCTGATCACCGCTCCATTCGGACTGTTCGTTACGCTGTCCATCGTTTTGCCGATGAAATTCCGCTTCTGGCTCATCGGCGTGTGGCGCAGCGCATTTCTGGCCATGTGCAAAGTCGTGCTGGGGCTCGATTATCGGGTTATCGGGCGCGAAAACATTCCATCGACACCCTCGGTCATTCTCTCCAAGCACCAGTCGGCCTGGGAAACGGTCAGCCTGCAGGCGATCTTTCCGCCGCTTGTTTTCGTACTCAAGAAATCCTTGCTGATGATCCCCTTCCTGGGCTGGGCGTTCGCTGCCGTAAAAATGATCTCGATTGATCGCGGCGCCGGCAAGGATGCGTTGCGCCAGGTTGTCGATCAGGGCCGCGACCGACTCAAGGCCGGCTACTGGGTCGTCATTTTCCCCGAAGGTACGCGCATAGCCCCCGGCGAAACACGACGCTTCAAGACCGGCGGCGCGCACCTGGCCGTCAGCACGGGCGCTTTGGCCGTTCCCGTCGCGCACAACGCCGGCGAGTTCTGGGCCAGAAACGCCTTCGTCAAGAAACCCGGACTGATCACGGTCAGCATCGGCCCGGCCATCGACACGACCGGCAAGACGGCCGCCGAAGTCACTGCCCTGGCTGAGCAGTGGATCGAAGCTGAAATGCAGCGAATCTCGCCGTACCTCTACCCCGATGCGGCCCATGCCGTGGCAGCCTGAACTCCCGCTCGCCGGCGAAAAGCCGCTGGCGGCTGACGAAACACCACGTACCATAGCCCTCGGCGACCGCATCGTTCCCTATGTTCTGCGTCGCGCCCGACGGCGCACCATCGGCCTGACGATTGACCATCGCGGCCTGCGTGTAGGCGCACCACCGCGTGCCAGCCTGCGTGAGGTCGAATCGCTGATCCTGCGCCATGGTGATTGGGTGGCGCAAAAGCTCGACGAATGGCGCAGCCGATGCCGGCCGGACGTCCTGAAGATTGTCGATGGCGTGCGCCTGCCCCTGCTTGGCGGATCGCTGGAAATCCGGCTCGCGCTGGGCAATAACCGCGCGCTGTGGAACGAACACGCCACTCCGGTACTGACCCTTTGCTTGCGCTCGCCGACCCATGCCGGCCGCGTGCTGGAAAAGGCCCTGCGCGAAAAAGCGCTGTTGCTTTTTGCCGAACGCCTCAAACATTACGCCGACCGGCTTGGTCTGGCGGTGCCGCCGCTCACGCTGTCCGCCGCGCGCACGCGTTGGGGCAGTTGCAGCTCGAAAACGGGGATTCGCCTGAACTGGCGACTGGTTCACTTCGCGCCACACGTGGTCGACTACGTCGTCGCCCACGAACTCGCGCATTTGCGCGAAATGAACCACAGCCCGCGTTTCTGGGCCGTTGTCGGGCAACTCTTTCCAGATTACAAAACGACGCGCGAGGAGTTGAAAAGGCTGGCGGCGCACTGCCCTCAGTGGTGATCGCCTGCAAGGCAATAAATACGGGCATCTTCAACACAGGAGCCGCGCAAGCCAATATTCATGCGCGTCTTCAGGCATGCAAGGCCAAGATAGCCTACTGACGCGCCTCTCCGACCGATTATGACCGCAATGCCAGCTCGGTGCGTTCAGCCGCCTTGATTTCGCGTTCGCGCCGGGATTGTGTGCGGATGGTGGTGATGCTGTAGGCGATGATTCCGACGGAAACGGTGAGGATCAGAATGGTCGCCGCCGCATAAATCGACGGATTCACGCCACGCCGGGCGTAGCCGAAAATCACCTGCGGCAAGGTTGTGACGCCGGGGCCCGACAGGAATTCGGACACCACCACGTCGTCGAACGACAGCGTGAAGGTCAGCAACCAGGCAGCAACCAGCGAGGGCAGGATGTTGGGCAGAGTCACCAGGAGGAAAACCTGGCCGGGCCTGCAGCCCAGATCCATGGCGGCTTCTTCAATGGTCCGATTCATTTCACGCAGACGGGCGGCGATGACTACCGTGGCGTAGGCCATGCCCAACAAGGTGTGGCCAATGATAATCGTCGTCGCGCCACGTTCGGGCCAGCCGATGGCATGCTGCACCGCCACCATGAGCAGCAACAGCGACAAACCGATGATCACTTCCGGCATCACCAGCGGCGCACTGACCAGCCCGGAAAACACGGAGCGCCCGCGAAAACGCGTATAGCGCACCAGTACGAAGGCCGCGAACGTACCCAGAACCGTCGACAAGGTGCCGGTGACCACCGCGACCTTCAGCGACAGAAAAAAACCGTCGACCAGGCGCGAGTCGTTTAGCAACGCCACGTACCAGCGCGTCGAAAAGCCCGTAAATACGCCATCCTGGCGGGTGCTGTTGAATGAAAAAATGATCAGGAAAAAGAGCGGAATATAGAGAAACAGGTAGACCGCTGCCAGCCAGAAGCGCCCGAAATTATTCTGAAAAAAACGCGAAAGGGCTTGCATGTCAGTCCTCCGCCTGCGCGTCGCGTTCGGCTTCGTAATGGTTGTGGATCGCCATTGGAACCAGGATGAACAGGACCATGACCACGGCCAGCGCGGCAGCGCGCGGCCAGTTGTTACTGCTGAACATTTCGTCCCACACCACGCGGCCGATCATGATGTTTTCGGCACCACCGAGCAGCGAAGGAATGACGAATTCGCCGAGGCAGGGAATGAACACCAGCATCGAGCCGGCAATGATTCCCGCCTTGCTCAGCGGCACGGTAATCAGCCAGAAGGCTTTCCACGGGCTGGCGCCGAGGTCGTAAGCCGCTTCCAGCAGGCGAAAGTCCATCTTTACCAGCGTGGCATACAGCGGCAGGATCATGAACGGGCAATAGACATAGGTCATGCCAACCAGCATTGAAACATTCGTATAAAGCATTTGCATCGGCTCCTGAATGATTCCAAGCCAAAGCAGGCAATTGTTGAGCACACCCTGATCGGCCAGAATACCTTTCCAGGCATAGACACGCAGCAAAAACGAGGTCCAGAACGGCAACATGACCAGCATCAGCAGCGCCGGCTGGACGGCTTTCCTGGCGCGCGCGATGAAGTAGGCGAATGGATAGCCTAGCAACAGACACAGCACGGTCGTCCAGAACGCGAATTTCAACGACGTGAGATAGGCCTCGAAGTAGATCGTATCGCCAAAAGCGGTGGCCCCGTTTTGACCTAGATCCTCAAAAATCGACTGGTAATTCTGGTATTTGAGAGTGATATGCCAGACACCGTCAATCGCCTGCACCAACGGAGCGAACGGATCGACGCCGTTACCCATGTCCGTGACGCTGATCCGCAGCAGGATCAGGAAGGGAACCACGAAAAAAACCAGCAACCAGACAAAAGGCACACTAATGACGAAGCGCCTGCCTGGCAGCACATGAGACCACTTCTCGAGATTCATGAGATCGGCGCCTTACTGTGTCAGGACAACGGGATCAGCTTCGTCCCACCAGAAAAACACCTGATCCTCCCAGGTGACATCAATGTTTTCCAGGCGGCTGCCGTTAGGCTCGGTAATGACGACGGTGCGGCCGTCGGCCATTTCAACAACAAACGAACTGTAGTTGCCAAAATAGGCAATTTCACGAACTTTGCCACTGAATAGATTGACGTTAACAGACGGTCGAACCTTGGAAATGTAGATTTTTTCAGGCCGCACCGCCACCGTCAGCGGCATCCCGATGGCACCACCAATGCCGTGGGCAATGTGCACAACACCCTGCTCGGTCGTAATTTCGCAACGGTCGTGCTCGTCCCGGCTCAACTGGCCGTCGAATAAATTGATGTTGCCAATGAAGTCGGCCACAAAACGGTTGTTGGGGCACTCATAAATCTCCTTGGGCGTTCCCACCTGTAACACCCATCCCTGGTCCATCACGGCGATTCGCGAAGCCATGGTCATCGCCTCTTCCTGATCATGGGTCACCATTACCACCGTTACGCCGAC
This sequence comes from Burkholderiales bacterium, assembly GCA_038316625.1. Taxonomy (GTDB): domain Bacteria; phylum Pseudomonadota; class Gammaproteobacteria; order Burkholderiales; family Rhodocyclaceae; genus Propionivibrio. Next base: position 47,255 of record JBBQAT010000009.1, read on the forward strand.
GGATTCGATGATATTGACCAGCTCGAACTGTGTTCGCTGGCGAAGCTTTTTGTCCAGCGCCCCCAAGGGTTCATCAAGCAGAAGCAACTCCGGCTTCTTGGCCAGACTGCGCGCCAACGCCACGCGCTGCTGCTGCCCGCCCGACAATTGGTGCGGCGCACGTTTGGCATAGGCAGAGAGCTGAACCAGATTAAGCATCTCTTCAACGCGTGTCTTTATCTGAGCCGCAGGCATGCCTTCCCGCTTCAGGCCGAAAGCCACGTTGTCCCAGACATTGAGATGGGGAAACAAGGCGTAAGACTGGAACATCATGTTGATCGGACGCTCGTAGGGAGGGAACGAGGCGATATCCACGCCGTTCAGAAGAACCCGCCCAGACGTCGGTTTTTCGAACCCGGCGAGCATTCTCAGCAAGGTGGATTTACCGCAGCCTGAGCTGCCGAGCAGGGCGAATATCTCGCCCTTCTTTATGGAAATCGACACATCGGCAACGGCCAGAACATCATCAAATCGCTTGACCAGCTTTTCGGTGATCAAAAATCCGGGATTGTGCGGGTCAAGCTGGGTCATTACGGTCAATTCCTGCGAGCGAAAAAATAGTTAAAAAAAGCTGTGTATCACCAAGGGTGAGATACACAGCTTTAATCAAGATCAAGTTAAGAAGGCTTGGTCAGGACGAATTACTTGCCCTTTTTGAATTTGGTGTAGACATTGCTCATCGATTCCCGAGCCTCATTGCTGAAGCTCGACGGCGAAATCATCTTTTCCATGTTTTCAACGTCGACAAACACCGTCTTGTTTTCAGCGATCTCTGGCGTAACCTTGACCAATGCCGCCTTGTTGGCCGTGGCATAGGTTAGCTCGTTGGTAAGCGAAGCCGAAACTTCCGGACGCAGGAAATAATCGATGAACGCCGCCGCGTTCTGCGGATGCTGGGCATCTTTCGGAATGGCCAGCGAATCAAAGAAAATCAAACCACCGGTCTTCGGCAGCAAAACCTGGATCTCGTTACCGTTCTTGTTTTCAATCGCACGGTTGCGCGCGATATTCATGTCTCCGGCCCAACCGAGCGCGACACACGCTTTACCACCCGCCAGATCGTCGATCATCGTACTGGTGAACATGCGGATATGCGGCCTCACCTTGGCCAGCATTTCACCGGCCGCCTTGTGATCGGCCGAGTCGTTGGAGTACGCATTCTTGCCCAGGTAGTGCATGGCCGGCGGAATGACTTCGGTCGGCGAGTCAAGATAGGCAATGCCGCAGGATTTCAGCTTTGCCGTATAGGTTGGGTTGAACACCAGATCCCATGCATTGTCGGGCATCGGAGTCGAGCCCAGCGCCTTCGCCACCTTGGCCTTGTTGATGCTGACCGTGGTATAGCTCCACGCCCAGGGAACCAGATAGTCATTCCCGGCATCGACTGACGCCAGCTTGCTCATGATGCCCGGATCAAGATTGCCGAGGTTAGGGATCTTGGCCTTGTCCAGCTTCATCAATAAGCCGCCATCAATCTGCGATTTGGCAAACACGGCACCAGGCACGACGATATCGAAGCCGCTATTGCCAGCCACCAGCTTGGCATGCAGGCCTTCATTGTTCTCGAAAGTCTGGTAATTGACCTTGATGCCCGTTTCCTTCTCGAAATCGGCCACCATATTGGCAGAAATATAATCCGCCCAATTGTAGATATTCAGGACTTTTTCTTCGGTGTTGGTCGCTACCGGAGCAGGTGCGGGGGCCGGCGCTGCGGGTGCCGCAGGCGCTTCGACCTTGGCTGCCGGCGGAGTTGGCGCAGCCTCCTCCTTCTTCCCACAAGCCGTCAATACGAAAGCGGACAGTGCAAGAACCAGGATCTTCCGTTTCATTCTGTTTAGTACTCCAAAAAAGGGGGAATCAGATCGAACCAACGCCTACCGAAACAACAAGCGGCCGGTGCATTTTATCCCGTTTTTTTGGAAAAAATTAGGCGATTTTTAAGGCTGGCGACATCGCTTCATATGCACAAAAAAGGTGCGTGCTTCCGGAGGCCACCCAAGGCGTTGCAATCCACGCCCAATCGTCCGGAACCACCCAACTCGACGCCCCTCCAATTGCGTTGCAAGGCAACGTATACTCGAGCCCATCCCCGGATATACCAACCTACATTCGGTCCCAACACCACCTGAGGAATCTGCATGAAAATCCTGCACACCATGATCCGCGTCGGCCATCTTGATCGCTCGATTGCCTTCTACACCGAAGTCCTCGGCATGCGCCTGCTGCGCCGACAGGATTATCCCGAAGGCCGCTTTACCAATGCTTTCGTCGGCTATGGCGACGAAAGCGAAGGAGCCGTCATCGAGCTCACGCACAACTGGGACACCACCTCCTACGACTTGGGCAATGGGTTTGGTCATATCGCGCTGGCTGTCGACGACGCCTACGCGGCGTGCGAGGAGGTCAAAGCCAAGGGTGGCAAGGTAGCTCGCGAAGCCGGTCCGATGAAACACGGAACGACGGTCATTGCCTTTGTCGAAGACCCGGACGGTTACAAAATCGAGTTAATCCAGAAGAACACGCTTTAAACGCATGGCCTTTCCATCCTTCTTCTCCGAGGTTCAGCCGATTGCCGTGCATGACAAGCTGGCCGAATTTCTCGGCGCGGCCGACGGCGGCATCATTGAGTACCGTTATGCTGACGCGGTCAAACTCGCCGGCCATTCCTGCCCCACCGTTGCTGGCGCGTATTTACTGACCCGTCGCGCTCTGTTCGCTCTGTACCCGGATGAACTGCCGGAGCGCGGCGATATTCAGATCGACTTTCGTGAAGCGCAAGAGGATGGAGTGGCCGGCGTGATGGCCGCTGTTATCGGGCTAATCACCGGCGCAGCCGGCATCGGCGGTTTCAAGGGCATCGCCGGGCATTTCTCGCGACGCCACCTGCTCAACTTCGAAGAAATCGGCCTGGCGGGCGAGATCGGCTTCACCCGCAGGGATAGCGACCAGCGCATTTCGGCCGCACTCCACCTTGAGCACGTAGCGCCCGATCCACGTACCGGTCCGCTGCTGCAGCGCTTGTTGGCCGGCGAACGCGATCCAGTTGTCGCCGAAGTCTTTGCCACACTTTGGCAGGATAGGGTTAGGCGCATTCTCATCGACCACGCTGAGGACCCGAATCTGGTCAGCCTCGTCCACGACCACAAGCTTGACTGAATGCTTGGAGCAAGCTCAACAAAAAACCCGCCGAAGCGGGTTTTTTTGAGGCCTAACAAACCCAATGAACGGATCATTTGCGGCCGGGATGCGGACGATCAAGCTTGCCATTGTGGTTGAAATCGTGCTGACGGTCATGTTTCTGCCCGTAGATCCTCGCACTTTGCTTGTCTTCGGCCCGCTGAAGTCCAACCCGCTCGCGCTTCGTCACGACTCCGTCCGCCTTGGCTTTGTCTTCCTTTGCCTGCAGACGATCCTGCCCTCGCTCAAGGCGCGCAGCCTCCCTCGGAGTTAGCGTACCCGACTGCTCTCCCTGCTCGATGCGCCGCTCCTGATTGGCCTGCCGCTGGTCAAACTTGGGGGTAGCCGTCGATTGGGCAAGGGCCGCAAGCGGCGTGAGCAGTACGAGGGAAACGAGTGCTGTCCTGAATATGTTCATGATGCTGATCTCCATTCTTTGTGATGATTGGCATGGGCTATCCCATAAGCGAATTAACGCACGCCTACATCAATGGCAATTCAGTACTTTGTAACAACTCGTAAACCAGAAACAAAAATTTACACGCTGGCGACAAGATCGATTCGATCTGTGATCACCGACGTCACGCCGCGTTTGAGCAAGTCCTCGGCCTCACGCCGATCATTGACGGTCCAGCACAGTACGGGAACGCCGATCTCCTTGGCGGCTTTGATGACCGAATCATCAATCTCCCGGCCGGAACAATGCAGGCTGTAGGCGCCTACGGCGTCGAGACGTTTTTGCCAATCAAGCGGCGGACGATCACAGAGGTAGCCTAGCGGTAGCTGCGGTGCCACTCGGCGAGCCGATTCAAGCGCAACATCAGAGAAGGAGGAAGCTAGTGGCAAGGGGGCACCCTGCCACAAGGCCAGGATTCGCCGGGCGACGACTTCACCGGTAAGTGCCTCGAACCCGGTTGCCGGCTTGATCTCAACATTGGCCTGCAAACCCAGTTCGCGGCACAGCGCCGCAATCGCCTCAAATGTTGGGAGCGGCTCGCCGGCAAAAGATCGATGCTGGTAAGCGCCAGCATCCAAGCCCCGCAGCACCACGTCCGGCGCGTCGCATACACGGCCTGTGCCGTTGGTCGTGCGTTCCAGTGTCTCGTCGTGGATTACCCAGGGCATGCCGTCGGACGAAAGCATGACGTCGAACTCGACCGCCTGGATCCCCAAGCTGGCAGCGATTCGCAAGCCGGCCAGCGTATTCTCCGGTGCCAATGAACCACCGCAGCGATGTGCGATGACACGAGGGAGAGGCCAATCAGCGATCATTCTATTCATTTTCCGCCTTTGTTCTTAGTTGCCACCAGCTGCTGAAAAATCGCATTGCCCCGCTGAACGGCATTATCCAGCGCTTCCTTGGCCGGCTTCTTGTTCGCCCAGACGGCCTCAAGTTCTTCCTCGACGATGATTCGCACACGCTCGATCTGCGAAACGCGGACCAGCGGCGACAAAGCCTTGCCAATCAATTGCGAGGAGGCCACCCTGAGTCCGGCCAGATCTGTTTTGAGCAATTTGCTGCCCGCTGCCGCACGAGCCACCGGAGTCATCGGCAGGTAGCCGCCAGCGATGGTCATTTCGACCTGCACTTCAGGACTGAGGATAAAATTCACTAACGCCGCGACACCTTTCGTTTCAGCCGGTTTCAAGCCGCTGGCGATCCACAGCGAAGCGCCATCAGCAAGCGTGCTCTTCGGTGCTCCATGGACGTCATCGTGATAGGGAAGCGCGGAAACCCCCACGTCAAGGGAAGCGTTCTCGGACAAGGTCGCGGAAAGCGACGAAGAACTTGTCAGCATGGCGCATTCGCCGTTGGCAAACCGGCGATCCGCCTCGTCACGGCGGCCGAAGTACGAGAAATACTTGCTCTTGTACCAGGTTGCCAGCATGGCTACGTGCTTGATCTCAACCAGGCCATTGAAATTCAGAGTGCCTTTGGCATCAGACACGTCAGCACCATTCCAGGCGGCCAGATTGTCGATATGAACCCAGGCTGGCCAGGACGTTGTAAACGGGCATTTGCTGCCCGAATCAGCGAGTTTGCCCGCGATTTCCTGCGTATCGGCCCAGCTCTTTGGAGGCATCTCAGGATCCAGCCCGGCTTTTCGAAATACCGCCTTGTTGATGTACAGCACGGGAGTAGAAAATGCGACGGGCAAGGCAAAAAGCTGCCCCTTGGTGTCGGCCAGGCCATCGCGCAACTCAGGTGAAAGTTTGCCTGCGTCAAGTGGTTGCTTGGCTTCTCGCATAACTTCGTAGAGCGGTTTGAACTTCGCCTTGTTGCTTATAAACCGGGAGTAATCCTCGCGCGTCACGAGATTGATATCCTTTGGCGCATCACCTTCGACGCGATAGACCAGCTTGACCTGCACATTCTTTTGCTGGGTGTTGAAACGCTCGATCAGCGGTTCGAGCCGGGCGGCACGCTCTTCATCAAGTTGATGTGACAATTCGATTTGAGTGGGGATGGCTACAGCGGGCGGCGTCACCGGTTTTTGAAGCTTGGCCGCAATGGCAGGAACGGCCAGAAGCAGGCTGCTCACGGCAATGATAATTTTCGTCAAACGCATTGGACTTCCTTGAAAATTGCAACAAAGGCAGGATTATAGTGGCTGAAGTGCAAAGGGGTTATCCCGAAGGGAAAGACACGGTCGTCACTCCGGTTTTTATGGTTAAAATGACACTTATCAATTAAATCGCCAGGGATCATCGTGCCAGACAAGCCAGGGAACACTCTGCGGACATTCTTGATCGTTGCCACACTGATGCTCGGCCTGAACGGCTGCGACATCATCCAGCAACAAATGGGAATTGAGGACCAGGCGGCGAAAGCCGCCCGCACCGACGCCGAAGGCAAGGCCGTCGGAGGGGCCTGTCGCCAATCGGGGCGAGCCATTGAAGATTGTTATTCGATTTACTCGTGGCTACCCAAAGCGGCAATCTACGAAGGCTGGCGCGACATGGACGCCTACATGCGCGACAACAAGCTGGAGACGGTCGAACCGCAGCTCCCGCCAGTTCCCGCACCGGGGACCAAGCGCCGCGTGACCACCGAAGAGACCTCACCCGCAGCAAAAACCGACAAGAAACCCGTCGAAAAGACAGCAAACTGATCCTGAATTGCGCAAAGCGCGACGATCCCGTACCCCATTCCCGATATCCTTCAAAATGAAAAGGAGTCACGCATGAGTCAAGAAAAATACCGCCTGGTGACGCGCAGCGATTTCGATGGCCTTGTCTGCGCCGTGCTGCTCAACGAACTCGACCTGATCGACGACATCAAGTTTGTCCACCCAAAAGACATGCAGGACGGAAAAATAGAGATCTCGGCGCGGGACATCACCACCAACCTGCCCTATGTTCCCGCCGCACACCTGGCTTTTGATCATCACGAATCCGAAACCATCCGCATCGCTGGTGATCGAGCGAATCGCATCATCTCGCCGCATGCTCCGTCAGCGGCACGCGTGGTCTATGATTATTACGGCGGCAAGAAGGCCTTTCCGAGCATTGCCGACGATATGATGGACGCGGTCGACAAAGCCGACTCGGCGCAGTTTTCGCGCGACGAAATACTCGACCCGACGGGCTGGGTCCTGCTCAACTACCTGATGGATTCGCGCACCGGTCTGGGCCGTTTCCGCGAGTTCCGGGTCAGCAACTACACGCTGATGATGGATTTGATCAAATATTGCCGCAACCACGGAATCGACGACATTCTCAAGCTACCGGACGTCAAGGAGCGCGTGGAGCTCTACTTTGAGCACGCGGTAAAAGCCAAGGAGCAGATTCAGCGCTGCAGCACGGTTCATGCAAATCTGGTCGTACTCGATCTGCGCAACGAGGAAACCATCTATGCCACCAACCGCTTCATGATTTACGCGCTCTTCCCACAGACCAACATATCGATCCACGTACTTTGGGGTGTGCAAAAGCAGAACACCGTTTTTGCGACGGGCAAGTCGATTCTCGACCGCAGCAGCCGGACCAACGTCGGCGAGTTGATGCTCAAGTATGGCGGAGGCGGACACCATGCGGCCGGTACCTGCCAGGTGGAAAACGAGCTCGCTGATACCACGCTCAATGAAATCATCACGCACATCAACATCGACGGCTAACCAGACCGCCCGAACCCGCACCTAGACCTTGCAAATCGAAACGATGCCTGACCAAACCACCGATCCAAACGAACCGACACCCGTACATCACGAAGACTCCTTTTTTGTCCTTCGTGATTGTCGCGAGCTTTTTGTACGCCGACTGGTAGATATTCTCAAGGAGTCGATTATCGTTCCCGCGGCCGTCATCGAAGCCTTCGCCGGAGAAATCGGCAAGGCACATGACGAACTGGCCACCGCGACTCAGCAAGACGGCTTTGGGCTGACCGCCGGGCTGACGGCGTCGCGCATTTCGCTGGTTGGCAACGATGACCTCGAACTGGAAATTCGCATCGGCAATATTGCCAATCACTTGCGGGGCAATGAACGCATCAAGCACTGGCGCGTCCAGTTACGCTACATGACGCTGCTGCGTCAGCCCACCATGACGATGGAAAGCAACCCGGTCGGGCTCGAACCCATTTGCCAAGGTCTTTGGTCGATCTGCAATGAAGGCGGCAACACGCTGGATCAGAAACTGGATCGACTTGATCGGCTGGAAGAGCAACTCCAGTTGCGATTGCCTGACCTCTATACGGAACTCTACGACCTGCTTGAGCGCCACCATGTTGAACCTGCGCACATTCAGGCCATCCAGCGGGGAAGCAGTGGCAAGCCGTCGACGGGTTACGGTACCAGTGGCCCGGGTGCCGGGGCATCCGGTGCCAATGCGCTGTCGGCTCTGCAGCAGGCCATGCACCAACAGTTGGGCCCTGACGATCTTGTCCCGGCGGGATTCCTGACCGGCAACGCAACGGGCGATTCTGTGGGCGGCACGGGCAACGTCATGCTCAACGCCTCAACCCTGATCATGCTCAACCACTTGATGGAACGGCTACGCGTCCTTGAATCACAGCAGGTTTCGGCGCTGGAGAGCAACGCGTCGGACGACATGGGCGAACAACAACCCTTGCGTGCGCTCCGCTCCAAGGATCTCGACCTGCCTCTGGGCAAGCCGGCCGCTATCGCCCTTGATACGCTTTCACTTATCTTCGAGGCGATTTTTGCCGCACCAGACCTGCCCGATGCCGTAAAGGCTGCCATCGGCCGCCTGCAAATCCCGCTGCTCAAGCTGGCGATCCTCGACGCCTCGTTCTTTGCCGATACCAAACACCCGGCCCGCCGGCTGGTCAACCGCATGGCGCGTGCCGCTATCGGGCTCAACCAGGATACCGGGCGCGATCATCCAGTATGCATCAGCCTCGGCAAACTGGCCGACGCCGTACGTTCGACGCTGGAGACCAACGAAGCCGATCTCTCGCCGCATCTTGCTGACATCGAAAGATTGATTGCAGAGAATGACCAATCACTGCAGGCAGCAGCACAGGCGTATGTGCAACTGGTGCTGGGGCACGAAAACCGCGAGGCATCCCGATCTGGCGCACAGGACTGGCTGGACAAGGCCTTGGCGCAAACAGCGCAGCCGGCCGTCCGCGCCTTTCTGTCGGACTACTGGTTCCGGGTAATGCAGGCGGCGTGTTCTGATGGTGGCCTGACCGGTACGCCCTGGAAAGAGTACGACGCCGCCATTGAGCAACTTCTCTGGAGCTTTGAGCCGAAGCAAACGCCTGAAGAACGAAAAACGCTGCTCTCCCTGATTCCTTCGCTGCTCAAACGCATCAATGCCGGCTTGGATCGTCTGGGCATTTCAAGCGAGGAAAGAACGCCCTTCCTCAATACCTGTTTCGACCTGCAAACCGCGTCCCTGCGTAGTCGCCCGGACGCACCCGGTCCCAAGCTTGAGCCTCCGCCGACGCCAAGCAGCCGCCCGGCCAGCAACGGCCCCCTGTCCGTTCAGGTCCTCGAACGAGACGGAAAGTTGGTGCAATACCTTGGTCAGCCCACCGCTGTCCGATCGCCGTGGCGTACTGGCGGCAGCGCCTGGAAAGGTGGAGACTGGATCAGTTTTCACCTGCCCGATGGCGAACGCTTGTGCGGCCGCCATTGCTGGCAGGGATCGCCGTCCGGAACCGTCCTGCTCTTCAATCCGGGATGGGGTTATGCCGTTGCTCTGGCACCCGCTCTGCTTGAACAGCAGCTCCGTGATGGCCGCGCCCGTATCGTTTCTGAATCGTCGCTCTTTGATGACGCGGCGGAACGCGCCCTGAGCCAGATGGTTCCGCGCTGACCCCAAGCAAGGAATTGAGCTATGACGCCGCTCGACGCAGCACACGGGAAAACTTGCAAAGGGTGTATAATCCTCACCCTATGCCATTGATTCCAAATTTATTTATAGGCGCTGCCGATGCGTTTTGACGAACTCGGCCTCGCGCCCGAGCTGCTAAGAGCCATTTCCGAAGAAGGCTATACGGACCCAACGCCGATTCAGGCGCAAGCCATTCCGATCGTTCTCGCCGGCAAAGACCTGATGGGCGGCGCTCAGACAGGCACCGGGAAAACCGCTGCGTTTACCCTGCCGCTACTCCAGAAGATCCTGCCGTTTGCCAGCCCCAGCCCATCGCCGGCTCGCCACCCGGTACGCGTACTGATGCTGGCACCGACCCGCGAACTGGCTATCCAGGTTTACGAATCGGTCAAGACTTACAGCAAATACATTCCAATCCGCAGCCTGTGCGCCTATGGCGGCGTCGACATCAAGCCGCAGATCGCCGAAATCCGTCAGGGTATCGAAGTACTGGTTGCCACGCCAGGTCGCCTGCTCGACCTCGTTGAACAGAAATGTCTCAACTTCGGCAGCGTGCAAGCCCTCGTACTCGACGAAGCGGACCGCATGCTCGACATGGGCTTCGTGCCGGACGTCAC
>JBBQAT010000010.1:0-54610 GCA_038316625.1 Burkholderiales bacterium
AGCGGCACGCGGGTCAGGGATGTCAACCACTTGTCCGTTCACCTTGATCTCGCCGGAGTCCTTTTGGTAAACCCCCGCCAGCACTTTCATCAAGGTCGATTTGCCCGCACCGTTCTCGCCCATCAGGGCGTGGACTTCCCCGGAGAGCAAATCAAACCGGGCATCGATCAGCGCGCGTACGCCTGGAAAACTCTTGTTCAGCTGCGTTATCGTTACGATTGGTGTCACAGGCAGTCCTTTATAAAAAAAGGAAAAATCATTCACTTCCCACCACCGCAATCATGCCCTGCGGATAGCCAATAATTCTATGGTGTACAACCCGACTCAAGAATTTCAAAAAAACACCGGAAATGACAATTGCTACAAATGTTTCAGAGCGACCCTGCTTCGACGCCAGCGCGTTTGTTGTTTTTTCCGTACGCTGATCTTAAAAGCTAACTCGAATCAGCAATATAACCAAAGCAAAAACCAATTACAAGGTCTTCTTTGATTTCCTGTATTCCGTTGCTTTTTCTGGTTACCCGATGCTGTACTACTTTATGAACGGCTGAACCGATGAATCACGTGGCAAGCCCGGAGCATCCGGAACTCGGCACAACGTCCAATCAATGCCTCTCTATTCAGCCACAAAAACCAAACGTTGCGTCAAAAGAACATCTACCATCGCGAAACGTTACGCGTTGAAACACAGCCTAAAGTACCGAATATTTTTTGTCAACCACAACGTGCCCGGTCTTCTCTCGCAGGCTTCCGGGCACTTATCGGAGAAACAATCACCCCTGGCACAGAAGGAGGCACAGGCGATTCAACACTCAAGCCCGGCGATCCCGGAAGCCACGAACCAGGGCCACACTCTCAATTACGGCCGCACGCCCTTCGGGCATCAGTGAAACGCGCCAGACCTCGCCATTGCCGGCGATTTGTTCGGGATAACGTGGAAGCGTGCATTCGAGACAGGCCCTGAACAGCCGCATCGTCACCGCATGCGTGACAAGCAAAGCGTGCTCAAGGTGTTCACGCTCGCAGTGGTCGCGCAAATCGCACAAGAAGGACTGGACACGCTCGGCGATCATGGCGTAAGACTCCCCCCCTCCCTCGGGCACCCAGCCCCAGCGGGCGCTGCGCTCACGACAATACCCCGCGTCAGACTCAGCTTCCGCGTAGGTCATTCCGCTAAATCGGCCAAGATGTTGCTCTTGCAGGCGCTCATCCAGCCGTAGCGGAGCATCGCAGGCACTGACAAAAGGTGCCGCCGTTTGCTGGGCGCGCAGGAGCGGCGAGCACCAGATGGCATCGATTGACTGCATTGATGAAAACTCGTCCGCAAGCGCAGCCGCGTCGAGCTTGCCAGTGGCCGACAGGGGAAAGTTGATACGGCCGGCGAGTATACTGCCGGCATTTGCGGCACTTTCAGCGTGCCTGATCAGAAATAGGGTTGTCATGCCATTAATATACCTTGAGGCGCCGCGGTATGGTGCGTTGTGCGGTGCGATCGAACTACAATTTCCACCATTGCAAAAGAGTTGACAGGATGGTTTTGCCGCATTAATCTTTACTTTTGAGCGAAACGTTTCGCGCAAGAAAAGGATACTCATGAAGAATCGCACATTCAAAATTGCGCCCGACGGCGTCAACCCTCAAGCCGTCCCGCAACGGACCTTATATACCGGCGCCAAAATACCTCGTGTGGGGATCGGAACGTTCGGTTCAGACCGCTTTTCCGCAGACGACGTGGCTCAAGCTGTGCTTGACGCCATCTCTGTAGGTTACCGTCATATTGACTGCGCGGCAGTCTATGGCAACGAAAGGCAGATCGGCGAGAGCCTGAAAATTGCCATTCAGGGTGGCATTAAGCGCGAGGAGCTTTTCATCACCTCGAAGGTCTGGAACAACATGCACGGTGACGGCGATGTGCTGTTGTCCGTTGCCAAATCACTCCGCGATCTTCAGCTCGACTACCTCGACTTATGCCTGGTGCATTGGCCTTTCCCGAATCATCACGCGGAAGGCGTCAGCGTGAATTCGCGTGATCCGCACGCCATCCCGTATATTCATGAAAACCACATGAAGACCTGGCGGCAGATGGAGCGCCTGGTTGACATGGGCTTGGTCAAAGCCATCGGCACGTCCAATGTGTCCATTGCCAAGCTCCAGCTCATACTCCGGGATGCGCGGATCAAGCCGGCCGTCAATGAAATGGAACTGCACCCGCACTTCCAGCAGCCGGAACTGTTCAACTTCTGTATCGACCATGACATTGTGCCGATTGGATTCAGCCCGATTGGTTCGCCGGCGCGTCCCGATCGCGACAAAACCGATACGGACACGGTTGATATCCAGGACCCGGTAATCGTAAAAATTGCTCAGCGACTGGGCGTCAATCCCGCAATCGTTTGTCTGAAATGGGCGGTACAGCGTGGGCAAATCCCGATTCCATTCAGCATTCAGCGCAAAAACTACCTGAGTAATCTCAAGTGCGCGACGGAAAATCCGCTGACCGATACTGAGATGAAAGAGCTGGCGGGCATCGATAAAAACTGTCGCCTGATCAAGGGCCAGGTTTTTCTCTGGACCACAGCCAGCGGCTGGGAAGATCTTTGGGATGAATCCGGAATCATCGCCGGACTCTGATTTTTATTGACTGATCTGCCCGATGTTTTCGGCCAGGCCACAACAACGTGTATTCGTGAGGAACCCAGGATTGCCGTTACCATAAAAGATGTTGCCAAACAGACGGGGCTTTCGCTCGCGACCATCTCTAAATACCTCAATGGCGGCAACGTTCTGGAGAAAAATCGTGAAGTAATTTCCGAGGCCGTGCGCGTTCTAGGCTATCGCGTCAACGAGATCGCGCGCGGGCTCAAGACAAGTCGCTCGATGACTGTGGGCGTGTTGATTCCAAATCTGGAGAATGTGTTCTGCACCAGCATCGTCGCCAATATCGAGAACATGCTGCAGCAAGCCGGTTACAGCACGATCATTTGCGACTACCGCGAAGATGTCGGCCTCGAACGCGAGAAGCTCGAATTCCTCGCCAACAAAATGGTGGATGGTTTCATCTACATGCCCTTGGGAAACCAGGAGGAATTCGTATCTCAACTGATAGCCAGTGGTCTGCCGGTCATTCTGATTGATCGCCCCTTGCCAGGCGTAGCCTGCGACACCATTCTGGTGGATAACCTGAATGCGTCCTACCAGGCGGTTGAGAGTCTCATTGTCCACGGCCATCGGCGGATCGGGATCATCGGCGGTCCGGCGCATATCTATACCGCGCAAGAACGGCTCAAAGGGTATCGACGAATTCATAAGGATTTCGATATCGCGATTGAAGAAGACCTGGTTCTTGAAGGCGATTACAGCGTCGAAAGTGGCTATCGCCTGATGGAGATTTTTTTGCAGCGAGCGATTCCGCCCACAGCGGTGTTTGTCACCAATTACGAAATGACGCTGGGGGCGATCATGGCGTTGAATGAAAGCCGGGTGAACGTTCCGGACGAACTTTCGATCATCGGCTTTGACAATCTTCAGCTGGCACGCGTCGTAAAGCCCTCTCTGTCCATCGTCGTGCAACCCATTCAAGCCATCGGTGAAACAGCGGCCAGCTTGTTGTTAAAGCGAATGAAAGCCGATCAAACCGGCTTTCCAGCCATTCACCGCTTGAAGACCGAATTGATTGCCGGCGAATCCGTAAGAAGCCTGGTTTGAAATTCTCAATTGATAGAACTAGCACCTGATTCAAATTCCTGATTCACCCCTATATCAACCACAAGGAGTATCGATCATGACCGCACGACTTGATAAAAAACACGCCATTCTTACCGGTGCCGGTGGCGGCATCGGCGCAGCCGTCACGGCGGCTTATCTGCGCGAAGGCGCACTTTGTACGATCGTCGACATGGCCACTCAGCCGTCGCAGGCTGTCCAGGATCTCGCAGCCCAGTATCCCGGCCAAGTTCAGTACGTTGCCGCCGACGTCACCAAAGCGGCCGATCGTGAGCGTATCGTGAGCCAGGCCGTCGCCAAATTCGGCCTCATCCACATTTTGTACAACAATGCCGCGATTTTCGACATGGCGCCGCTGCTCGAAGGCGGTGAGGACATGTTCGACAAGATGTTCGCCGTCAATGTGAAGGGCGCTTTCTTCATGATGCAGAAGGTTCTGGCACACATGGTCGAAAGCAACACGCGCGGTGCCATCGTCAACATGGCCTCGCAGGCCGGTCGCCGGGGTGAGTCCCTTGTTTCACATTACTGTGCCACCAAGGCCGCCATCATCAGCTATACACAAAGCGCAGCGCTGGCCATGGCCCCGCATCACATCCGGGTGAACGGAATCGCTCCCGGCGTGATCAATACCCCGATGTGGGGCAACGTTGATGCGCTGTTTGCCAAGTACGAGCATCTACCGATCGGGGAGAAGAAAATTCAGGTCGGCAAAGCCGTGCCGCTCGGTTACATGGGCGACCCAAGCGACATCGGCGGCGCCGCCGTCTTCCTCGCCAGTGACGAAGCTTCCTACATTACCGCGCAAACACTGAACGTGGATGGCGGCAACTGGATGAGCTGAAAACGGCTGTCATTCCGGGCTGAACCTGGAATCCAGACCGTAGGTTGGGCTGAGCTTGCGAAGCCTGACCGAAGGAAATGCAGAGCCAACATTTTCCGAGAGTTGTTGGGCTTCCTTCGTCAGCCCAACCTACGGGCTGGATTCCTGAAGTAATCAATAAACGTGTAATCGAAAAAGGAAGCATCGATGAGCAAGATCATGACCATGGGAGAAATCCTCGTTGAAATCATGGCCACCCGTGTCGGGCAGTCCTTCCGGCAGCCGGGGACGCTGGTCGGTCCTTATCCGAGCGGCGCGCCGGCCATCTTCATCGATCAGGTCGCCAAGCTGGGCTTCCCTTGCGGCATGATTGGTTGCGTGGGAAACGACGATTTCGGCTGGGTGAATATTGATCGCCTGAAACTCGATGGCGCCGACACCGACGCCATTCAAATGCTGAACACCGCCGTCACCGGCAGCGCCTTCGTGACCTACAAGGAATCAGGCGACCGGGACTTTGTGTTCAACATCGTCAACAGCGCCTCCGGGCAGCTTTCGCCTGACATGGTCACCGAAGAAGCGCTCAAAGACTGCACGCATTTTCACGTGATGGGATCGTCCCTCTTTTCCAAGCCGATCATCGACGCGATGAACAAGGCGATCGCCATCGTCAAGTCGAACGGCGGAACGATTTCCTTCGATCCGAATATTCGCAAGGAGATGCTGCGAATTCCAGAAATGCGCGACGCGCTTGGTCGAATTCTCGAATCGACCGATGTCTTTCTTCCCAGCGGTGACGAGGTCACGCTGCTGGTTGGCGCTGCCAGCGAAGAAGAGGCCGTGGCAGAACTGTTACGTCGTGGGATCAAGGAAATCGTCGTCAAACATGGCGAAGCCGGGGCAACGTTCTACGACTCGACCCAATCGATCGTGGTACCGGCTATTCCCGTCAAGGAAATCGACCCAACGGGCGCGGGTGACTGCTTTGGTGCAACCTACGTAACCTGCCGCAAGATGGGTAAAGCGCCCGCCGAGGCCATGAACTATGCCGTGGCCAGCGGTGCCAAAGCTGTGTTGCAAAAAGGCCCCATGGAAGGAACCTCCACCTTCGCCGAGTTGGACGAACTACTCAGTTAGCCCCACACCCCGTTGAGGAGAAAGTCGTTTGAATACCAGAAATCCACTACTGGACCTTGTCCGGGATCAGAAAAACGGAAAGGCCAACGGCATCGCCTCGCTGTGCACTGCCAACGAATGGGTGATCCGCGCGGCCATGGATCACTACAAACGATCCGAATCGCCCCTGTTGATTGAATCAACGGCCAACCAGGTGAATCAGTACGGTGGATACACCGGGATGAAACCGGCCGACTTCGTCGCTTTTGTGCTCAAACTGGCGAACGACACGGGGTTCCCTGCACATCGGATAGTTCTGGGAGGCGACCATCTCGGTCCCTTGACCTGGAAATCGAAGCCGGCGGCAGAGGCCATGAAGGAGTCCCATGTGCTCATTCGGGAGTATGTGCTCGCCGGCTTCACCAAAATCCACCTCGACACCTCGATGCACGTCGGCGACGACAATCCGAACGCAATGCTCGATACGGCGGTCATTGCGCGGCGTGGTGCCGAATTGGCGCTAACCGCCGAAAGCGCCTACGCCGAACTCCTGGCATCGCGCCCCGATGCGGTGGCGCCGGTTTATATCGTCGGCAGCGAAGTCCCAATCCCCGGCGGTGCGCAAAGTGAGGATGAAGGGCTGCACGTCACGACCGTCGCCGATTTTCATGCAACGGTTGAAACCTTTCGCACGGCCTATGCGGCGCTCGGACTGGATGAGGCATGGACGCGCGTGATCGCCGTCGTGGTTCAGCCGGGCGTCGAATTTGGCGATGAGAGCATCGACGACTATAACCGCGAGGCGGCAAAATCGCTCTGTACGGCGTGCAAGGCGCTGCCCAATCTGGTGTTTGAAGGCCATTCGACCGACTACCAGACGCCGCAAGCGCTGAAGAAAATGGTCGAGGACGGAATTGCGATTCTCAAGGTTGGGCCGGCACTCACCTTTGCCCTGCGCGAAGCGCTTTTCTCGCTGAACATGATCGAAAAAGAACTGTTCCGTTACGTGCCCGAGGTACGGCAGTCAAACTTCATCGACGTACTCGATGAAGCGATGTTGCGCCGCCCTGGTAACTGGAAATCCCATTACCACGGCACCCCCGCCAAGGTTCGCCTGGCACGAAAATTCAGCTTTTCGGACCGGGCCCGTTACGACCTGCCAGACTCCGAGGTGCAGGAATCATTGGTGCTGCTCCTGGGCAACCTCGGGTCAATTGAAATTCCGCTCACGCTCGTGAGCCAGTTCATGCCAATTCAGTACCGCCATATCCGTGAGGGCAAGATTGCCGGCACGGCGGATGATCTGCTCAAGGACCGTGTCGTCGATTGCATCAGGGACTACCTGCTTGCCACCGTCCCAGACACCGCGTTGCACGAATAGTCACAAACCATGACGTACGCCCGGTTGAACCCGTTTTAATACTGGCACCGTCGACTGTACGCAGTTGATCGGGGTGGGCGTTCTGGCCGCCAAGGCCATCTGGAACGAAAACCCGACGATGCTGATCGTCTTCTGGTCAAACGACGACGAGGCCTACGTGCGCGGTATCAACAAGATCGTACCGCACTGCGCGGAACGACTACATCCTAAAAACTTCGTCCAAGGAACACCCGCGCCGCCCGATCCAGCGTGTGTTTCTCGAAGGCCAGAACGTCATTGACTGACGCAAGATATCGTTGCGCAGCGTCCAGGGCCGGCTACAACCGCTTTATGGAATGCTTGGCTTGATCGAAATACCGACTCTCTCCAGCGGCGGGGCAGAACTCAATAGCCGGACACGCGCCATTGCCGTGGCATCGATGCCACGCCGGATCAACGAAAAATCGATTGAAACGGCAGAACTGGACTATCGCCGGTCAACCGGGAAAGAAAACAGATCGCTGCTGGCGAGGCGCATCAAATGGCAATCCATGAGCATGATCCAGTGCAAGCCAATAAACATGCGGGCCTTGAAGCATATAGCGCGAAGAACGCCTGTTCATAAGCCTTCCAGCCAATCAATCAGGAAAATACTTCGTAGCGGGCACCGCCGCGCCGCTCTCCCCGACTCTCGCGACCGAAGAAAACGATACCCTTTCCAACGAGCGTTACCGACGCATCAACCACGCGCTGCTCCTTCCCGCCTTCCTGCGTAACAAAGCTGCCATTCGAACTCGTGTCGGTCAGTACGATGCGATCTCCTTGCCGTTCAATACGGCCATGATTCCTGGACACATGGCTTCCTGCAAGAACCAGATCATTTCGCGGATCGCGCCCAATCGTAAGCACCGGCTTGTCGCGAGTCAGTTTCAGCAATTTCAGATTGTGGAGAAGAACCAGATAGGTGCCGCTCATGACCGACCCCATGCCGCCAGAAGAAACTGACGCACCACCATAAGCCGTCGATGGGATTTCGCGACGCCAGTCGATCGTATGGGCGGCTATTTCGGGATAGAGGCCCTTGTAGGGCTGGGCAAGCACACGCAATTCCGGGTTGAGGGCTGCGATGACAACTCCCGAGACCACGATGCCATCACTCACCTCGGCCAAGAGCGTTGCAATTTCGACCGCACCACCCGCGTCTTCTTTCGCTCGCCGAAGTTCGATACCCTCGTGAATACCAATGTTCAAAAATACCCGACTTCCCGGAACCTGAGGCAGAGCGGCGCAGCGGTGCTGCATTTCACACGCCGCCAGAATGGCGGCTTCAGCCGTCTCAAAAGAGATTTGGAGGCCATTGACCATCCGGGCGTGAATGTGCCCAAGATAAACGGAGGCAATCCGTTCCATCCGGTTCAGGCTTCGGTCCATGCGTTGCTCAAGCGCCGCCACCTCTGGCGGCTGATGGCCGAAGCCCGTTTCCACCATCTCGGCATGCAACTGGTACTTCCTGGACGAGGTATTCAAGGTAATCATGTGCAGCGTTGCGCCCTGTTGGTCGTGACGTCAGTCAGGTTATGGCGATCTTGATGAGTTTCTTGATTCATTCGGGAAAGCCTCACTACCGGGCCACCAACCATAAGTGTAATACTCAATCTACATTCCACAAACAACACTGCGCGGCCGTAAAGAAATACTGCTTTTGTGGCGCAACTAGAAGCGTGTTTCAAAAACCAGAAGTAGCAAATTTCACTGAATTGCCAAATGACCTCGCTGCTTGAGCCAGCCGAACGTAAGTAGCGAAACAAAAATCAACAGTCCACCAACAGCAGCCATCCGCGAAGGGAATTCCTGCACGGCAATGGCCACCCAGATTGGGTTGAGCAATGCCTCGAAGAGACCCAGCAAAACGCCCTCGATGGCACTAACCCGCGCGATTCCCGCTGTAAATAGAACGAACGCCAATCCAAGCTGAAAAAATCCGAGGAGAATGATGGCATTCCATGCAAACGCTCCCTGTGGAAAGGAATCGAGCATCCACGGCAGGCAAAAAACACACGTCAGGAGATTCCCGAGAACCATGGCCAACAGCGGTGCCTTGCTTGAGTTTTCGCCAGCCAGGGATTGATTATTCCGCGCGGCCAAGCGCAGGAAAATGCAATTTAGCGCACAAAAAACACCGGAGATAACGGCCAGCGTATTGCCAAGCATTCCACTTGCCGACAGCTTCTCCGCAAAAAAGAAACACATCCCCAAAAAGCAAACCGCCAGCGCGGTCCACTCCGGGAGCCTGATCCTTTCTTTCAGGATCGGCCATGACAACAGAGCAACGTACAGCGGGCTTGTGTACTGCAGCAGGATGGCGTTGGCCGAAGTCGTCAGCCGATTGGCTGAAATGAAGAGCATCAGCATAATCGCGTAACTCAATGCGGACGCCCAAACCGTTTTCTGCCCTAGCATCAATTTGACGTCAGACCATGAACCGTCACGCGAAGAATGGATGAAGGCCAGAATGAGTACCGGACAGGCGAACAGGCTGCGAAAGCCGGTGATGGAAAGAGCGTCCATCTCCGAAAGAACCTTCACTCCAAGCCCGGAAAAGCTCCAAAGCGTTGCCGCTCCCAGAACCAACCCGATACCGGCAACATGCCGAGAATTCACATGATCCACAAAACGACCCTTAGACAAGACTCCGATTCAACAGCGATATATATCAGTTTTCTTGCCGAATGACTAACATCTTCCCGGATTTATTATGCTTGCCCTATGCCGACACCGGCCGTTTGTTCGTGCTAGATTGGCGTACTTCAGGCACAAGGAAAAACTGATGCAGTTTTCGGACATAGCCGTGCTGACAACGTACTCTGCCGTGAAAATCAGGCGCGCCGCCGCGATGCGAACACTCGTTGTTCTTCTCTCGTTGCTGCCAATAGCGACGCACGCTGAAATTATTGTCGGCCGAGTGTCAAACATCGTTGATGGAGATACGCTAACGCTCACGGATACAAACAATCAGTTGCACAAGATCCGCCTGTTTGGCATCGATGCTCCCGAGATCACCCAGGACTTCGGACAGCGAGCCAAGACAGACTTGGCCGCCTTGGCCTTGAACCAGCACGCGAACGCCGATTGCAGAATGGCCGAGCGCCCTGGCAGCGTACTTTGCGTGGTAACGGTTGGTGCCCAGGATATTGGCATGGAACTGATCCGAAAGGGTGCCGCATGGTCGTATCCACCGCACAACGCCCAACAATCCGCCAAAGAACGGGCTGACTACGCACAAGCCGAATTTATGGCAAAAATCCACCGCGATGGTCTATGGAACAGCAAGAACCCGACGCCCCCCTGGGACTGGCGACGTGGCCGACCGGATGAATAGGAGCAAGAATCGGAACAAGACAATGAACGAGATCAACCTGGATTACCTGCGCACCTGGGTCGGCAAAACGCATCACGACGAAGACCTTATTTCAGCGCGCCACGCACGGCTGATGGCCGCCACGGTGGATTACGCCCAATCGGAACTCATTCGAGATGGCAAGCACCTGCCGCCATTGTGGCACTGGATCTATTTTCTGGACGGTTTGCCGGCCTCCGAACTGGGACGCGACGGTCATCCCGCGCGGGGTGGCTTTTTGCCTCCGGTGCCGCTACCCAATCGCATGTGGGCTGGCGGTCGCGTGTCCTTTCCAGCCCCCTTGCGCATAGGCTCCCTGATACGCAAGGAGTCGAGCATCCTGAAAGTGGATCACAAGACAGGCCGCTCCGGCGACCTGGTTTTCGTGACGGTACTCCATGAACTGAAATCACCAAGCGGCGAACTCTTCATCCGCGAAGAGCACGACATTGTCTACAAAGGCCCGACACACCCCGCATCGCCGGCAAGCCTCCCGCCGCCAGTTCCGGCCGGACAGTTCACCAAAACCTATGCGCCCACATCGACGACTCTGTTCCGTTACTCGGCGCTCACCTTCAACGGTCACCGGATTCATTACGATGCCGATTATTGCCGCAACGTCGAGGGTTATCCGAACCTGGTGATCCATGGTCCGCTGAACGCAACCCTGCTGGCCGCATACGCTGAAGAGGTCAGCCACAGCCGGGTTCTTGAGTTCAGCTACCGTGGAGTTATGCCGGCCTTGCTCGGCGAATCGATTTCGCTACAGGCGAATGTAGAGGGCAAACGCATCACTCTGTTTGCGACGCTTGGCAATGGCGCCCTATGCATGCAAGCGGAAGCCATCGTTGCCTGATTACCGCCCCCTCCTCGCCACCTATCGATAGTTACGCACGCCCGGACAAGACGCGCCCTGCAGGGTGCGTGCTGGATTGCCGCTTGCGGCATAAACCGCATCCACTCCCTCTACCGCGCAATAGCCAATTTCCTGTACCTGCTGCATCGCCATCTGTTCGGTTCCGCTCATCAACTGTTGATCGGAAACCGTGGCGAAACAGCGCAACACGGAATCATTGACCTGCTTCTCGCAAGGCTCGCGTTGCAGTTGTCGGCATTGATTCAAATACCCTTGCGGCCGACAGGCATAGGTCACGATGAGTCCCTGCATTGACTGCAGCAATTGCGCGCGCGATGCAGGGGACGCGGCATTCGCTGGCGCGCCCGCTGGAGCGACAGGTAGCGAAACGAGAACCGGGCTGACCGCTTCGGCTTTGGCCACTGCCTTTTCGGCAACAGGCATAGAAACGACAGGTGCCGGCCTTGTGCCCACGACGGGCTTCGTGTCTAACCGCTGCGTGATCTGCCGGGATTCAGGGTCAAAACGGTGCATGAATTCCAGTGCGGCATCGCCAGTATTGACCTCATACATCTGAGCCTGCCAGGCGGACTGCGGGTGGTCGCCAAAACGAACGTTCGGAGTAAACAAACGCGCTCCAGCGCGCTCTCCTCCTCCGATGTGGATTTTCCCCGGCTGATACCCGTTTGCCCGCAGCCAGCGTTGCGCCTGCTCGCGATTGCGAATTTCATCCGGCCCGGCCGCCGCCAACGCCAGAGTCTCGATGATCCAGCCGTTGGAGTTCTGATACTGGGTAGACCACGGAAAAGCAATCGAACTGTAGGTCGGCTCATGCAGAGCACGCTTCAATTTGCTTTGCAGGGTTTGGGCAAGTTTTTGCTGAATGTCCGGTGAGGGGATCACAATCCGGGTCTCGTACTCGAACAGGTCATCCATGTAAAAATTGGCGAGTCCCTCGTCGAATAGGTCGGAATTTCCGCTACCGCAGGAGTTGAGTTCATGGACAACGGTCCATGCGCCCGCTGGGTGCTCGCGGAGCAGATAGCCAACGTGGGTATAACGTACGCCCCGTTTGGACTGATCGGACCCGATGCGACCGATCAGAGCCACATTGGCACCGCTCAATTCCAGCGTGTCCCGCACCTGCTTGGACAACCGGATCGCCTTCTGCGTTTTGGCGGCGTCCGGCGGCGTATCGTCGCAATTCCGCCCAGCATTTGCCGCCAGCGGGAAACACAGTGACACAACAATCGCCATACTCGCGGCAAAGCGCATCCACCACCGATTATTCATTTTGTATTCCTTTTTCAGGGTTCGCCACAAAACGATGGCTCATCCTGTTCATAGCGGTTGATTCGACCGCATTCCTCTCAATTGCTGCGGGACGAGCGTACGAGGGCCTGTTCGGCTTCACCGGGCACGAAACACAACACTTTGCCAGAAGCCACCAAGAGATAGCCCGTTCCTTCGGCCACGACCTTAAGGCTGTGTCCAACACCAACGCTAGCGGCTTTCACGGAGTCTGCCGTCAGGGTCAAAACGGCTCGGCTGGCGTTCGCTGCGCCCTTGAGTACGATTTCGACGACATCACCAATCACCGTGACTGACTCCACCACCATGGCACTTCCCACATAAGCCGACACGACAGCGATCGATGCGGGCGCAATTGACACGACCGCCACCGACGCGACCGATCCGGTTGCGGAATCTCGTGCCATCCCCGGCATCGAACAGGCCATGAAGAGGGCTAGAACGACCAAGCGTAAATTCATTTTCACGTATTTCTCCTTAGGTTTTTTGGAAGGGCGAGCCCATTATGCACAAAGAAAATCCAGATACTCCGACAGCCTGAAAAGTATCGAAATACGACACCTAAGGCATCGAATATAGCGCCGCACCAGGACAAATCGTCACTTTAATACACCTTGCAAGATCGACACCTCCTGCTGCAGCGCCCCCGGACTTGCCATGGCCGCGATGACTGGACACCCCGCCGTAATCGAAATCTCGCGGAACAAGCGCAGTTTCAGCAAGCGCTGAAGCAGAGTGAGTTGCCCCCCCGAAAACGCACTGTCCCAAAGCCCGGACAGTGCCAAGGGCACAACCGGAACCGGGGATTGACTGTCAAAAAGATGAGATATCCACGGATTGAACGGACGCAAGTCGCCGTCAGAGCCAATGTCGCCCTCCGGAAACAAGGCCACCGCCTCACCCGCCGCGAGAGCCGCCTTGATTTCGTCGAGCGTATTCGCCGGAGCCTCCTGTGCCAGCCCTTCCAAGACCAGCGGAATGGCACGACCGGCCTTCAGCACGGCACCGAGCACCGGCTTGCTGAAATACTTCTGGTTGACTACGAAGCGAACCGGCCGTCGACATGCGGCGGTGATGACCAGCACATCGGCAAAGCTTGAATGGTTGCAAACGATGAGGGCCGCACCAACGTCCGGAATCCGGTCGACATCCTTCTTTTCAAGCCGATAGACCGTATGAACGAGAATCCAGACGATGAAGCGGATGAGGAATTCGGGCACTAGCCGATAAATATAGATCGCGACGACCGCGTTGAAGAGTGCAGTGGCCAGAAAGAGCTGCGGAATCGACAAGCCAGCGGCGAACAAGGCCATCGACACACCCGCCGAGGCGACCATGAAAAGCGCGTTGAGAATATTGTTGGCGGCGATAACCCGCGATTGGTGGCTTTTTTCGCTGCGCGTCTGAATCAGTGCGTAGAGCGGGACGATATAAAAACCGCCGAACATGCCGATCAGTATGATGTCGATCAGGCCCCGCCAATGGGCTGGGTGGTGTAGAAAACCCACGAAGTCTTGAATCTCACCGACAGCCCCCAATCCCGAGCTGAACCAGTACAAATCGACCCCAAAAACGGTCAACCCGATGGCGCCGAAGGGAACAAGGCCGATTTCTACCTGGCCGGCGGAAAGCTTTTCGCACAGCAGCGAACCCAGCCCGATGCCGAACGAAAACACCGTCAGCAGCAGGATGAACACGCCTTCGTCACCGTGCAGCACGTCTTTGGCGTAACTCGGGAATTGCGCCAGGATCGTTGCGCCATAGAACCAGAACCAGGAAATGCCGAGCAGCGAAAGCCACACCGTCCGGTTGCCTCGGGCAAAACGCAGGTTATTCCAGGTCTCGGTCAGCGGATTCCAGTTGATGACCAGATCGGGGTCGGAGGCTGGCGAAAGCGGGATTCCACGGCTGACCCAATAGCCAGCCACCGCAACACCGATCACGACAAACGACGTCAGGGCGGACCCGAACGAGGACGTGGCGAGCCAGGCCCCCAGGATCTCGCCGACGAGAATGGCCACGAAGGTACCCATTTCGATCATGCCGTTGCCACCGATCAGTTCTTCCTGACACAAGTGCTGCGGCAAATACGAATACTTCACCGGCCCGAACAGGGTCGAGTGAACCCCCATCATGAACAGTGCCGTCACCAGCAGCCAAAGGCTGTTGGTCATGAAACCCCAGGCGGCAACGAGCATGACCGCTATTTCAAACACCTTGACCGCACGCGCCAACATTGATTTCTCGAACTTGTCGGCGATCTGTCCACTCGTCGCGGAAAAGATGAAATAGGGGAGGATGAACAGGCCCGGCAACAACGTTGCCAGCATCTTCCCATCCAGCGAAGTAAGCTGGCCGGCGCGGAAGGTCACCAGCGTAATTAGCGCCGTCTTGAATACGTTGTCGTTGAAGGCGCCGAAAAATTGCGTAAAGAAAAACGGCCTGAAACGCTTCTCGCGCATGAGTTGAAACTGGCTGCTCATCGTTGCTTCTCCAGTGAGACTATCGATTGATTCATTTTTTCCGTTCGTCCGGTCAGACTGTTTCCGCCACCACGGCATCCACCTCGGCCATCCGCTTCAGCGTGACGTAGTCGGTTTTTCCTGAGCCGAGCAGCGGAATGGCTTCAACGTGCCGGATGATGCGTGGCACCGACAACTCCGGCGAACCGGCCGCTTTGGCGACGGCAGAGAGTTGCTCGCGTTGCAATTCCGGTGCCGTGGTGAAGAGAACCAGTGCCTCGCCCTTCGCGGCATCGGGACGAGTTGACGCTGCATGGGCGAACCCTGGAGCCGCCGCCGTTGCGATTTTCTCAACCACTTCGAGCGATACCATCTCACCGGCTATCTTGGCGAAGCGCTTGAGTCGCCCGCGAATATGGATGAAGCCTTCGTCGTCGCGCACCACGATGTCACCGGTTGAATACCAGCCCGCGCCCTTCGACTGCGGCTGTTGAATCACCCCTGGCTGATCGAAAAGAAAGTAGCCTTTCATCACGTTCGGCCCTTTGACGTGCAGCGCACCGCCGTTTTCGATACCCGGGACGGGTTCGAGCTCGTATTCCATGCCCGGCATCAGTTGCCCGACGCTGCCGATAAGACAGGCCATCGGCACATTGACGGCAACGACTGGCGCGCATTCGGTGACGCCGTAACCTTCGAGGATGCGAATGCCGAACTTCTCGATCCACAGCTTGCGCACGTCTTCGGACAGTTTTTCCGCGCCCGCGACAACGTAGCGCAAACGGCCGAAGTCGTATGGGTGGGCGTACTTGCCGTAGTTGCCGAGGAAGGTGGACGTGCCGAATAGTACCGTGCAGTCACGGTCATAGACGATTTCCGGAATGATCCGGTAATGCAGCGGGCTGGGATAGAGAAAGACCTTGCAGCCGGAAACCAGCGGCAACAGCACGCCGCAGGTCAGGCCGAAAGAGTGAAACAGCGGCAGCGCCATCATGAACTTGTCGAGCGGCGTGAAATCTGCGACGGCACGCACCTGAGCGACATTCGACAGAACGGAGGCATGCGAATGGACGACGCCCTTGGGCTTGCCTTCCGAACCCGACGTGAAGAGAACGATGGCCGCATCCTCCGGCGTTTGTTTGATCGCCGCGCTGCGGGGAAAGACGAGGTGCCACAGCACCCATAGTTTGTCGCCCAAAGAGACCGTCTCCTTGAGGTCTTCAAGGTAGTGGATGTTAATGCTGCTCAGTTGCTCGACGACCGGAGTAAGCCGTGCTTTCTCGACGAAGGTGCGCGAGGCAATGATCGTCTTGATGCCGGCGGCAGTGCAGGCGGCGCGGAGTCCATCGGCACCCGCTGTGTAGTTGAGCAGCGCCGGGACGCGCTTGCCAGCCGACAGTGCGAGCACCAGCCCGAGCGTCGGTGCGGCATTGGGAGTCAACACGCCGACCACTTCGCCGGGAGCCGTCAAGCGGGACATCAGGCGCATCATGCCGAGCGCCATCCTGAGCAGCGAGCCGTAGGATTCTTCAACCAGGCGGATGTCCTCCACCAGCTTGTAGTGGGCACCGAAGGTATCCTTCCCGTCCAGAAAGGCTTCGAACAAGGTGCGTTGCGGGCGCGTGGCCACCAGCATGTCGAGCAGAATCCGGCGCAACAGCTCGCCCGAACGACGGCGACGTTGCTTGGCGGACGGCAGATCGGGCATCGGAATACTGCGGCGTGGCTGGATTGAAATCGTCACCTTGGGAAACAGCTTGCGCGGATAAATGCCTGCCAGTCGCCCGAAGTAGCTGCGCGCGGCACCATCGATGCGCACCGGAACAATGGTGGCACCGGTTTTGGCCGCAACGAAAGCCGCCCCGTCATACACCTTCATCAACGAACCCGTCTTGGTGATCCGCCCTTCCGGGAAAATCACTACCGGCTTGCCGGTTTCAACCAGCTTGACGATCTGCTTCATCGCCAGCGGGCTGGCCGAATCGACCGCCAGATGCGGAACGAAGCGCAGCATGAAGGCAAACAACGGGCGGCTGGCAATCTGCGTGTGCACCACGAAGACGGCGTCAACCGGCATCATCAGGCCGATCAACAGACCATCGATAAAGGATTCGTGATTGGCCACGATCAACGTGCGTGGGTTGATAAATGCAGCAGGGTCACCGGTCAATTCGACACGGAACAGCGCTTTAAGAACAATACGCAGTAGAACTTTGAACATGATGGCTCCCTGAACTTTCTTATTGATAAGCACTAGTCGGAATCGGTGTCACAGTCGTGTCGCAATTTGCCGGCATTGCACTGCTAACGCGACGAACGAGGCGAGAAACGATCACTGCCGTCGCCACGCTTGCCAATAGGTGCTTCAGCGTATGTCCTGTGAGCAGTCCGAGGGCAGCGGCAATTTCATGATCATTGAGCTCGGCAAACTTGGCGATGACATATAGTAACAGCGCGGCTCCAAATGCCCAACGCTCGGAACGCGGCGCGCCATGAATCCATTGCCAGAGTGGGATGAGCACGATGGGCAGCGCCTGAAGCAAAAGGTATGGGCGCAGATCACCGGCACCGGTCTGCTCGGTGAAGTACCACCATGCAACACTAAAAACGGCGACGATGGCGAGGAGTGTCGAAAGCATGGCGCTCTTCATCTCCCGGACATCGCCCCAGACACCGGCAAGCAGCCCGGCGCAGGCCAGAGCGATTGGAAGACGATCCCAGACCAGATGGGCATTGTCGGGGGCGAGATGGTAATACGACGATCCGATCGCGGTAAAGAACAGGCCAATCAGAAACAGCCGATAACCAGCCCAACCGTTCCGTATGTCAACATGCCGGCTTGCTGGAGCCAAGCGCAACCAGCCCCACAGGGCGACCAGTGCAAATCCCAGGTTCGACAGGACATCGGCAAAATGCGGAATTCCAAAAACCATCGCTTGATCCGCAAAATCGTGATAGTTGGCAAGTTGTGCAATCGGGCCGTGCAGCAACGCGGCCCCTGAAAGTATCGCGGTAATGAACAGCGGAAGATGGTTGCGCAGCGGTTTCATGGGCAGCTCCTTAATGAAAGAGACTCCAGAATGCGCTCGACAGGCATATAAATATACTTTGCAAAACAAAGTAGCGGCATATACAATCAAAAGCATTGCAATTCGATACCAACCCCATGAATGAAATTGATCAGCTGGTTGCCACGCTCAAGCGTCGGTTAAAGATCCAAGGAATGACCTATCGCGAGCTAGCGAAGTCACTGGGCGTTTCAGAGCCCAGCGTGAAGCGCATGTTTGCTTCAGGACGGTTCAGCATCGACCGAGTAGTCGAAATCAGCCATTTGCTGGGCTTTACCCTGGCTGAACTGACCCACGAAGCCGCGATCAGTGAAAGTCGTTTGCACGTGCTGACTGAAGTGCAGGAAGGGGAATTGGTCTCCGACAAGAAACTTCTCCTCGTCGCGGTGTGCGTACTCAATCAGTGGGAAATCAAAGACCTTGTCAGCACCTACCGATTGACCGAAGCGGAATGCATCCAGCGCCTTGTCAAACTCGACCGTCTGCGCCTGATCCAGCTCCTGCCGGGGAACCGGATCAGGCTCAATGTGGCTCGCGATTTCGACTGGCGGCCGAAAGGGCCGATTCGCCTGTTTTTCCTCAGTCAGGGACTGGGCGAGTTCCTGAAAAGCGATTTCGAGGGCGGCGACGAAGTCATGGCCTTTTCACACGCGATGCTGACCGAGTCTGCGGTGGCAAAAATGCAGGCCGAATTGCGAAAGCTTCGCCAGAAATTTGCCGAACTCCACGAAGAGAGCCTTGCTGCGCCGCTGACGAAGCGCAGTGGGACCGGCCTGCTCGTGGCAATGCGTGAATGGGAACTCGTTGCGTTTACTGAGTTGCGGCGGGCATGAACGAATTCGCGGAGGGCTAGCTACGCGCCCATCCCACGGCGAGTCGCCTCAGCCTTGTCGAGCACCCATGAGCGGAGCATAGCAAGTGCAGGATTCGACGCCTTGTGTTCCGGAACCACGAAGTAATACCCGCGTCGGCTTGTTACGCCAAGACCGAATGGATTGACCAACTCACCCCGCTCCAATTCCTCGCTCACAAAGACGCGCGGAACGAGTGCCAGCCCCATGCCACCAATGGCGGCCTTGATGATCGTCGCGAAGAACTCATAGCGGATAACTCGGGACGAGGGCTGCGGTTCCATGCCATTTGCAGCGAAGAACTCACTCCAGGCTTCCGGTCGCTGAAAGTGGTTCAACAGCGGGTAGCGAGGCACATCCTCCAGCCGGTGCAGACCCTCACCCCGAGCCATCAACTCTGGCGAAGCCAGGAGCACGACTTCGCGGCCAAAAAGGTAGTCAGCAACCGACCCCGGCCACACGCCTTCGCCACCCAGGAATGCGGCGTCCGGCTCGGTCGTTGCCTGCTTGTCACTGGAAACCAGATTGGTGAATTGGACATCGATATCCGGATTCGCTCGCGTGAACTCACCAAACATGGGCATAAGCCAACGGTCGCCGACGATGGAAAGAATGCTCAGCGTCAACGAAACACCCTGGTTACGCTGGAGACTCAAACGCGCCGTTGCCGCCGCGATCTGCGCCAGGAGCGGCCGGATTTCCCCGAGATAGCCCCGCCCCAGCTCGGTCAGCACGAGACCGCGGTTTTCACGCTCGAAAAGAATGACGCCAAGGTGTTCCTCAAGCGACCGAAGTTGCTTGCTGACGGCACTCTGCGTGAGAAACAGCTCATCGGCAGCGCCAGTGCACGTCAGGTGCCGCGCCGCCGCCTCGAACACGCGCAAGGCTGTCATGGAGGGAAGAAATGATCGCATGTGTTTGGGTGCGCTATGAGGCGTTGGAATACGTCCGGGAAATTAAGTCACTGCGGCCACGTCAAGCCGCTCTCTATAATCAATTTCAGCAAATCATGAATCAACAATATCCGATAAACCAGAGACGTGGAAAAAATCTTCCGGCGCATCAAGTTGACCGCCTGACAGTATGCACACACCAATTTCCGAGTCCCATCAGGAGCTGACAGCATGAACGAGACCATAACGTTGAACCCGAACAAGATCGTCAGGTATCTGGGCAAACCCGCCAACGATTTCACCAAGAAGGACATCATCCGCTTTATCGAAGAAAACAACATAAGGATGATCAACTTCCGCTATGTCGGTGGCGATGGTCGGCTCAAGAAACTCAACTTCGTCATCAACAGCAAGGCGCATCTGGATCGCGTATTGTCGATGGGCGAGCGCGTCGATGGCTCCAGCCTTTTCTCCTTCGTCGCGGCGGATTCCAGCGACCTGTACGTCGTCCCGCGTTACAAGACGGCTTTCGTCAATCCGTTTGCCGAAGTACCGACCATCGACCTCATCTGTTCTTTCTACGATTTCCACGGCGATCCGCTAGAGAGCGCGCCGGAGAACATTCTGCGCAAGTCCCAGCGCCGCTTGCAGGAACGCACCGGTCTCACCATGCAGGCGCTGGGCGAGCTGGAGTATTACCTGTTTTCGGAAGTGGACCGCATCTACCCGATCACCGAACAGAAGGGTTATCACGAATCGCACCCCTTCTCGAAGTGGGGGCTGGTCCGCCGCGAGGCCATGAGCGTAATCAGCGAAATGGGCGGAATGATCAAATACGGTCACGCCGAAGTCGGCAACATCATCAACGGCGATCTCGAAATGGTGCAGCACGAAATCGAATTCCTGCCGGTACCCATCGAGGACGCGGCCGACCAGCTCGTCATGGCCAAGTGGGCCGTGCGCGAAGTCGCCTACAAGCACGGCCTGGAAGTGAGTTTCGCACCGAAGATCATCGTCGGTCAGGCCGGTAGCGGCATGCACGTGCACACGCGCTTCATGAAGGACGGCGTGAACATGATGGCCGACGAGAACGGGCTGACCGACACGGCGCGGAAGGTGATTGCCGGATTCCTCACCAGCTCGGAATCGCTCACGGCCTTCGGAAATACCGTCCCGACGTCCTTCCTGCGCCTCGTTCCGCACCAGGAAGCGCCGACCAGCATCTGCTGGGGCGACCGCAATCGCTCGGTGCTCGTTCGCGTTCCGCTCGGCTGGATCGGCGTCGGCGACCGCATGGTTCGCGATGCCAATCCCAAGGAACCTGCGGAAGACGTCAGTGCCATGGAGAACAACCAGACTGTCGAATTGCGCAGTCCCGATGGATCGGCCAACGCGCACCTTCTTCTGGCCGGCATGGCCGTGGCGGCGCGGCACGGCATGGAACACCCCGAAAGCCTGCGTATCGCCAAGGAGCTCTATGTCAAGGCTGACGCAAGCCGGATCGCGGATCTCAAGCAATTGCCCGCGTCCTGCCACGAATCCGCCGAATGCCTGAAGCGTGACCGTGCGCGCTACGAAGAAGGCGGTGTATTCCCGCCAGGGCTCATCGATTCAATCGCGAAGAAACTCCAGGATTACGACGATCTCAACATGAGCGAAAAAATGTTCGGCAACGCCGACTCATTGCGTAACCTGGTCAACAAGCACCTGCACTGCGGCTAGACGAAAGAAAGGAGGCGCGTGCGCCTCCTTTCCGGAACTGGGTTCCTGGATTGTCGCGTGAGCGGAGCCTGTTTCTGATTGGAACTTGCATGGATGAAAAAGCCAGTCCAGTGTGCTCAGGTCAAGTCTAAGGTTTGCCATTCTGAGGCCCGCCTCTCATGCTGCAGCGCAGTATTCCAAAGCGCTTTTTAGCAAGCGCGACTAACTCGCTTGCCTTAAAACTGCTATCGCTCTGCTTTCTGGCGCTGAGCGCTCGTCCGCGTCTCGTGCCCTCATAGGCCAAGTCGCCACTAGTGCTGCTGCGTTCGTTAACGAACAGACCTCAAATGGCCTGCAGGCGATAAGACTTCAACCAACGGGTGAAGGCCTTCGGTCAATTCAACCTACAAAACTCAGTTGAATTACGGAAAGTGGCCCATCCTTCGACAGGCTCAGGACGAATGGCCTTTTTTGACCCTCCCCAACGGGTGAGACGTCCGTTCGCCCTGAGCAGCCCGCCTAGCGGGCGTGTCGAAGGCTTGTGTCCATTTCAACTGAGGTTTGTTGGTTCAATTGTCCAACGCTGCTGAAGTGGATAACCGGGTGAGCACCAGAGAAATATGATTGGCTTCTGGGTGTATTTCAAAGTTGACGCACCACTGACAGTGCGGACGATTTTGATTGGTATTTGGTGGGTTTACTTTACCTGCAACCTACCTTTGCCGGCTCCGATGATGACCTGATCAAAACGTGGGTCGAGAATTCCTGTTGGAAGCACTTATGTGTCGAAACAGTCCACAACCCCCCGTTCGGCTGTCGGCATTCTTTACATTCGTGGTGGAGTAGATCCAATATTGGAATATTTTAATTCAACATAATGACTATTATACAATGAGTTATAAAATACTATTAAAAATGGCACGTAAAATGCTTTACAAGAATAGAAAAATTGATTTTGAAAATTCATTAAAGGAAATAACCATGGGACGTTTAACTAATTTTCTTGGTGGCGGTTTTGTTGTGGCGAGCATGTTTGCAGCACTTCCAGCACAGGCGGTTGTGATCACTTATGGAGGCCAAACGGCAACTGATGGCTCAGGTTTGACCAGCTCTCTAATTAATGCTTCCAACCAGCTTGCTTTCGGCGGGCAGTTCTACATTGAGACGTTTGACCGGGGAACCGCGATGACGGGCGCGCCAAGCGGTCTTACGGTTACCGATGCCACGAAGAACATTTTTATTAATAGCGGAACGGGTGCCGTAAATTCGTTTAACACGATCAGCGTCACCGCAGACATTGGCGGACTCGGGGTACGCCAGGGAGGCGTTGTCGGTGTAGCGGCCAATCCGCTCAATGACGTCACCAATTTTGCTTACGGCCCCGGCAAAACGGGTGCGACCTCGGCAACAGTAACCATCAACTACTCAAACGTGCTCGCTGCAACGGGCAAGGCGATCAACTACTTTGGTTTCTACTACGGTTCGATTGACAACTACAACGACATGTATTTTTACAATTCGTCGGGAACCGAGATAGCCAAAGTACTTGGCAGCACGATCCTGAATGCCCTGGGTGGCGTTCCGGGCAGTTGGACTGACCCGAAATCGAACCAGTATGTCAATCTGTCCTTTGCACCGGAGGAAGCGTTCACCTCGATGAAATTCGTGAGCACCGGCGTTGCAGTTGAAATGGACAACATCGTGGCCGGCATCAACGTTCCCGAACCCGCTTCCATCGCGCTGCTGGGCCTTGGCCTGCTTGGTCTTGGCGCAGTGCGTCGCCGCAAGAGCTAGTACCAATCACACCAACGTGATTCGTTGCAAATGACAGCCCGTTTCGACGGGCTGTTTTTTTACCGAGCGATTTACTGTCATTTCGATGCAGATCAGCACAGCAGCCAAGCATTAACCACGAATACTTCTTGCTGCGTACGGCGTCCGCCCGGCAATCCAGAGACCACGATTGCAAAGTTATTTGATCGATTCAACCACGCCCGCCGTTTAATCCGGACGCACCCAGAACTCAATACCCCACCGCCGCACCCGCCGGCCGACGACCATCGTTGGCACCGTAAATGAAGCCCGGACGAACTTTGCCCGATACGGCGCCATCGTTGCCCGAAGTAGCTGACGCCACGCCCGCTGCGCCAGGAATGCCGATCAGGATCAGCTCTGCCGCGCCCCAAGGCGTCTGCTCGGTCATCTTGTAGCCCATGTCCTTCAATAGTTTCAAACTATCCGCCGACAGTCCGCGCGTTTCGTAGAACACCTCGTCCGGCAGCCATTGCTGATGGATGCGCGGCGCGTCAACGGCTTCCTGAGGCGCCATGCCGTGATCGATGACGTTTAGCGCGGTTTCGAGCGTGATGGTGATGATCCGTGAGCCGCCTGGCGAACCGAGCACCATGAAGGTCTTGCCATCCTTGGTAATCAGCGACGGCGACATCGACGACAGCGGCTGTTTCTTCGGGGCGATAGAATTGGTGGCGCCCTGCACCAGTCCGTAGAGATTCTTCACGCCGACTTTGACGGTGAAGTCGTCCATTTCGTCATTGAGGAAGAAGCCGGTTCCCGGCGCAATGACCACGGCACCGAAGCGACCATTGATGGTGTAGGTCGTGGATACGGCGTTGCCGTCCTTGTCGACAATCGAATAGTGCGTGGTTTCGGTTTTCTCGTGCGGCTCCCTACCCGGCTGCACCTCGGCCGACGGCGTCGCCTTGTCGTTGCTGAATTTCTCGCGGATGGCCGCCGCATAGAATTTGCTCAGCAAGCGATCCAGCGGGTTCTTGACGAATTCCGGATCACCAAGGTAGGTGTTGCGGTCCATGAAGGCGTGGCGCATGGCTTCGGCCATCACGTGAATGGTTGCCGCCGAGTTGAAGCCCATGGCCTTCAGATCGTAGCCCTCAAGCGTATTGAGAATCTGGCACAGGGTCGTCCCGCCCGAGCTGGGCGGTGGCGCCGAGAGGAAAACGTAGCCACGGTAATCGCAGGAAACCGGCGTCGTTTCACTGATTGTGTAGTCGGCGAAATCGGCGGCGGTGATGATGCCGCCACCGGCCTTGGCCGCGCGTTCGACGGCCTCGGGAATACGGCCCTTGTAAAAGGCGTCGGGGCCACGTTTGCCGATCGCTTCAAGCGTTTTCGCCAGATCCTTCTGCACCAGGCGATCACCCGGTTGCAGCGGCGATCCGTCGCGGCGCTGGAAGAGCCGGGCGGCTTCCGGATCATTTTTGATCGGCTGGATGGTCGTATCGAGGATGTCGGTATCGCCACGATTTAGGATGAAGCCGTCACGTGCCAGTGCGATCGCCGGCTTCATGACCTGCGCCCGGGTCAGCTTGCCGTATTTGCGCAGGGCGGTATCGAGTCCGAGGACTGTGCCCGGTACGCCAACGGCCAGATAGCCGAGCAGGCTGGCGTTTTTGATGACGTTGCCCGAGGCATCAAGATACATGTTATCCGTGGAAGCCGCCGGAGCCTTCTCGCGGAAGTTGATGAAGGTATCGCGGCCGTCGGCCAGATGGATAGTCATGAAACCGCCACCACCGATATTGCCGCAGCAGGGATTGACCACGGCCTGCGCATAACCGACGGCGACTGCCGCATCGACGGCATTGCCTCCCATCTTCAGGATATCGACGCCGATTTTTGACGCCAGATGCTGCGAAGTCACCACCATGCCGTTTTTCGCTTCGACCGCAGGAACGGAAGCTGCATGGGCATTGCCGATCAAGGCAAAAGCAAGCGCCGATGCGGCCAGGGACCTGACCAAGTGATTGAGATTCATTGATACCTCCTTATTTTCCGATGATGCAATGACAATCTTCGGGATAGACTCGTTCAATAGCGACATGCGAATAATCCATCCTTTTCCCTTTGTCGGTCCTTGTCATGTTGCTTCAGTCCGTTTCATAATGGCCCGCACTCACGGCCGAGTCCTGCAATACTCGCCCCTGCAGCGAGCCGAGATGGCATGACTGCAATTCAAATCGCAACCCTTTTGGGAGCATAAAGATGAGGACACATTACTTGAATGCGGTAGGGGTTGGCTATCGACTTGGCTTTCTGGTTTTCCTGTCCGTGTTCGCGCTTCTGGCTGTCGGCTTCGGCGGCTGGCTTGGCATTTCGAAAGTAAGCCACTCCGTCGTCTCGCTGCAGGATGAGCGTTTGCCGGCAGCGATGCTGCTCGGAGAAATCCGTAGCACCAGTAACATTCTTCTTCAGTATTCACTCGAAGTGCTGATGCGCGAAAAGCAGGCAAACGCACAAAGCAAATTCGTGCAGACGCTAACGCGCAAAGAAGCGCTTAGTGCGGCGCTCGACAAATCCATGGCGGATTATGAAAAACTCCCGAAGAGCGAGGAGGAAGCTAAAGCCTGGGCAACATTCAAGGAATCAATGGGGCCATGGAAGGTTAGCAATACTGAGCTCACGGCCGTCCTCAAAGCGCTCTCAGAAAACGACGATCCCGAAAAACAGCCTCAGCTATTTATGCAGTACAAGGCCCCGCTAACCGCCTGGGGATACGTTCAGGCGCGCGTTGATCTCAACCTCGCAAGCCTGCTGGCTCTGAACAAGACGGAAGTCGAAACGGCTCGTGAAAGGGATACGCAAACGGTTCAACTGGCCATGCGCATCATGTTCATCACGCTCGGGATTGCCGTGGCGATCTTGCTCGCTCTCGCCGTTGTTTTTGTGCGCAGCATTATTCGGCCGTTGGAACAGCTACGCCATACCATCGTCAGTGTCGCCAGCGGCAACGATTTCACCGAACGCGCGGGAGCGCTTGGCAAGGATGAAATCGCTCAGACGGCCGAGGCCTTCAATCGCTTACTTGAAAACGTGCAAACTTCGCTGCGCGAGGTGCTCGATAGTGCCGAGAGCATTTCCGCCGCTTCTGAAAAAGCGTCGTCGGCCTCGCACAACTCGGCTGAATCTTCTGAAAACCAGAGCGAAGCGGCCGCGTCAATGGCGGCCGCCGTCGAAGAAATGACCGTGTCGATTTCACACATCAGCGACAACATGCACGAAACGCTAGGCCGCGCCCGTAGCGCTGGCGAGGCAGCCAACAACGGCGCACAGGTCATTTCGCAAGCACACGCCGAGATGGACAAGATCGCCGCAACCGTCGTCAATGCCAGCGCCGCTATCGACAAGCTGAGCAATGAATCGAGCAGTATCTCGACCATTCTGCAGGTGATCAAGGAAGTCGCCGACCAGACCAATCTGCTGGCGCTGAATGCCGCGATTGAAGCGGCGCGAGCCGGCGAACAGGGCCGCGGCTTTGCCGTCGTTGCCGACGAAGTGCGCAAACTGGCCGAGCGGACGACCGCGTCGACCGAGGCCATCGGCAAGCTGGTCGTTTCCATGCAGTCGTCAGGTCGCGATGCCGTCAACTGGATGTCGACGGTGACCCAGCAGGTGTCGAGTGGCAAACAGCTTTCCGAAACCGCCGTCGGGCATATCGACGGCATTCGCGCGAGCTCGCAACACGTGGTGACGGCGGTCAATGACATCTCCGCATCGATCAACGAGCAGAGTTCAACCACGCAAAGCATTGCGCAACAGGTGGAAACGGTCGCCCGGCTGTCGGAAACGAACAGCCTCACCTCGAAAGAAACCGAAGCCATTTCGCGCGATCTGGACCATCTATCGGCGAGCCTGCGCCAGGCGGTGAACAAATTCCACGTGTGACGCGCTTATTGCTCCGGCCCGCAAATGGATGAAGTCGTCACCCCGGCGAAGGCCGGGGTCCAGGGGGTAAGCCATGGCCGCTACTGGATTCCGGCTTTCGCCGGAATGACAGCAGCTTCAGACCTCATCGGGCCGGATCAATAGTTGAAGACTGAACGTATCGAACGGCCTTGCGGTCAATAGACGACCCCAAACGCTGCTCTCGAGAGGTTCGACATGACGCATTCTGCAAAGCCCGCGCAACACCAGCTTCTTGGCCTGTACGACTCACCGTTCGTGCGCCGCGTGGCGGTGACCATGGCGCACTACGGTATTCCGTTCGAGCACCTGTCGCTCTCTGTTTTTCGCCACATGGACGCGATGCGGGCGCTCAATCCGCTGTTCAAGGTGCCAATGCTGACGCTGCCCGATGGCGAAAAGCTCTACGAGAGCGC
Source organism: Burkholderiales bacterium (assembly GCA_038316625.1). Taxonomy (GTDB): domain Bacteria; phylum Pseudomonadota; class Gammaproteobacteria; order Burkholderiales; family Rhodocyclaceae; genus Propionivibrio. Next base: position 27,696 of record JBBQAT010000010.1, read on the forward strand.
CTACATCCTCGACTACCTCGACGAGCAGGCGGAAACGCAGGGCATCGAACCACTGACGCCCCGTTCCGGCCCAACGCGGCGACGCATTCATCAATTGATGGCGCTGGCGATGGTTGCCACCGAAAAAGCCGTGGCCATCGAATACGAACGCAAGCGCCCGCCCGAACTGGCGTGGCCGGACTGGACAGCCCGTCTGCGCGGACAGATGCGTCAGGCGCTGGCCATGCTCGAAGCGCAACTTTCCAACGACTGGTTCGTCGGCCATCGTCTGACACAGGCCGACATCTCGACGGCGGCCGGCATCGGTTTCATCCGCTTCGTCCTGCCGCACGAATGGCCCGCCGGCGAGTACCCCGCCCTGGAGCGACTGGTCGAACGACTGGAAGCCAGCCCGGCATTCAAGGCGGTGCCGATCGAGGAGTAGATTTCTCATCATCGCCTTGAAACGGGCGCCAATCGGTCGTTTCAACACGGCATGCCGCGAGAGGCGCATAACCACTTGCTTGCACGGCATACAATCTCAAGACGCCCGTCCTGCTTGCCTCGCAGCCCGGTCGGCCGATAAAGTCGTGCTCTACTCTTGCACCCGAGTGAGCCTCCGGCTTGCCAGCCCGCCCGTTTTGCCCGACGATGCCAGACTGGTCGTTTCCACTCAAATAGAATGCCATGTCCCCACTGATCCGCCGTTCGCTTATTGCCCTCGTCATCGTCGCCGCCCTTGTTGCCGCCTTCTGGTGGATCGGCCGACCGAAACCGATTGCCGTGGCCGTCAAGGAAATTGATCGCGGCAAGGTCGAGTCGAGCATTGCCAATACCCGCGCCGGCACGGTTGAGGCCTGCCAGCGCACCAAGCTGTCGACCATCATGGGCGGCCGCATCGAAGTGCTGGCGGTAAAGGAAGGCGACCGCGTGCAGAAGGGCCAGTTGCTGATGAAGCTGTGGAACGACGACCAGCAAGCGCAAAGCACGCTGGCCATGGCGCAGGTCAACACGGCACGGCAGCGCGTGAACGAAGCCTGCCTGCAAGCGACCAACGCCGAGCGCGAGGCCGAGCGGCAGAAGTCCTTGCGCGAGAAGGGGTTTGTCTCCAGTTCAAAAGAAGAATCGGCACGTACCGAAGCGCAGGCCAAACGTGCAGGTTGCGAAGCGACCAAGGCCGATGTCGCGCAGTTTCAGGCCAAGGTGGCTGCCACGCGCGTTGAACAGGGACGCACGAGTCTCTACGCGCCGTTTGACGGCACCATCGCCAAAATCGTCGGCGAAGTGGGCGAGTATTCAACGCCCTCACCACCCGGCGTGCAGACCCCGCCAGCGATTGATCTGATCGACGACTCCTGCTTGTATGTGAAAGCCCCGATGGATGAAGTCGATGCGCCGAAAATCCAGGCCGGACAGATCGTGCGTATCAGCCTCGACGCGATGCCGAAAAAGTCCTTTCCGGGCAAGGTCAAGCGCGTGGCGCCCTATGTTTCGGCGGTCGAAAAACAAGCGCGCACGGTCGACATCGAAGCCACTTTCGATAATCCCGAAACGCCCGGCAAGCTGCTGGTCGGCTACAGCGCCGACATCGAAATCATCCTCGCCGTGCGTGACGACGTAGTGCGCGTTCCCACTTCGGCGCTGCTCGAAGGCGGCCGCGTGCTGGTCGCCGGCGCGGAGGGCAAGCTCGAAGAACGCACGATCAAAACCGGGTTGGCCAACTGGGAATTCACCGAAGTGACGGAAGGTCTCAAGGCCGGCGACCGCGTGGTTACGTCGCTTGAACGCGTGGGAGTCAAGGCGGGAGTCAATTACACCGTCGAAGACAAGCCGCAGAGCAAGTAATGGGCAAGGCACTGATCGAACTGTCCGGCATCGAGCGGATTTTCTATCTTGGCGACAGCGAGGTGCATGCGCTGCGCCAGCTTGAGCTGAGTATCGACGCAGGTGAATACGTCGCGGTGATGGGACCGTCGGGTTCCGGCAAGTCGACGCTGCTTAACCTGCTCGGTCTGCTCGACCACCCGAATGCCGGCACTTACCGGTTGGAAGGACGCGACGTGACGACGCTGTCGCTGGACGAACAAGCACGCGTGCGCAGCGAGCGCATCGGCTTCGTCTTCCAGAGTTTCCATCTGGTGCCGCGCCTGACCGCCGCCGAAAACATCGCGCTACCGATGACGCTAGCCGGTATCGACCCGGCGCAGCGTGCCGTGCGGGTAAAACAGGCGCTCAAGGACTATGGACTGAGCGACCGCGCCAGCCATCGCCCGAACGAACTCTCCGGCGGCCAGCGCCAGCGCGTCGCCATCGCCCGCGCCACGATCATGCAGCCGGCGATGATCCTCGCCGACGAACCGACCGGCAACCTCGACCGCCACACCGGTGAAGAAGTCATGCGCCTGCTCGAAGGACTCAACGAGCGCGGCGTCACCCTGATCGTCGTCACCCACGACACCGCGCTTGGTGCCCGCGCCCGTCGGCAGTTACTGATGGAAGATGGAGAGTTGCGGAAAGATAGTTCAAATGCTTAACCACCAAGATGCCCCGAAGGAAATCCCCTTGGGGGACACAAAGAACACCAAGTTCCACCAAGGAAACCCAAATGAGGTTTTTGCTTTTCTTGGTGAATCTTTGTGCCTTGGTGTCTTGGTGGCTCGCCCTTTCACACACCGTTATGCGCACCCTTGACCTGATCCGCTTCGCCCGCGACGCCGCGACGGGCAACCCGCTGCGCACCTCGCTGCTGGTGCTGGCGATGGCCATCGGGGTGGCCGCCGTGGTCGTACTCACGGCACTGGGCGACGGCGCGCGGCGCTACGTGGTTAGCGAGTTTTCATCGCTCGGCACCAATCTCGTCATCGTCCTGCCCGGCCGTTCGCAGACTGGCGGTTTCAATCCCGGCAACGCCATCACCAGCACACCACGCGATCTTTCCATCGATGACGCACAAGCGCTGCTGCGCGCCGGTGCCGTGCGGCGCGTTGCGCCACTGACCATCGGCACGTCGGAAATCAGCTACGGCGGCAAACTGCGTGAAGTGATGGTCGCCGGCACCACCGCGCAGTACGTGGCGGTGCGCACACTGAAGCTGGCGCAAGGTCGCTTTCTGGCCGATGGCGACTGGCGGCGCGGCGCATCCGAAGCGGTGATCGGCGCAAAAATCCGCGACGAGATTTTCGGTGCTGAAACGGCGCTCGGCCAGCTCATCCGCATCGGCGACCGGCGTTTCCGCGTCGTCGGCATCATGGCTTCGGCCGGCCAGGGGCTGGGCATGAATACTGATGAAGTAGTCTTCGTCCCGGTTTCGCTGGCGCAGGCCATGTTCAACAGCAACACGCTGTTCCGCGTCATGGTCGAAGCCAACAACCGCGAGGCCATCGAAACGGCCAAAACACAAGTCACGGAAATCCTCAAGCTGCGCCACGAAGGCGAGGAAGACGTGACGGTGATCACGCAGGACGCCGTGCTCGCCACCTTCGACAAGCTGCTCGGCACATTGACCCTCGCCGTCGCCGGCATCGCCGCGATCAGCCTGGCCGTGGCCGGTATTCTGGTAATGAACGTGATGCTCGTTTCGGTGACGCAGCGCACCTCGGAAATCGGCCTGCTCAAGGCGCTCGGCGCGACCGGCGCAACGATCCGCACCGCTTTTCTTACCGAAGCGGCAATGCTGTCGCTCGCCGGTGCCGTACTCGGTTATCTGCTCGGGCAAGCGGGTGCGTTAGTGCTTCGCCTGCTCTACCCGGCCTTCCCCGCTTACCCGCCCGACTGGGCCGTGCTCGCCGGGCTGGGCACCTCGCTGGTCACAGGCATCCTCTTCGGTGTGTTGCCGGCGCGGCAGGCGGCACGGCTTGATCCCGTGCAATCCTTGGCGAAGCGATAGAAATGCAAAATCTTTCACCGCAAAGGCGCAAAGGCGCAAAGGTCGCAAAGGAAAGAAAATCGCTTTCTCTTTGGTACAAAACGGTTCTCTTCGCGTTCTTTGCGCCTTCGCGCCTTTGCGGTAAAAAACTGGACGTTTCAGAATGATCCGCCCAGCCGACTCCATCCACCTCGCCCTGCGTGCCATCACCGCACACCGCTTGCGCAGCTTCCTGACGCTCCTCGGTATCGCCGTCGGCATTGCCGCCGTGATCCTGCTCACCTCGATTGGCGAAGGCATCCATCGTTTTGTGCTGAGTGAATTCACCCAGTTCGGCACCAACCTCGTCAGCATCGTACCGGGCAAGGTGAAAACCTCCGGTCCCGCACCGACCGGCATCCCCACCTCAGTCCGTCCACTCACACTGGACGACGCGCGTGCGTTGCAACGCCTGCCGCACGTCACCGGCATGTCGGCGATGGTCTGGGGGAACACCGAAGTCAAAGGCAACGGCCGCCTGCGCCGAACGACCATCAACGGCGTGACACCGGAGATGCTCAAGGTCTACAGCATCAAGGTTCGCAGCGGACAATTTCTGCCACCGGAAGAATCGGAAAGCGCCCGTGCCTTCGTCGTGCTAGGTGCAAAACTGAAGACTGAATTGTTCGGCTCGGAAAACGCACTGGGTGCGCGACTCAGCGTCGGCAACCTGCAGTTCCGTGTCATCGGCGTGCTCGAAGCCAAGGGCCAGTTCCTGGGCGTCGATCTCGACGATGCCGCCTACATTCCGACCGCCCGCGCCCTCGAACTCTACAACCGCGACGGCATGATGAAGATCGACCTCTCCTACGAGGAAGGCATTCCAGCATCGCGCATCAGAGAATCGATCATCACTACGTTCAAGGCGCGCCATGGCCGCGAGGACTTCACCATCACGACGCAGGAAGACATGCTGCGCACGCTGTACAACATCCTCGACGTGCTGACCATGGCTGTCGGCGCGCTCGGCAGCATTTCGCTGCTGGTTGGCGGTGTCGGCATCGTCACCATCATGACCATCGCCGTGACCGAACGGACCAGCGAAATCGGCCTGCTGGTCGCACTCGGCGCGCCGCGCAACACCATTCTGGGACTGTTTCTCGGCGAAGCGGTTGCGCTCTCGGCCATCGGAGGCCTGGTCGGCTTGGCGCTTGGGTTCGGCCTGGCACAGCTGATTCATCTGCTGGTACCGGCGCTGCCGGTCAAGACACCGATCACCTTCGTTATTTTTGCCGAGGTCGTCGCCATCGTCATCGGCCTGCTGGCTGGCGTACTGCCCGCCCGCCGCGCGGCACGGCTCGATCCGGTCGACGCCTTGCGTGCGGAGTGAGCGCCTTTTAAAAATCAAAATTGGCGTATCGAAGCAATTTCATTTCGTAGGCACAGGCCAGCTCACGTCGATTACTCGAACGAAAATTCGCTGTAGGTTGACTGGATCAAGTTGTGCTTCGAGACGGATCTTCAGTTCTTCGGGAGAACGCGGTTTCTTCCCGCCATCACTAGCTCTCGTAACGCTTTCTCCGCCAAACCACAGGACAAGGTAGATGCCATAACCGGCCGCTTTGGGAGAAATAGAATACTGGTCGATCAACTGCGCTTTTAGTGCACTCCACAACGAATCGTTGCTATCACGTTTGATTTCTACCGGCAGCTCAAATTCATTGCGGAAAGACAAACGGAGATCGGCGCGTTTATCGTTGGCGTAATCCCCCTCGGGCTGGCAATCGACCCCTAGCGGATCAAAACACGCCCGCAGCCGCGTAAGCAATGCATCGCGGCAAAGATTTTCCTCGCGCTGACTGGTTGGTTTCTTGTTCTCGACGTTCCAGAAAGAACGGAAACCATCGTCATTATCCCGACGAATTCGTTGCGCGATGTCGTCAAGATAGTCGAGCGCAAGTGCAGCAAGATCGGCGGAACTGGTCGGTTCCTTGTTGGCAAGAATTTGCGCCACACCCGATGGCGGCGGAAACTGGAAAGCGCTCTCACGCTGCTTCAGCTGAACTTGATGGCGTGCGTCTTCAAACGAAAGTTTCAGCTTCTTCAAAGCCGGCAGCGAAAGCAGCCGTTCGATTTCTCCGGTCGCCCCATCCGTTCCCAAGGTGCCGAGACGCGTAACCATGGCTCGGACATGATCGCCGCGCCGCATAGCGTCGTTGACGAACCCGCCGCCGCCCCGCCATTCGAGTTCGGCGTGCGGCGCGAGCAGCTCAATCAGTTTGCCGATGGTCCTCGCCGAGAGACGGTAATCGCTGTTCAAGCCGGAAAACCGTTCACTTAGAAATTCGGAAACATGGTTGGCACGCGCCCAGGATTCTCCAATATAGTCCCAAAGCGCTGCTTCGTAGGCGTCGGGATCGAGCAACATGCCGGCACTTAACCAATAGACTTTCTGCGCGACATCCATGCCTTTCGCACCAGTTTTTAGCGCGATGAGAAGCGGAAGCTGATCGGGTGTATAGCGCAATGCCGACTTCAGCAGTGTCTCCAGGTGATGCAGTTGCGCCGATCTGGCGCGCAATGGAAATCGCCCCAACAAACGCGGGACGGCAAGGCGGGCAACGACGCAATAATTCGGGTCGTTTTCAAGCGGGTAGATACCGTCGACGAAATCCTGCCTGGATTTAAACGTCATAGTGGCGTAGTCGACCAGCACGTCGGCGACCAGCACCGGGCGTGCGGCAACGAGATGAGTGAACCACGCCGGCGTATCGCCCGAACCGTAGGTCATTCGGAAAGCGAGCATGCGACTCAGCACATCATCGGAAAGGGCATCCACATTTGCCGGGCCCTCCTGCCAGCGCAGTTCCATGCCGACAAGACAGGGCTTGCGAATGTAGTGCTCTCGTTGCTTGGTGCCCAGATCGATGATTTCGGCGACCGATGGTAGATCGACTCTTTCAGGGCAGCGGCGGAATCCGGCTTCGGCCGCCTCCAGAATCTCTTTCCCGTTTTCGCAATAGCTGTCGAATCGCGCCAGCGGTGTATCGCCATGCGTGTTGGTGTAGAGATCCATCCAGACACCGGCAAGCTGATGCAGCAAGACGGAAGTTGCAGTTCCCGAGCGAATCGCTTCAACGTGCTCGTTCAAGTGTTTAGTGCTTTCTCGCCGACGCTCTATCTCTTCCCGATCGCGATTCTTTTTTTCCCCCGCACGTTCAATTCGCCAGTCTTGAATTTCGCAGAAAAGCAAAGGATCGAGCCGCGCTTTCCGTTCCGGATTGGCGTCACCCCAGGCTTCCAGCGTTTCCAGTGAAAGGCCCTCCGCACCGCGCTGATACATCAACGCGGACACGGCTCTACCCAAATGAATTTCAGTCAAGACCTGACCAACATGCTGCGAAGCACGCTCGAGATGCCACAGGCCGATGTCTGCAGGAGCCATCGCACGGTGCAGGCGATGCTCGTACGTGCTGATGCAATACCAGGGATTGTCATCGCTCTCGCACCGAGCGAAACAGAGCACCAACAGCGACTTGTAGCGATCCGGATGAGCTTCAAGCCAAGCCGCAATCGACTGACATTCGGCCTCTTCCCTTCTGACTTCTCCGTACTCATCGGCACCCATGCCCAGCCAAGTAAAAAGACGCTCATCGGATATTTCTTCGCCGTGTAACTCGATTCCCTGCGCCAGAAGCCTGCCGATCATCCGACGGAGATGAAATTCATGGCGCTCAGGGGATTTGGGGCCAATTGTTTCAGCAAGACCATCCAGAATGCCGGGCAAGTGCGCTTTTGGCACATTTTTGGGCAATGTGTGTTCCCAGAACCAGGCATAGCTGCCGATCAAGTGTTCGCTTTTGGGCACATGCAAGTAACTCAGCAAGGCTTGGGGTTCGAGGTATTCGGGATAGAGATAGCCCAGCAGCAAACCGGCTAGTTCATCTTCAGGGTCGCTCGCTTGACCACCAGCGATGGCGTCGAGCAAAACAAGCGCCTCAGAATGCGTTGGTGTTTGTTTCAGCCATGCACGAAGTGCATTCTTTCTGACGTATCCGACCCGTGTTTCGTCGAGAACAACCCGCTTTAGCGTTGAAGCCAAGCCCGGCATCAAGCTACCATCAACAAGGATGTCCAGAACACAACTGACAAACGACCCGGCGGCATCATCGCGCTCGGGTGATTCCAGCGCCGTGATGAAATCGTCGGCGAGATCGGGTGCGGCAAGATCGCCAAACCGCTCTGTCCTTGACTCTTGCCAACGAAATGTCACATGGCGTCGCGCCTCTTCCCGCAGACCTTGGAGAACCAGGCGCTTGTCGGTGGATGGCATCGGTTTCACGTCGCCATAGACGACCACGGTCAACGGGTCGGCCTCGATCAGGCGTGCGCGCGCCGCGTGGCAATGCAGGGCAAGCCAGCCGTATAACCCGCGCAAACCGGCAACGGTGCGGCCATCCTGCCCAAGCAGCAGATTCAAGGCTCGGCCAAGAGGCAGCCCCTGAGCATCGATTCTTTGCGCCAGCCAGTTCGCTGCGAGATATTCCGCGACACTACGGTGGCTTGGCACGAACCGCTCTTCACCCTGACGACGAAACAGTTTGCTGCTCACGGCCTGAAGAGCGATCTTCATGTCGGGCGGAGAAAAATCCTCAAGCCTGGGAAAACGTTCGTTCGCGCTTTCCAAATCGAGCGCCAGGCCAGTTTTGTCCGACAGGAGAAGAACAGCACAGAGCTGACCGGCAGCATCGAGTACTTTGTTGATCGGAATCGGCTGGCCGCGTTGTGCCTTGCGATGTCTTTTATTCGCTTCCTCGGCCAGCTTTTCGCAGGCCAACTGAAAAGTTTTCTGGCGTGTTCCCGGCCACTCCGAGCCAGTTATAGCCTGAGCCAACAAGCTCAAGGTCTGAGGATTGTCCAGCAAGCCGGCTACGCCGCGCTCGCCGGCCGTTTCGACGAACAAATCCGGATCGGAGACATCATGGTTCGTGCGCAAAATTTCAATAATATCGTTCTGACCGAGAGGTTCCAGTTGCAGAACGACGATCTGACCGTCAGGTGATGCACCCTCGATGTCAGCACGATCCGTCGAACCGAACCAGTCGGCAGCGCGACAAGCGATGCGGAACTTCGGATTTCCAAGTTGCTTCAAGCGCGTTCGAATCCGCACCAGGACGCTGTCGCCGGCTGAACCGGCTCGCACCTCATCCAGCCCATCGAGAAACAGCGCCTTGCCCTGCCATTCGCTGTCCAGTTCCGCGTGCATGAAGTCGGCGATGCTCAGTAGCAGTCCACCGGTGGCCTCGGCTTCGGCTTCAAACGCGGTCGACTTGCCTGCTCCGGGTTCGCCAAGAAGTACCCAGGCGGACTGATCGCGAAAGTCCTGCAAGGCTTTGGGTCGGTCCTCGAGGCTCTTGTCTCGGGAGTCGGAAGCCTCGCAGACATAACGGGGAGCGCGCCACATGTCGACTACTTCAGCCATTCTTCGGAAGACCGGGACAGGAATTCGGGCAGAGGAATACCGCCTTCTCCAACGATAAGCGGCCGAGCCTCCTTGAATTTCCCGGCAAATACGCTCAGCCCCTTGGGTGCAGAAAACTTCGCCCCGCTTTTGACCTCGATGGCAACCAGCTTTCGGCCGTCGCTCAGCACAAAATCCACTTCATCAGGGCTTTCCCGCCAGTACTGAACTTCAACGCCGTCTGATGTCGTGTTGATAAGATGCGCGCCAACCGCGCTTTCGACCAATCTTCCCCAATACGTGCGGTCATTCCGCGCATCGGCGAAGCTGTATCCGGCCAGCGCGGAAATCAACGCGGTATTGTGTGCATTCAATTTCGGACTGGACGCACGCTGCCGGTGCTTTTGCCCGGCATACTTGGCGAGTCCGGTCAACAATCCGGCTTGCGAAAGCAGATCGAGATAGTGGGCAAGCGTCACGGTGTTACCCGCGTCCTGCAACTGCCCCTGGAGCTTGGTATAGGAAATGATCTGTCCAGAATAGGCACCGCACCCCAGTTCGAACAGGTTTTTCAGCAGAACGGGCTTGTCGACTCGAGTCATTTGAAGGATGTCTTTTTCGATATTCGGCTGAATCAATGCACTGCGCACATACTGCCGCCATCGCCTTTCATCCTGGATAAGACTGGCGCTGCCGGGATAGCCGCCGAAGTAAATGTATTCTTCGAGCGAGAAATCGAACGCTTCCTGCATCTCGCTGTAGGACCAGTGCGCCATGCGGATTGGCTCATAGCGGCCGGCCAGACTTTCAGTCAACCCTTTTTGCATCAACCAAGGCGACGATCCCAGTAATATCACGTGCAGAGGCAAATCTTCAGCGCGATCAGCGTCCCACAAACCTTTGATCACTTCCGACCAGCGCGAAATTTTCTGAATTTCATCGATGGCGAGCACATATTTTTCACCTTCGAGCAGCAACCTTGCTCGCGCTCGTGCTTGAGTCCATTGATTGACCAGCCATTCGGCATTCGGAGCGGTGCCAGCCAACGTCACGGTGGCCGACCTATTGTCATTTTGACCGAAGGGATCAGCCAAATCAGGAATCGGCTGATCTGCCGAAACAAACTTCGCCCGTTCTTGCGACGCAGAAATTGCTTGGCGTACCAGCGTTGTCTTGCCTATTTGTCGCGGCCCGGCAACGACGATCATGAAACGTGGAGATTCACCGAGGCGCTGCCGCAAGAGATTTATTTGGCTACGTTCAAAAGCCATTTTTACCTTACTGAGTTAATTTACTCAGTAAGGTAATTGAAGTCGCTGAAAATGACAAGTCCACCAAAAACCCTATAGCAAAAATGACCGTTCTCCTACCCGGCGGCAGCCATCTTTGGTCGAAAATTCCGACACAGGAACAACCAAAGAGCACCACGAGCAGGACAGTGATGAATGACGGTCCTTTGATATTGATTAGTCGTCATGTTGTGGATGAGTGAAATCCGTCGAAGGTTTGCTGTATTGTCCTGACCAGACACATACCGAGGAAGAACACATGCAGGTTTCTCAAGCCAAATACAAAGTAATTTTTGACACGGATCCCGGCGTCGATGATGCCATCGCGCTCTACTTCGCGCTGGCGCATCCCGACATCGAAGTGGTCGGCATTACCACCACGCATGGCAACGTCAGCGCCCAACAGGCGACGGCCAACGCGCTGTATCTGACCCGCCTCGCCGGTTACAGCATCCCGGTAGCGCATGGCGTGCAGGTGCCAATGTATAAAGCACCGGGCAAACACCCCGACTTCATCCACGGCAGCGACGGTCTCGGCAACCTGAAAAGCCGCATCGACGTCGGCGGTCAGGCGGAACCGGAAAGCGCGGCCGAATTCATCGTCAAGATGGCGCGCCGGCACCCGGGCGAGATCACGCTGGTGGCGGTCGGTCCCTTGGGAAATCTCGCTTTGGCACTCTTGCTCGAACCCGGCTTGCCGAAGTTGCTGAAACAGGTCGTGCTGATGGCCGGTGCCATTGACGAACCGGGCAACGTGTCACCGGTCGCGGAAGCCAACGTCTGGCACGACCCGCACGCCGCCGACCAGGTCTTTGCCGCCGGCTGGGATCTGACCATGGTCGGCCTGGACGTAACGCACCGCGTCGTATTGCAATCCGCATCCATTGTGCGTTTGGCGCAGCAGCACCAGCATATCGCCATGGAGACGCTGCACCATGCGGTCATGTTCTACAGCGACTTCTATAAATCAATCCGCCCCGACATGGGCCAGGGATTCTACGGCCATGACGTCGTGGCCTTTGTCTGGCTGGTCGCCCCCGAATTATTCAAGACCCGGACCGGCCGCATCAGAGTGGCCACTGAAGGCATCGGCAACGGCCAGACCATGATGGCCATACCGGGCAAATCGTTTCAACAGGCGGGTTGGGAAGCCAGCCGGCCGGAAACGCGTGCCTGCATGGAAGTCGACGCGGCGGCGTGCGAAAGGCTGGTGGATTCGACGCTGGCGAGGCCGTGGTTGCGGACGCCTTTATTCGACGCTTAACCTTTCGCCTGGAATCAAGAACCTGCGTTGTTCCGCAAAAGCTGGTCGAGCACCCTTGCCCGTTCAACCTTCGGCAACTCAGCAAGTACGGCCACTCGCCCATAAAAACGCGATAAATTCCCGTCTTCCTGTTCAAGCAGGGCCTGAAACGCCGGCACCCATTTCGTATACAGGCTAACCGAGCCCAGCGTCGCATTATTCAGCGGCTGGCTGAACCACAGGTCGTAGCCAGCGTAGCCGCCCCAGTTCGTTTTCAGGTCGGCGTAGCGGCGCCTCGTTTCTTCGATCACTTCCGCCTTGGCGCGCCGCATGGCCTCGGGTGGCTGCGCTGAGGCGTAGACGGTGCGCAGCTTGTCGCGACAGTCGGCCACCAGTTGCCGGAACTGCGCTTTGCGCTGTTGATGCGTCTCGAAATTCCGCAACTGTTCGGGCGTCGCGGCCTGGGCCAGCCAGCGGCGCAGACCTTCATTTTCGACGGCGGTAGCGAACGACTCGTTGAAGACGGTATCGCCCTTGGCATAAACGAGCTGATGCGCCAGCTCGTGGAAGACGACACGCGCAACCTCCTGATCGCCGAAACGCAGGAAGGTGTTAAGTAGCGGGTCGCTGAAATAGCCGAGGGTGGTATAGGCCGGGACGCCGCCGACAGAGGTGTCGGCACCCTCCTTGGCCAGTTCGCCAGCGTAGCGTCTGGCGTCGGCCTGATCATAGTAACCACGGTAATTGACGCAGCCGATGAAGAGCATGCACCACGGTTGCAGCTCGACCGAAAACTCCGGCGCGGCGAATACGTTCCAGACAACGAAAGGCCGGTCCAGATCGGCGTAGGCGCGATAGTTTCGGTTATCCGGCAGGGCAAGTTCGCGGCTGGCAAAGTCGCGGATGGTGCTGGCACGCTCAAGTTGCCGGCGCAGGGCCGGGTCGGTCGCAGCATCGGCAACCAGATCGGCGACGGGCCGCGTCCTGGCCATGAGTCGAAGGTGGCCTTCGACCGCCTGCGCGTAATAGGCGACATTTGAACAGCCGCTGACGAGCAGGCAAAGCACCATCGCCAAAATGGCTCTAGCCATGAACGAAGCATCCCGTCTGGAGAAAACTGACGATCTGGCCAGCGCAGGCGCGGGAGACGAGCATGCCGGTATGGCTGACGTGCAGCGCGACGCTGTCGGTGGCCGTCGGCACACGGGTTTCTTCGACTGAAATGAGGCCATCGTTGGGGCGCGGCAGTCCGGGAATCAGGCGCCCAAAGCTGATGCCGCGCGTGCCGGCAATGACGCCGATTTCGGTTGCCGGTGGCAGGCTCGGTCGTGGTTGACTGAACCAGTCTTCGAAGGTGTGCCCGACCAGGCCCGACAACATCGGCGTTGCCGAAATGCTGAAGCCGCAGTGGCAACCCGCGTACGGTGCTCCGAGCAGGACAACGCGGCCGATGCGCGCATCGGCTTCCTGCGCCAGCATCTGCAGCGCGACCACGCCGCCGAGACTGTGGGCAACGAGGTGGATGACGGACCCCGGCGTTTGCCTGACGAAAGCCGATAACAAGCGGACGTTTTCGGCCAGTCCGGCGCTCCAGGATGGGTAGGTAAACCGGTGTGCGGTAAAGCCCTCTTCACGCAGCCAGCGCTGATGCGGCAACATGACCAAGCCGCGCATCCAGAGTCCGTGAACCAGAATGACCGTTTCCGTTTTGTCGTCCAGTGTTTTCAACGCATGAATCCGCTGTACCTCGATAAGCCAAGACTGAGTCAAATCAAGGTCAAAATCAAGGCATCTTCCAAATGATCCCATACCCAAAGGTGTGCCGTGAAACGCCATTCGCTGTCGGTGTAAGATAGCCGGAAGGAGAAACGCCGATGTTTGCGATCTACGGAATCAGCGGCCCGATTTTTCAGGGAACGCTGGAGAACCTCAGCCGGATGCCGCCCGTCCTTCGGCGCGGCCCGGTAACGGCAGCTCGCCGTGTCGGTGATCAGCTTGAGATCGGCGTAAGACCGGAGCAGGCGAGCCCGAGAACTTCCGCGCTGGGAGAACAGGCCATCGACGAGTACCGGGCGATGTTGCCGCAGGAACTCGAACGCGGGCCGCTCTACCATGCCAACCAGATCATGCAGCCGCAGGTGATTACGGTGAATGCCGACGACGAGGTGCTCCGCGCCTGGCAGGTGTTGGCCGAACACCAGATCCATCAGGCACCGGTCCTCAACGCCAGTTCTCAACTGATCGGTATCGTCAGCGACCGGGACCTGCTGACCACGCTCAACGTAGACGAAGGAAAAGTGCGTGACGTAGTGGCCAAACGCGTGCAGGATGTGATGACCACGCCGGTGGTTGCCGCCAACCCGGCCACCGACATCCGGCGCATCGCCCGCGTGATGCTTGATCGCGACGTCGCAGGCGTTCCGATTGTTAACGAGACCGGTCAGTTGGTCGGATTTGTTTCGCAAAGTGATATTCTGCGGGCGGTAGTCACCGATCCTCCGCTCAGCATCTGGCGCTGATCTTTCACCTCGACAGGAATAAGCATGACTGACAAAACGGTTGTTATTTATCACAACGCCCGCTGCTCAAAGAGCCGTTCCGCCTGTGAAATCATCGCGGCCAATGGTATCGACCCCGTGGTAATCGACTACCTGAAAACGCCGCCGAACAGGGATGATCTGCGCGGCCTGCTGAAGAAGCTCGGCATGAGACCGGACGCACTGGTTCGTCGTGGCGAGGACGTGTTCAAGGAACTCTACGCCGGCAAGACACTGAACGATGAGGAGTGGCTTGATGCGCTCGCCGCTCATCCGATCCTGATCGAGCGCCCCATCGTGGTTCGCGGCGACAAGGCTGTCATTGGGCGACCGACGGAAAAAGTGCAGGAACTGCTCAACGCCAAGGATTGAGCGACGTGGCACGATGACACGCGCCCTGATCTATCTTGTCGCACTGATCTGCTCAAACCTGTTGTACGCACAGGAAGTCGCGACGGGCGAAGTTCAGCGCGTGGTCACGCGCGAGGACGTGACGGTACCGATCTACGCCTATTGGCGGAATGACGCAGTCGCCACCGTGATGCTTTTTTCGGGAGGCGGTGGCGGATACGGGCGCATTGGCGACGATGGCTGGCCGGGCTCGGGCAACTTCCTGATCCGAACCGGCAAGCATTGGGCGACCTATCCCTTCAACCTGGTGATGGTTGGCCGCCCATCGGACGGCATCGATCTGGCGCTCGGTGGTGTGCGAATCGGCGAAAAACACGCCGCCGACAACAGAGCTATCCTCAAGGCCATCAAGCTCAAGAGCGCGCTACCGATCTGGGCGATCGGCACCAGCATGGGCACGATCTCGGCGGCGGCCACCGCGATCCAGGATAGTGAAAACCTCGTCTCGGGCCTGATCCTCACGTCGTCGATTACTGGCTACGCGATTGACGGGGCCGTCCCGAAACAGGATCTCGCAAAAATCCGTGTTCCGACACTGGTGATGCATCATGCGGACGATGGCTGCAAGATCTGCCAGGCTATTGATGCGAAAAACATCGCTGGCAAGCTGAAGAACGCGCCGATCAGCAAGACCCTGATCGTTAGCGGCGGCTTGGGAGCGACGGGCAACCCGTGCGAAGCCTTTCATTACCATGGCTATGTTGGCATGGAGAATGAGGTCGTTGACCTCATCGCCGCCTGGATCACCAAGCCAACGGAGTAGCTTTCGACATCGAGCTGAAACCCGCATGAATAAACGATCCGCAGAATCTCATGGCGGAGAGCCAATATTCACGCGGCGTCCACGGCACCCTCGTTCAAGATCACCAATTGACGCCCGTCTAGTAGGCAGTCATGTTGAAACGCGTAGATAAAAAACGCCGTCATTCCGGGCTTGACCCGGAATCCGACCGAAGGAAGTGCAGAGCCAGTGGTGCACGACTGGATTCCGGCTTTCGCCGGAATGACGGTTGCTATACGTTGATTTCTCCGTGACTGACTACTAGCGGTCTGCTTCGAAAATGGCCGGACGACTGAGTTGAGTTTTCAGCCAGCGGCAAAAAGCCCTTGCCGCTTCAGGAACATGGGTGTGCGCATTGACATACGCCTTGTAGCTCGCATCACCGCGAACGCTTGGCGTTCCGGCCTCAACCAGATGCCCTTGCCGCAACGGCTCCAGAACGAGCAATTGCGGAATCACCAGAAAGCCCATACCCCCGATTGCGGCGGAAAGCGCCAGAAAATAATGCTCGAACGTCGCGGAGACACGAATCGTGCGCGAATCGATCTTCTGCTGGTTTGACCACGCGGCCAGTGCATCCGGGCGTGATCGGGCAACGAGAAACGGCCAGTCGCCAATTTCTTTATCGGCAAACTCGCGATGCAGCGCCGGAGAGGCCACGCAAACCAGAGTCTCCTTCACCAGCAACCAGTGCTCATCATCGTCAATGACCAGATCGCGGGTGATCAGCACATCGTAAACATCGCCGCTCACGGGCGGCGAGAGCGACGTCACCACATCAACGGACACCGCCGGCACCGGGCAATAGAGCGGCAACGCCGGAATCAGGACCACCATCGCAAAGGTGGGAAGCGACGTACGCACCACCAAGCGCCCGGAATCGGCTGAACGCTGGGCTAACTGGCGAGTCGACAATTCAATGGTCGAAAAAGCGTCCTGCACGGTATCGAAATACAAGCGGCCCGAGTCGGTGAGATCCAGCACGGAACCGGAACGCACAAAAAGGCGATGTCCAAGATACGTCTCCAACGAAGCAATGTGATGACTGACGCCGCCCTGGGTCATGCCTAGTGCTCGTGCCGCACGACTGAAACTGAGCTGGCGCGCGGCTTCCACAAACACCCGAATGGAATTGAGCGGAAGGGTCGTCTTGTTGAGCCCGCCATCCGATTTACTCATTACAGCGTCCAGTTCCGCTCATGCTCTCTCGGCCAATCAAACGAATTCGGGCCATCATTGTATCCGCGAGTTCCGAATCCCGGTTTGTCACTTCAGAAGGAATGACTCAGTGTCCTCACCCGTTTTTTTGTGCCCAGGCGGCGCCCTCCGTTCTCCTTGCTCGCCACTCTGGCCCTCGGAATTCCACAGCCTGGCTGAACGAGTCGAAACACCGCTGACGACCCGCTTCCGCCTTCCGGAACGGCAAGAGAAGCGCACGTGAGTGCAAGCGCCCTGATCCTGGTTCTGGCCGGCGCACTCTGTCATGCCATATGGAATATTGTTGCCAAGAAAGCGGGTGGCGGCCTGGTCTTTGTCTGGCTTTTCGGAGTGGTCAGCATTGTTGCCGCCGCGCCCGTAGCCGGCTGGGTCTGGCTGACACAGCCACAAACCTTCGACCGCTGGATGTGGTTCGCCGCGCTGGCTAGCGGGCTGGTCCATGTCCTGTATTCGCTGGTGCTGCAGAAGGCTTACCGGACGAGCGATTTTGCCGTCGTCTATCCCGTTGCCCGGGGCACCGGCCCGATGCTTTCAGTACTGGCCGCCATCGTCCTGCTCGGCGAGAAACCAAGCCTGTTGGGCGGAGTCGCCGTCATAGCCGTTCTCGCCGGCGTATTCGTATCGGCCGGCGCGCTGGGCCTCTTTTTTGGCAACGAACAGAAACATCAGCGCTACCTGGGCGTTCTCTGGGGCATGCTGACCGGCGCATTCATCGCCTCCTACACAATCCTTGACGGGTGGGCGATCAAATCACTGGGGATGGTACCGGTCCTCTTCTACGCGGTCGGCCTCGTGTTTCGCACGATACTGCTCGCGCCCTTTGCCCTGCGCCATGCGGACACCTTGCACAGCCAATGGCAGCGCCACCGGCGTGCCATCGTTGTGGTCGGCGTGCTGTCTCCCACCGCCTATACCCTTGTCCTGCTGGCGATTCAGATGGCTCCGGTGAGTTACGTTGCTCCGGTGCGGGAAATCTCCATGCTCGTTGGCACGTTTATTGGCGCGAGTCTGCTCAAGGAATCGGTCAAACCAACACAGATCGTTGGCGCCGCCATCATGTTGTTGGGGGTTATCGGGCTATCGCTGGCGTGATAACTCGTTAACTATTGCCGCCAGTAACGCTCGTCGTAGTCACTATCGGGGGGCGTGCCGTAAAACCGGCAAGGATTGATATCGATGCCACCACGGCGGGTAAAGAAGCATTTTACCGCCAACGCCTCAGGCTCCAACTCGGCGAGAAGATCGCTGAAAATGTTTTCGCAGCAGACTTCATGGTAGTCGCCATGCACGCGATAGGACACGAGATACTTCAGCAGCGCCGCCCTATCGAGCACCCTCCTCCCGCGATAGCAAATGCTGACGGTAGCCCAGTCGGGCTGGTTGGTGATCGGGCAGTTGGTCTTGAGCAGATTGGAGACGAGGCGCTCATCGACCGGTTCCGCCGAACTCGACGACGCCAGCAAAGACGTATCCAGATCGTAACGGTCGCAGACCACATCAAGATCATCGATCAGGCTGGCCCGATCAATCGGGTCTTGCCGGATCGGCTCCGGCCAATCCAGCAGCGTCACCGCCAGCTGGCTAGCGCCGAGAACGGCGGCCAGATCACGCTCTATCGTGGCCTGCACCTCGGCCTCCTGTGCAAACCGGGTCATCAGAAAACTACCCAGGTAAAGCTTGAGCGACTTGGATTCAACGATGCACCGGGAATCCGCTGAATAAACCAAACGCAAGCGTCGAACCAGCGGCTTTCCCTTGGCATTGAGCCAGCCCAGCTCGTGGCAATTCCAGAGGTCGTGTCCGCAGAAGCGGGAAGCATCGATGCCGATCTGCTCCCTGGCGACCGCCCGCGGAATCGGAAACAGCAGACTTGCGTCATAAGACGTCTTGTAATCCGTCGCCTGGCCCAGAGGATTGTTGTTCATGCGTTCTTCCCGTACGTCATCAGATACTCTTCCCAGCCCTTCTTGCGCAGCAGACAGGACGGACAAGCAGCGCACCCTTTGCCAAAATCATTCATGGTTTCGCTCCCGTTGTAGCAGGTCAGCGTGTCCTGCAGAATCAGTTCGAGGCAGCCCAGCTCTTCAGCCATGCGGAATTCCTCGGCCTTGGTCAGCCACATCAGCGGGGTGTGAATGACCACGTTCTGGTCCTTGAAATCGGTCGCCAGATTCAGGGTCGCCTGCGCTGATTTAACAAAGACATCGCGGCAATCCGCGTAGCCGGAAAAGTCGGTCTCGCACACTCCGGTAACGACGTGCCGCGCATTCAGGGTGCTGGCCCAGGCGGAAGCGAGGGTCAGGAACAGGAGATTGCGGTAGGGCACAAAACTCGACGGCACCGCGTCATTAAGGCGATGTCTTTCCGCGACGTCGGCCGTGTCCTTGAACATGTTGGACACCACGAGATCCTGCATAAAGGAAATGTCGACACGCTTGAAGGCAACCCCCAGGCGATCACAAATGCCTCTCGCCACCTCAAGTTCGTTGGAATGCTTCTGGTTGTAGAAGAAGCCGATGGCGTGAACGCGCCGGAAATTCTGCAGCGCCCAGATCAGGCAGGTCGTTGAATCCTGCCCACCACTGGCTAAGACGACGGCGTCTTCCGCGTTGTACGATTGTTTCAATTTACACCTTGTTCTGTTCATGAATCGACAGCAGTGTGCCAGATTAGGGCAACGATTGCGCGCACCGGTCGGATCGACTGCGAACTACAAAATGTCACGTGAGGCGCATGCCTTCTGGCTTTCATGCGAAAATCCAGGTACTTTTGAACGTCCCGAGATGGGCGGCGCACCAACCCCACGAATTGGCGATACAGCGATCCATGGATAATCGTATTGGCAAATGGCTGTTGATATTCGGCTTGATCCTGCTGCTCGGCGCGCTCTGGAAAAAGAGTGAGTTGCCATTGCCTCAGACCTTGCAAACTGAGTTGCTGGAGGAGCCGGTGCAGGTGGAGATTTCAAAACAACCGATCGAGGTCACGGTCGGTGAAATCGACTACCAGATCAAGCCGCTCTACAAATACGACCTCTACGGCCTGGTGGTCAGCAAGCACAACGCCGATACTTGGTGGGATTTCCTGCACAAGGAATGGAACGACAAGCTGAATATCACCGACCTGTGCGTGGTGTGGGGCAACAACGTTCGCAGCGGGGCCTACGGCGACATCAGTTTTTCCAGCGGCCAATTCACCTGCAACTATCAGACCTCATCAAGCGAGGCCTGGGCCGCGTTCGATACCACGGCGATTTCCAACAATCATTTGCTCAGTGCCGATTCTGCCGTGGCGAGCAAAATGCGAGACGTTCGCATCGGCGACCAGATCCATTTTTCTGGCTACCTCTCCGAGTACTCCCACAACCACGGCTTTCCCTTCAAGCGCGGGACAAGTACCGTGCGCACCGATACCGGCAACGGCGCATGCGAGACGGTTTTTGTGGAAAGCTTTGAAGTCCTTCGGCGCGGCGGTGGCAAGTGGCCGACCGTACAGTGGGTCGGCATCGCCTTGATGGTGCTCGGCCTACTCGCCTGGTTCAGCCTGCCTGTTCGACTGAGGCAATGACAAGAAGCGACCGCAGTCCAGCCGTTGATCACCGGCCTGTCTCTATTGCCCCGTGGCAAAAGCTGCCAGAATGCAGTTCGCCTTGTTTCCGTTGCCGGAGTCTCCATGTTGAATTTCTGCCGTTCACTGAGCATTGCAGGCTGTTTGTTCCTGGCCACCGGCGCTGGTGCTGCCGACGTTGACCTTGCCAAGTTGCCACGCCATGCCCTGGTGGTGGGAAACAGTCATTACCCGGTGGGCGAGTTGCTCAATCCGGTCAACGACGCGCAAGCGATTGCAGATCGCCTGCGTCAGGCCGGATTTTCTGTGACGTTGAAGCTCGATGCCAAGGCGCGTGAACTGCAGGACGCCATCCGCGATCACGGAAAAGCCCTGGCACGCGACAAAGGCGTGGGGGTGTTCTACTACGCCGGCCATGGCGTGCAACTGAACTGGCGCAATTTTCTGGTACCGGTGGACGCCAGGATTCGCAGCAAGGCAGATATCCAGACCAACGCCGTCGATCTTGGCCTGTTGCTCAACGGTCTGACTCAAGCCCGTAACGCGCTCAACATCGTCATTCTCGATGCCTGCCGCAACAACCCGTTCGGGCCGGTTTTCAGGATTGATGACAAAGGCCTCTCCCAACTCGATGCGCCACCGGGCACCTTGCTGGCCTTTGCAACGGCTCCTGGAAATACGGCGGAAGACGGCACCGGCAGCCACGGCTTGTATACGGACTTCCTGCTCAAGGAAATGCAGACACCGGGGGCAGCAATCGAGGATGTCTTCAAACGCGTGCGGCTTTCCGTTCGCCGCAACTCAAAAGGAGCCCAGATTCCCTGGGAAAGCACTTCGCTGGAGTCCGACTTCTCCTTTATTCCCGGTCAGGTCACGCGCGACATCGCCAAGGAATTCGAGGACGACCTGGCGTCCTGGCTGCAACTACGCTCCGCCGATTCGCTTGATCAACTGGAGGCTTTCATTCGCCAGCGGCCGAATGGCAAATTTTCCGAACTGGCGCAATTTCGCCTGGATCAACTTCTGGCAGCCCAGGGCGAAAAACCGGTCCGTTCGACGTTGGCAGCTGTTGAAGTCTGCACGCCCGGAAATCTCAACGCGACCACGGTGTATTCTGGCCTGAGCGTGCCTTTCAGAGCTGGCGAAAAGTATGCCTATGGCCGGCTTGATCTGATGGATCTCGCTGAGAAAGCGCGTTTCGACTCCTCCGTCCTCAAGATCGACAAGGACGAAGTCGTGTTCAACGACGGCAAGACCGTTACCGACCTTTTCGGCAACAACGTGCGCGCACCGGATGGCCGGAAATGGACGCCCTATCAGTTCTTCATTGATGACTACCAGATAGGCAAGCGCTGGCAGGCGCAGTTTCTGGTAACACAGGAAAATGGCAAACAGACCAACGTAAGCTTCGACCTGCGTGTCGTCGGCCGCGAACGGATCACCCTGCCGGGCGGCACGTTCGACGCATTCCGTATCGAGGCATCCGGCGTCAACCTGAGTGATGGCACGACACTGGAACGCACCGCCTGGGTGGCGCCGGAGAAAATGCGCGGTTTCTTGGCGCTGGAAAACGTCGTTCGTCGCGATGGCACGATGATCGAGGGCGAGCGTACCGAATTGCTGGGTTACAGCTTCGCCGAGCCGGTGCCAGCCGCCAAGAGCTTTGCGCCCTCGTCGACGTCCTATTGAGAAATCAAGCGGCCTACCCCCGTTTGACTTCGGCAATTAGCGGACTCATCCGTGCAATTTGTCGCTTCCGTGGGAAATTTGCACGGTCTGTGCGCGTCGAGAGAACTGAGGTCGCAGGGGCAAGGAAACAATCGTGGGCTATCCCCAATTTGCCAACTTGATTTGCGAGTTTGCAGCGTCGTTATTTCCTCATTCGGCGAGCAAGGCCCCGGACTCCAGCGATCTCCACGCACGAAGCACGTCCGCATCGCTGGTACGCCAATTGCTGAACGCCGCGCGGATGGCCCACCGTCCCTGGTAGACAGTGGGCGTAACAAAGACGTCGCCGGCATCCCGCACGCGTTTCACGAACGTCTGAACTGCGATTTCGCCGGCAGGGCCGGTCGCCGCGTCGTGCAATCCAAAGCAAACCACATTCATCCTTACCGGGCTGAGCAGATCAAAAAGGGGTGATGCGGAAATTAGTTCACCGAGATTTTTCGCGTGCCGACAGCATTCACGGACAATCTCGCGTACCCCTTCGCGGCCATAGGCCCGCAGGGTGAACCAGGTGGGCAGCGCGCGCAGCCGCCTTGAATTCTCTGGTGTCAGATGCACGAAGTCCGGGCGATTTCCCGGCGCGCCAAGGTAGGCCGCACTGTTCTGAAAAACGCGCAATTGCAGGTCGCTGCGCCGGGTCAGCTGAATGGCCGCGTCGTAGGGGACGTTGAGCCATTTGTGCGCATCGATGCAAATCGAGTCGGCCAGATCGAAGCCCCGGACGAGGTGCGCGTGCTCCGGCGAAACAGCCGCGAAAGCGCCAAATGCCGCATCGACGTGCAGCCAGAAAGGATAGCGATCCCGCAGCGCCGTAATGGCGAGCAGATCGTCAAAATCGACCGTGTTTACGGTGCCGGCGTTGGCAACAACGATGCAAGCCTCACCCTTCAGCGAATCCAATCGCGCGTTCAGGGCAACTACATCCACCGCTTCGCGGCCAGGCAGGGTCGGAAGCGTCTCAATGGCGGAACGCCCCAGGCCAAGCATCGATGCGGCTTTGTAGATACTGGAGTGTGGTGATCCCGAAAGCACGCGAACCGGGCCTAGCGCGGCCAGACCGCATTCGGAAATCCGCAATCCGCGACGCTCGCCGAGCCATTCGCGGCCGAGCGCCAGGCCGACAAAATTCGACAGGGTTGCGCCGGTCACGAAAGCTCCACCATGCTCACTTGAAAGGCCGAACAACTCACACAGACAGGCGAGCGTTTCGCGTTCAAGATCTGGCGCGGAAGAATCGAGCCCCGAGGTTGGATTCTGGTCCCACGTCGAAACCAACCAGTCTCCGGCCAACGCTGCCGGTGTTGCTCCGCCCGTCACAAAGCCGAGATAGCGCGGCCCGGCAGACGCAGAAAACCCCTTGGCAAATCGCGCGTTGAACTGATCCAGCGCGGCGGCAAACCCCGCCCCAGATTCGTCAAGACCAGAACTGATCATCGGGATCGGTTCCAGCGCAACCGGCCGCTGTTCGAGCGAGCCTAGAATCGTGAGCGCCTCGACCAAGGTGCGATTGAGAATTTGGTCCAAATTCGCGAGGTCGTGCTTGAGTGCCGCTTGCATGCTTTTCTCTCCGTTTCGTTTCCAGCCCAGTCAAGCATCTTCTCATGAGCCAACCGGAGCGACGCTCAGTAAGCGCCGACTTTTTCAAACATTGCTTTTGCACGCTGCAGTTTTCGACAACGATGCGAACCCGAGTAGTTCTGATCGCGGTTAAGTGCTACGCGCCCTGGATGGTTAAATGTTGAGCAAAAGGAATAGCCGCCCAAAGCAATAATAATTTTGGCGACAGACAGGTTCTACCTAATCCTCATTCGGGAATCTCGCCAAGACGTGCTCGGCCATCACATTTCCAAGTAAGCGATGCGATTCCTCGCTGTAGTGAATTCCATCTGCAGGATCGACCGCAATGACGGTCGCAACGTCCAGGAATTCGCAGCCCTGTCTCTCGGCTACCGCCGCATAGCGCCGTGCCAGCGACGCGGATTTTTCCCGCCCACCGCTGAACATCTCCGCCCATTCGTCGCCAAGCGGGTTGATCAGCGGCGGCGCCGCCAGCAGAATGGCCGGAGGACAACCCTCCACGCCTCTCTCGGATTTAAGAATCACCTCCACCAGACGTTCCGCACCGAGGGCAATATCCAACGCCGTGAGCGAAAACCTTGCCTTCAGGTCGTTCGTTCCCAACATCAGGATCACCATATCAATCGGCATATGGCTTTCCAGGCAAGCGGGTAGATAACGCAAGCCGTTCTTGTCGCCTTCCAGCGGATCATCCCAGACCGTAGTGCGCCCGTTTTGCCCCTCCTCGATCACCGTAAAGCGGGCCCCCAACCGCTCCGCCATGACGCCCGTCCAACGCAAAATGCGCGGGTAACGACCTGCCGTCACCGGGATGTACCCCCAGGTATTTGAATCGCCGTAGCAAAGGATTTGAAAATTCTTCATGAGTTGGACTCCCGGTTAAGTGCAATCAACGTACTTCATCCGCATCTCAAGGAACAAACTGAGGCGGACTCATTCAATTCTCGGCCACCCTGGCCACGGCCCATCGTGGGGGCATCCGTGCAATCTATCGCTGACGTGGATAAATTGCACGGTTAATGCATCTTGCAAGGGCAATTTTCTCGTCCGGATCGTTCGCCATCTTCCAAGAAAATCAATTCATTCTGACCTTGAATTTTCCCAAGGCCGACACTCCTGCTGCAAAGCAGCTCCTTTTGCTTTGACCGGCAGAAAATACCGGCGTCCTCACGACAAAAGTACGCAACGATTGTTCTGTCAATGAACTTGTGCCAGAATTGCATCGCAAATGCAATGCAAAATGGAGTCCAAATGAAAACCGCCACTTTTCCCTCATTGCGCGTCACCCCCGAATTCCGGCAAGCCGCCGAACAGGTACTGCGGGAAGGCGAGAGTCTTTCGAGTTTTGTCGAGGAATCGATCCGCGACAACATCACCCGCCGGCAGCTACAAAGCGAATTCGTTGCCCGCGGACTGGCCTCAAGCGAACATTCACGCGAAACGGGGCGATACGTTAGCGCAGAGGCTGTGCTGGGGCGGCTGGAAAAAATGCTGGCGTCGGCCAAGGCCGGCACATGACGTATCGCGTCCGCTTTACGGAAGAAGCGGAGAACGACCTGATTCGGCTCTATGAGTTCGTGCTGGCTCGGAATGAAGCCGACTGGGCACTGGCGGAACGGGCGCTGGAAGCGATCAGGAATGCCCTCCGCAGCCTGGAATTGACGCCCTTCAGCTTTCGCAAGGCAAGCCCGAACAACCCCTTCCTTCGTGAAATGCTCATTCCGTTCGGTGCAAGCGGCTACGTAGCCCTGTACGAAATCGATCACGAAGAAACCGTCACTATTTTGGCGCTAAGGCATCAACGAGAGGAGGACTACCACTGAGGTGGAGGGAGCACGGAAACAATCGTGGTTCGTCATCAATTTTCCTAGCCCCAATGGCACGTTCTCTTCCAAAAAGAGAATTCACTCTGACCCGGTTTTTGCTGACCTGGCTTTTGCTTGTCGGCAATTTACAGTATCCGACTTTAGAACGACTGTTGAATACAGAACAGTTGACCAGCACGGTAGTCGCAGGAGGTCTGAGTAATTTGCACCGGATGATATGCAGGAGTCACCAAGATGTAACGTTTCTGCGCTTCGGAAAGTGCGGCTTGCTGAACGGCAAGAGCCTCAACTGAGGTTAGCAATACTTCCGCAGCCAATTCGGAAACAAAACCAAACGCGGACGCGAACAGCTTACTTGTATCGTCGGACCTCTGTTTTACCATCGACTGTTGCTCTGCTCTGATTTGATTCAGCCTCTTGTCTAAATTTGAATAATAGGTCCTAAACATTGCCTGACGTTTGATACTTAGTGCCTTTAGTCT
This sequence comes from Burkholderiales bacterium, assembly GCA_038316625.1. Lineage (GTDB taxonomy): Bacteria > Pseudomonadota > Gammaproteobacteria > Burkholderiales > Rhodocyclaceae > Propionivibrio. The sequence goes on from JBBQAT010000010.1 coordinate 53,640, forward strand.
TTTATTGATATGTCCATACGTAGGGCGATCTGCAATCACCTCTCTATACAAATTTACATTGTCAGCCCACGCAGTCACGACAACAGAACCTAGTTCCGGGTCAATCCTCCCGTAAGCCTCGGCACCAAGTCGCCCACATTCCTGTCTCTGCGCAAACCATTCAATTCCAGTCTGCAAATCATCACTCGTCAGTATGGCAGTGTTGGCAATTTGCTCATTCGTCGGTTGCTTTGTTTGATCTAGAGCGAGTCTTGACTCTAGCCCCTGGTATTTCGTAACGGTCGACAAACGCTTAGAACAACCACTGATACTGTTTGTTGTCGCAGCGATTTGCTGCTCAATTCTTCGCTTTTCGGTGGGCACATCAATAACCGACGCACAGCCAACCAGAGCAACCAGAATCACGACTGAAAGGATGCGCTTAGGCATAACTTCGTTCCTGCAGATTTGGGCAGTCAAGTCTATCGGATAGCCTCGAACGCTTGCACATAGCTGCTCGCGAGGGGAGTGGATAGTACTTCTCTCTGACTTCCTAGTGGATCGTCGGCGAGAAGCTGAACAATGCGCTCCAAGTCGGTCCGGACTGCTTTGCGAAATTTGATAGTGGATTCAGTCATTGCTGGCACTGCGCAGGTTGTGTATTGCGACGCCTAACGTTCAAGCTCAGGGGCGCAAGGCCGGCTTTATGGCGGTGCGTCCCTTGGAGCGCAAAGTTAGGCTATTAATTCGCATTAAATTCGACCCCTTTAATTCTTGCTTTCCTCGGTGTACAGATGGCAACGACGACCGAAGCCGCAGCTCTATGCAAGCAAGGAATGAAATGGGTCTGACCCGAATGGCACTTACTTAAGCTTTTTTGGGTGGCCATGTTTTCGGACGAATTCCCTTGCTACGGCTCGTTTTCTGGTTAGTAACGGATAAGGTTTTTGTCTTCGTTTTAAGGCTCGAGGTTCGATTCGTCCAGGTCGGTT
>JBBQAT010000011.1:0-54509 GCA_038316625.1 Burkholderiales bacterium
GCCCTCAGGCGAAGTTTGAAGAAAACGGAAATAAACCCGAAGAAGACGCGTCAGATACGATTATCTGAAGAAGACGGACGACAAAGAAAATGCCCGTTCGTCACGGCTGGAACAAGACAGATTCAGCTCGGCGGCCACAGAAATCGGTGCCGACGACGAATTACCGCGCAAACGCCGTTGATTTTCGGCCAGAGAAACCGCGTGCAAGCGCTGGCCTGCGACTTTGGCCACCTCTCTGATACTTCGCCATGCGTGTCGATCAAATCCACGGCCATACGACGGGGAAAACACCGACTGCCAATTCAGCCCCAAGGGATTGATGATTGGATTATCGAACCCGTGGCAGCGAGCCTCAATCTCCTCTGGATCGCCACAATCGACGCGAAAGCCCAAATCGACTCGCCGACCGTCAGTAAGCGTGATCTGACTTCCTTGAGTTGATCGGCAGTAGCGCAACGGGGATTTGAACAGAACAGCGATATCCTCGAATTCAATGACGAGAGCGCCGAACAGCGGGATATCTGGATCAGGATTCTCGCCTCGCCACGGTTCAAAGACCTTGATCGCGGTCAGTAGCTTGCCGACCGGAAAACTCGACAACATTTGGTATCCTCCGTCGGTGGAGATAGAAGCGGCCGGCGATAAACACGACCGGCCGCTTCGGTGCCTACTTCTTGGCGTAGGTCGTCGGGGTGTTCATCGGGTGCAAGCCAATGTACCAGGACGGTGCTAAAGCCTTCAGGTCTGCCGTGATCTGCTTATCCGGCGCAACCCAATACGCCGGATCGATCACGTATTCGATGGCTGGCTTAGGGCTGGCCTGACGAATGCGGTGGAATACAACGTGACGCCCCAACTCGGTTTCTTCGTCGTAATCGACCATCAAAATCGCCAGGTCTGGCAGGCCGAGGATTGGCGTCAGCACTTCCTTCCAGACCGTAGCCGTCCAGCCGTAGTGAGCGGCCAAGCTGGTAATCAACGCTTCCGTGACCCAGTAAGGACCGTGTTCCCGCAGATGGAACTGCTTGACGGCGGTGGCGCGGACCTCTTCGAGTGTCTTGCCGGCAATGGTGGCGATGCAGGCAAAGGCGCAATCAAAATCGTTGCTCTGCGCGACGCGTTTGAACGCGGGGGTGAAGCCTAAAGCGGGGGTGGAACTTGCTGCCGGTGTTGTAGCCATGATTTTCTCCATGAAATGGCGTAAAAAATGGCGCAGCAACACACCGCCTCAACGGAACGAAGGCTGAATCAGAACGACTTGGGATTGAGTGGCCTCAATGCTGCCGGTGACCGGAAAGAATCCGGGGGCGACTTTGAGGCGGTGCGCTGCGGCGCGGGGTATCAGGCTCGGAATGCCGATTGGCACCTTGAATCGAACTCGACATCAACAGTTTACGGCAGGCCCATCAAAATGGCAAATAGATAACAACTTGCGTAAAATCCACCATTTTCTTGGCTTTGATCCGCTATCTACCGCCAGAAAGTAGCGTCTTGCGTCGAACATCCAAGGCTCGTAAATCATCGGCAGATCCAAATACTCCGGGTGCAAATGCACTTGTCCGAACGCGGTGATTACCAAGCCCCCGTCCGTCGTTTGCTTCGCAAATCCTCGTGAAACCAGTTCTGCGGCGATATGTCCGTCGGTGCGTACTGGCACCTTATGCTTTCCGTAGCTGTCCAGAATCTTCAGCGCCGCACGCGCGGCGGGAGTGATCTTTCGTGACATAGCGGGGTCTCCAAAAAAACGCTCAATCTTGGTCGGTACCGTAGTCCCGCGCCGCCGGAAAGACTCAAATCAGTCGGCGTCGAGAGGGTGGCTAGACTTCGGCCCGTAGTGGTATTGATCTGCGAGACTCAATCACAATTGGTCCAGCAGATCCTTGTCGTCTTGCTGAATGTCAGAGCGCGGCTCGGCTCTCACCACACCTCCTGTTTTACCGGAGCAACTTCCGGCGGCGCACTTTCTGCGAAGGCGTTGCCGCCACCGTTTCTTGGTTTCATTGGACGAACCAGAATATCTCCGCTATCGAGCAGGCGAACTGAAAGCTGGTCTCCGGCCTTCAAATGAGCACAATCCGCGACATAAGCAGGAACACGCAGGCCGAGGGAGTTACCCCATTTGCAGAGTTTAGGCATGTTCTTCTCCAGTGATAAACATTGGCATTCATACGTAAATTGACAGTTCCATTGGCGGCTTGCGGCAATTTTGTTGGTACGGGAGCGCTGATTGGCGTTCCTGTTATCCCTCAATCACTGGAGTAGCCATAATGGAAAAACTACCTTCCATCACTTTTAAAGACGTCGAGAAGCAGCAGACCGTTTACGCCATCGCTATCTACCCTACATGGGAGCATTGGGACCCTACAGCCTGTCCATTGCCGATCAGGGTATGGCTGGCCGAGCACTGCCCAAAAGTCACCGTAAATCGGGTTTCTGGCTTTAAGGGAATGTATGTGCTTGAACCGGAATGGGCCTGTGTCGTCGTCAACGAGAACACGCTTCCCCAGCCACTATTTAGGCTGGGGTTCAATGAACGTCAGGCCGAAGAGTTCGAGCGGGCTTGGCAGAATGAAGCAAATCCTTCTGTCGATGACTTCATTTTCGTGGTCTGCAAACCTGCGAGGCACCTCGCCTGCCTTTCGCAAGAAGAGCTAGCCGCAGGCATTGATCCCAACGACGTTGATTTCTCTGGCTTGCAAAGTGGTGAGGTGCCGCGCGGCTAGACTGACCTGTGGAGTTGCTGCTACGCGCGGCTAAGCTGGCGGAAAGCGTAGTGTGGAGAATGTCCGCCCGGCTTGTATGGCACTACGTTTGATGTCTGAGGCCGACGCTAACAAGCCCTGTTGTTCAAGAAACTGCAGGAAGGCGCGGGTGCTGGCCTTACGGCAGTTGTCGGGTAACAGGAAACCGATACGGGCAATCGTGTGGTCTCCAAACAGAAAGATGCTCGTTATCGGCGGTTCTGCTCAGGCGAACTCGTTCATCACTTCCTGAATCGCCAATTCACCAAGATGGGTTTTTCGCGGAGCAGTCGTCGACGTGGCCTGTGCCTGGTAGTGCTGGTACGTCTTGGTAGGCAGAACAGCAAGTTGCTTGTCCTGTATGGGCATGCCCCGAAAATCCGCTACAACGCTACAACTCTCTTTCAGACTGGCAGAAAGCGCTACTCAGTCTTCCTTATACTCTGGTGGCACTGGCGCATCGCTGATCCCGCGATTACGATTGGGTTTGTTTGGCCCGTTATAAATAGTCTGTCTTGGCAGGGGTGGCACGCTGTCCGGCCCATTTTCCAGCACGTCCGCGACAATTTCGTCTAATTTCTTAAGTACCACGGGCTCACTGACCCGCGAGAAGACGTAACCACCGAAATGATCTCCGGGCTTAAAGTAATCAGGCTTGAACTCTTCCTGACGCACCAGCAACGCCGAGAGCTTGGGTGACAGCACTTTCGTATCGACATAAGGCACATCGAAATCGATGCCTTCTTGGTCGCGGACTCTAATCTTAACCGCCGAGTAATACTGGCTGGCTTTTTTGGGGTCCATATTGCGAAAATGCTCGTGCTCACGGACTACGCCCCCTCTCAAGTGATACGCCAAGAGCTTCTTGTCGCGGGCGCACAGTGGGAGAACATCAACGGTGGTTACTTTCATCCGTTTGGCCCGGACTTTCTTGTCGAGCTCCAGCGTGGTCCGCAACAACCCAAAGACAAGCTCATAGGGCTCGGTTTTGCCTTCCCAACCCGAAATCTTATTCAGGCGCATGTCCTTCAACCATTTCCCATGGACTTGTACCTCCGGACGAAATGTTCGTATTGTTTCTTCCTGCATTTCTGTTTCAAGCACCTTATCAGCAATCGGTAGCATCACTGCATTGAGCTGATTGAGTCCCTTGACGTAGGCCTTAAGCTTGAACTGTCGCATCCTGACATAAGACGTGTAGTGGTGTTCAGACTCTGGGCCAACGGGGTCCGGTGGAATCGAGTAGGCAATCTTCTTGCTGTTGTCTCCAACATTCTGCTTCTTGTTCAGCAAGGTCTCGCTGTGTCTCCGAAATTCGTACAGAAACTCCCGTGCTTCCCTTTCAGAGCCAAATAAGTACAAGAATGTCAGTGTTAGGTCGACGATATCCACGTTGTCGAAACTGATCTTGTCCAGGCCAGCAGCCGTGCAACCGTTCCTTGCCAGCCAGTACAGTAACAGCCAAACCGAAACTCTTGCCGCAGCGGGAACACCATTGACTAGCATTCGGTTATGCCCGATGACACAGGCCGGCGGATTAACCTCAACTAGATATCCCGCAATACGTCCGTGAAAATATCGCTTATCGACAGTTCCGGGTATCAGCATGCCGAGGGGCGTGATTTTGAATCCGGCACCCGTAAGCGGACTCTTCGGGTATTGCATGCGGAAGTCTGAACTCTGCTGGTCCGTGTCATCCAGATCACGTTCTGGGAACTGGCACTGATCGTATTCTTCATCGGTCAGATCGTCATCGATCCAAGCGATGATACTGATGGAGTCACACATGGGTCATGTCCTCAAATAGTCAGTGTTCAAGTGGGCTGTAGGCAAGCTGAAATTGGGCAGTAATGGCTGGTCTTCACGGGGGTATATCCATGATGTAATGTCTTCAACTTGGTACATGGTTCGTGGGCCTAGTCAGGCAAACTAAACGTAGCGTGCTATGGGGCAACAGTTACAGCGAGTACAGCATTAGTTATTTATGTGCATAGTTCACGTTTTAGGCCTGTATGCAGGGCTATCAAAGGGATGCGTAAATATGGCCTGCTTGAGTGTTTGATAGCTCTGCCGTCGAAATGGATGAAATCTCATGCCCGCGTAATTTGTCGCTCTATGGTGATCTATCGAGACTGAAAAATGCGCTGAATGTCCGTGCAACTTTCGGCGTCACGAGTCACCAAACGCGGCTGAAAATTGCACGGATGTTGAGTGTAAAGATCGATGCTCATCACTCCTAATCAACGGCACGGATTACCCTTCCATGGGGTACGGGATCGCTGGTGAAAATTGCAACATAAATGATCGCGGAAAAGCCATCCGAGCCTGCATTTCTCCCAAATCATCAACGGAGGAAAATTGACGCTCGATAACACCGACAAATCGGCTGTGATGAACTTGCTTTCGTCGCCAGGCTCCCTTAATGAAAACAAAACCCCGTTATTGTTGACTTCGGTGGACAACCGAAAAGTTTGCGAAATCCAATGAGAGCCGATGAGGCTGGCAAGCAGCGCACGATCTTCGTATAACTGGTTTAGGAATCGGAGAAAGTAGTTGAGTGAGAATTTCATGTCTTGCTTGTGGCAGATCAAAATTCTCATGCCAAAAACAACGTACAGGTCGAAAGCTAGTTTTGGCTGAGGTGGCGGCGCATCCTCACCGTAAAGTTCGCGCAATGCTGCACCACATTCAAAAAGAGATGCATAAGATGCCTCGCAATCCGAAATCCACTGAGCCAGCCGAGGGTTCAGTTCCTGCAATTGCTTCATTCGACTTCCAGTGATTTGGAAAGAGCATTGGGCGAGTTCATGCATGTCAGAAGTGATTGTCGAACTCTCCTGTACGACAAATTGAAATTTTTCTGTCGCTGTCTTAAAGGGGACGCGTGTGTTGGCGGTTTCCATCATGTATCTCCAATTCGTTGAAATTTGTTAGGCAAGTTCTTTGCATACCGTGCGCGTGCCTGGAAACTCGTCCCAAGTGCGTCCCTGCAACAGCCGACCGGCAGCTTTCTTGCCCAGGTTGGCGACGGTGAAGGGTTGGCCGCTGGCCGTCAGAAGCTGCCGGGTCGCACGACCATTGACTTGGTCGCTGGAGACAGGTCTCCAGTTGCCCCATTGTTTAAAATGGAACTTGATGTTGGCGTCGACGCACTGATCGCGAAGAGAGGCGAGCCACTCGGGGTGCATAGGGCGGGCATGGTGGCCGCTTTCTCCTCCAGCGATGACCCAATCAATCTGGCGGTGCTTTCCGCTGTTGGCACCGTCGATCCAACGAGAGAAATCTATAGGGCCGAGCAACGGTTCACACGACAGAAACAGGACCTTAGCCTCCAGCGCGGTTAAGGCCGGCATTCGCTGGTCCAAACAGTGTTGGTTCTCCGCTGTGGTTCCCAGCCAGACGTTTTCCGGCCAGTCGGTGGTCCAGGGCACGAGGCCCCCGACATGCTCCGGCCGTTTGGTCAGCAGCAACCAGTCCAGATAAGGGGTTGTCTCAATAATGCCCCAGAGCTGTTCGCGGGTAGCATCAAGGTCGCGGCGATCTTCAAAGAGGTCAGCCATGGACGCACAGAAAACGCGAGAACGAAAACCGCCCCGATTCGCCTCGGCATTCCATGCCGCCGGCTGTTTCCAGTACGCCTCTGAAAGGTGGCGACGCTCAGAGCTTGGGCCCCACACATTATGCCCATAGCGCTTTGCAAACGCCTCTGCGTAGCAGTTCTCGCAACCTGGCGAAACTTTAGAACAGCCCCACCACGGGTTAAAGGTATGGCGTGTCCACTCAATCGTCGAGTTTTTCATGATTTCCTCCATTCAATACGTTTCTGTTGCGGAGCAGCATCTGACCACTACTAGTAGCCACCATCTTCAAACCACACGGGCAAATCGGTAGGCCAAGCTCAACCCATTTTGCGGTGATGCGGCAGGTATAACCACAAGCGAAACACTCAACCTTGAGCAGCCGCGTACCCTGCTTCTTTTCATTGTCGACGGTGTGAAGAGTTGCATGAGGCAAAGGACCAAGACCACGACAGACCTCGTCGATAGTGGCCAACAATTCAGGTCCTGCAGATGCGGCGGAAGGGATCCCCTTGGTCAAACCAACAGATTTGCGGATTGTCAGGAATTCTCCTTTGTGACCGCTCCTGCAATCGTCGACCGCATGTACCAGTTCGTGCGCAAGGACATCGACGAATTGCTCTGCGCTTGTCAGAGTCGGATTCAGGAATACTTGGTTTAACCCGTCGTCACTGGCCTTTCGGGGCCAACACTGTCCAACAACTCGCCGTTTTTTGCTGACACCTTTTCCCGATGGAAATCCAATTGCGACCTTGATCGGAGGAAGCGGACATCCTGCTGGAATAAAAACGCGCTTGGCAAGCGCGTCGATAGCTTTCTCCAACCACTCTTCGCGGGTCGCAAAGGCGCTGTCCTGGAATCTCAGTCCGTCGCGTTTAAACGCGTCATCATGCAACGCTAAGCCTTCTTGATCGGACGACCGGGAGGAAACCATCTCGTGAACTGCAGCCCCTGAGGCAATATTACTTACCGTTTGGACCACGGTCGGGTGTGGATACCTCACGCGTTTATCATTTAGGCGCAGGCCAATCGCGCCTTTGGATAGCGTCGAATTCATATCTGCCCCCCAGCATGATTTGCCTGGAACCATTCCTCCCAGACCTCCAACTCGTGCTTCTGTACGGCCCTAGGTGGCTTTCCCGGTTGGACCAGGGACTCGAAAGTACGGCTTTCTTTGGCTGAAGGTTTTCCCTGCAGAACAATCGTGCCTTTGTCATAAAGGCAGTAAATTCCACCGCCTTCGAGGTATAGGCTTGTCGCGCAATTATTGACTCTGACAGCGTCGACAATCGCGACGCCTGCTTGCGCCAGTGCGATTTCAACTACTTCGACGGTCACTTTCTTTGATGACCGACGACGACCCGATTGGTATTTCTCGATACAGAATTCTGACGACATATATATATTCCCTGGTTAAAATTAGTCCCTCCATACTGCAAAAGCATGCAATATAGATATATAAGAGTTGGCGGTGACTTCATTCAGTCAGGCGGACCGCGGCAAAGTGAGTAGGTGACGAGACTCTTGCCGAACGGGGAGGTCATTGGTCGACCTCCGCATCTTTGCAGGCGACTGACGGCGGAAAAACTGAGAGCATCTGCTGCTGACGAGCTGCCGCGAGTGAAGGGCTGCTTACAACTGGAGGAGTGTTTCCTTTTAAGGCGATGAGTTCCGCGACAAAGAGCTTTATGTCGAGCGGATTGTCTGTGCAACGAGTTGCAAAGGAGCGGGCTTCAAGCCATGCATCGACCTCTGACTCGCGCCAGCCGACAGCTCGCGGACCAAGCCGAACTGGAGGTGGAAAGGTGAGCTTGCGGACGTCGCCCCAGACAGTGGCCGGTGCACGGCCGATCTTGTCACATAGTTTCGGTAACCGCAGAATGCGGTCGCCTACTATCTGGCGTGCGCGTTCAATCAGCCAAATCAACTCAGGAGGCAGAGGAGCTGCTTTGCGTTGATTGCTGGAAAATTTGCGGGTGTTATTGGTGTCGTTGCCCATTGCGAAGCCCTCACGTCGATTACAGACGATAGGTTAATTCGCAAGGTGGAAATGACCATCACACGCCCTTCGGGGGGCGTGAGTCAACCGTACTCCAGCTCTTCAGGGAGCGGGAGTCAAAGGTGCAATAACCTCAGAAACACGCTTCTCACGACCCCTCGTGCGGGTTTTGTATTGTTCCAAGGCGGCCCATTGGTAATGGTCGAGAAAGTCGGGAATTGAGTCCGGAGGACTTGGTACGATGCCTTCCAATACCTCGTCGTCACGTGCCTTATCCCCTTGCCCACCAAACTGTTTGATCAGCGCGGTCTTTTTTGTTCGTGACACTTCCACATCAGCCCGGAATTTGCGGAATAGAGCGGCGTTTGAAAGAAACTTGTCGACATCAGCGTTGCAAATAAAATCAAGAAGAAGAAATCTGTCGTTTGGAAGACCAAGAGGTTTTTCCGCCCAAACTACAAAAGCGGCCCAGAAGTGTGCGACAGAGCGGTATTTTTTCCACTGATTACCGATCTTGCTGGGTTCTCCCCCATCAGGTCGGAGTGGAATGGCATCTCCAACCTTAGTAGGTGTAATGGGAGCTTTCGCTACCAGCCACTGAGCCTTGCCTTGACTAGGCTCTTTGCATTTTTTTTGCGCCACCATTTGTTGCTCAATATAAAGAGCCGCGCCAAGTTTATAAGGCCATTTGGTAAGTTCGCATGCCTCGTTTATGAGATATTGGTCTTCAAGAGTCAAATTTAGCAGGTTGAATTTCTCTTCCGCAATGCTTAGCGATTCATTGCGAAAGTTTAGGCAGTAACTCTGTAGTGCGTGATAAACATAGAAATCTGAATTACATGGATAACCACCAGATTTAGGTGCTTCACTTGGGTGGCACAATTGAAACAGATAACCCTTTCTTTCGAGCCGAAAGCTCTTCCAACGGTACGGGCCTTCTGGATAGATCATGAATGAGATTAGCCGGCTCAATATCTTTATATTTTTCTGCCGAATCTTGTCCCCTGGCGAAGCCTCTTCAACTAGCCGTAGTTCTTTTTGAAAAGCCACCCATTCCTTTTTCTGAAAGAATGGATCTGGCTCTCCGTCATCAAGAATCGACATTCGGTGCTCCTTCGGGACAACTAGAGTGATATTGATTGAATCGGAGCACCCTGTCGTTGATTAACGTCTATTATCGCTGCTGAAATATTACGTAGCTTACCATGTAGTTAATTGTTTATTTCTACTATTGTAGTATGCAACATATTGAATACACTATAGTTTTTTATTACATAAGAACAATGTCGTACTGCTCCTGCACGTAACTGGGCTCAGCCTTCAGCGAGATCGGCCGGCCGATGAAGTCGGAAAGCATGGCCAGACCTTGCGACTCTTCATCGAGAAACACGTCAATCACCGAGACACTGCCGAGCACGCGGAGTTCGCGAGCGTTGAACTGACGGGCCTCACGCAGCAACTCGCGCAGAATTTCGTAGCACACCGTGCGCGCCGTTTTTACCTCCCCGCGACCGCCGCAGGTCGGGCATTCTTCGCACAGCACATGCGCGAGCGATTCGCGCGTGCGCTTGCGCGTCATCTCGACCAGCCCGAGCGCGGTAAATCCGTTAACCGTCAGCCGGGTGTAGTCACGCGACAGTGCCTTGTTGAATTCCGCCAGCACAGCGACCTTGTGTTCTTCGCTGTCCATGTCGATGAAGTCGGTGATGATGATGCCGCCAAGGTTGCGCAGGCGCAACTGGCGAGCAATGGTCTGCGCCGCTTCAAGGTTGGTCTTGAACACCGTATCGTCGAAATTGCGTACGCCGACAAAGCCTCCGGTATTGACGTCAACCGTCGTCATCGCTTCGGTCTGGTCGATGATCAGGTAGCCACCGGATTTGAGGTCCACGCGCCGTGCCAGCGCCCTCTGGATCTCTTCTTCAACGCCATGCAGATCAAACAGGGGCCGCTCCCCGATGTAGTGATTGAGCAAGGGGGCCACCGTTGGCGTGTATTCCGCCGCAAAGGTCGACAACTTTCCGAAGTTCTCACGCGAGTCAATGACGATGCTGTTTGTCTCCGGATTGACGAAATCGCGCAGGACGCGCAGGCCAAGCGAAAGCTCCTGATAGAGCCGGCTGGGCGGTGCCAGCTTTTTTGACTGCTCTTGAATATCGCGCCAGATCTTGCGCAGGTATTCAATATCGTTGGTCAACTCTTCTTCAGTGGCGCCTTCGGCCATGGTGCGCACGATGAAACCGCCTTGCTCGTCGGCCGGCACCAGGCGCGTGATCTTCTCGCGCAGCGCTTCGCGCTCGCCCTCACTTTCGATGCGCTGAGAAATGCCGATGTGCTTTTCCTGCGGCAGGTAGACCAGCATTCGCCCGGCAACGGACATTTGAGTCGACAGGCGCGCACCCTTGGTTCCGATGGGGTCCTTGATGACCTGCACGACGACACTCTGTCCTTCAAACAGGATTCGCTCGATAGGGCGTACCGGCTCGCCATTGTGACGAGGTTCCCAGATGTCGGCCACGTGCAGGAAGGCCGTTCGCTCCAATCCGACGTCGATGAATGCCGATTGCATTCCGGGCAGGACGCGAACAACGCGCCCAACATAAACATTGCCGACCAAGCCCTTGTTGGCAGTACGTTCGATATGCAGTTCCTGCACGGCGCCCTGGTACATGACGGCGACGCGCGTTTCCTGCGGCGTAAAGTTGATGAGGATATCTTCGGACATGGGAAGGAGGCCAGAAAATTGCGGTTAAAATGCGTATTTCGTTGCATTCTAACCTTTTCCCGCCAAAGCTTTCATGTCCAACGCTGCTCAATTTTCACCCCCCGAATTGCTTGCCCCCGCTGGATCTCTGGCAATGATGCGCACGGCTTTCGCTTTCGGTGCCGACGCTGTTTACGCCGGCCAGCCACGCTACAGCCTGCGCGTGCGCAACAACGAATTCGGCAACCTGGAAATCCTGGGCGGAGCCGTCGGCGAAGCGCATGCTGGCGGCAAGCAGTTCTACGTCGTCAGCAATGTCTTGCCGCACAACGCCAAGGTGCGCAGCTATCTGGCGGACATGGCACCGGTAATCGCGCTCAAGCCCGATGCGCTGATCATGGCCGACCCCGGTTTGATCGATCTGGTGCGCGAAAAATGGCCGGAGATGCCGGTCCATCTGTCGGTACAGGCCAATACGGTCAATTTTGCCGCCGTACGCTTCTGGAAGAAGCTTGGTGTCTCGCGCATCATTCTCTCGCGCGAACTGTCGCTTGATGAGGTTGCCGAGATCCGCCAGGAATGCCCGGACATCGAACTTGAGGTCTTTGTGCACGGTGCGTTGTGCGTCGCCTATTCAGGCCGCTGCCTGCTCTCCGGCTACTTCAATCACCGCGACCCGAATCAGGGCACCTGCACCAATTCCTGCCGCTGTGACTACAAGCTCAAGGCCGGCGAGGAAGATGCCGGGGGCGATGTGCATTCCAGCGCCCAGGTCTGGCTGCTCGAAGAAAAGGAACGCCCCGGCGAGCTGATGCCGATTGAAGAAGACGAGCACGGCACCTACATCATGAATTCGAAGGATCTGCGCGCCATCGAGCACGTGCAGCGCCTGATCGAGATTGGCGTCAATTCACTGAAAATCGAAGGCCGCACCAAGTCACCGTACTACGTCGCGCGCACGGCGCAGGTCTATCGCCGCGCCATCGACGATGCCGTCGCCGGCCGAAGTTTCGATCCAACGCTGCTGGGCGAACTTGAAGGACTGGCCAACCGCGGCTACACCGACGGTTTCTACCAGCGCCATCATGAGCACGAAATGCAGAACTACCTGCGCGGCCACTCCGAATCCGGACGCAGCCTGTACGTCGGCGACGTGATCGGCTGGGATGCAACACGCGGACTGGCCCAGATTGATGTGAAGAACCGCTTCTCGGTCGGTGACCGTATCGAAGTCATTCACCCCTCGGGCAATTTCGAGTTGGCGCTGGAGCGCATGGAAAACGGCGATGGCGCGCCAATCGGCGTTGCGCCGGGTAACGGTCATCTCGTGTGGATTCCTCTACCGACGGAATTGTCGGGGGCGATGTTGGCGCGCTTCGTTTAAGCGGACTTGATGAGCCACCAGCCTCATCTTTTTGTCGACATCTCCTCGCACGGTTTCGGCCATCTGGCGCAGGCCGCGCCGATTCTCAACGAACTCGCTGGCCAACGCGCTGATTTTCGACTAACGGTGCGCAGTGGCCTGTCAACAGAAAAGCTGCGTTCACGTCTGCAGTGCAAATTCACCCACCTGCAGGGGTGCAGCGACTTTGGCTTTGTCATGCTCGACGCGGTGCGCATCGACCACGCCGCGACAGCCAGCGCCTACCGGGCACAACACGTCGATTGGCCACTGCGTGTCAGCGAAGAGGCCAGCCTGCTCCGCCGCATCAACCCCGATCTGGTGCTTACCGATGTAGCCTATTTGCCGCTGGCTGGCGCGGCACGGGTTGGCATTGCTTCGCTCTCGATGTGTTCGCTCAACTGGGCCGATCTTTTCGTCCATTTTTTCGGCCACCAGCCCTGGGCGAAACAAATTCACACCGAGATGCTTGCGGCGTACAGCGCCGCAGAATGTTTCCTGCGCCTGACCCCGGCCATGCCGATGAGCGATTTGCCGCGCACACGAAGCATCGCGCCGGTCGCCGCCATCGGAAACGACCGGCGCGATGCCCTGCGCGCACAACTGGCCTGCACACCGGAAAGCAAGATCGTGCTGGTCGCTTTTGGTGGTTTTGACAAGGATCTCTCAGCCGAACACTGGCCTCGTGTCGACGGCGTCCACTATCTGATTCCGCAAAGCTGGCCGATATCTCGGGATGACATGAGCGCAACCGAGCCACTTGGCCTGCCCTTTACCGACTTGCTGCGCAGCGTCGATGCCGTGCTCACCAAACCTGGCTACGGTACTTTCACCGAAGCCGCGTGCAATGGCACCGCCGTCGTCTTCGCGCGCCGTGACGACTGGCCGGAACAGGATTACCTGATCGACTGGTTGAAGGCTAACGCGCGTTGCCTTGAGATCAGCGAGCCGTTACTCATCACTGGAGGCTGGCATGAGGCACTGAATGAGTTATGGAAGCAACCGGTGCCTGCACTGCCTCGGCCAAAGGGAGCCGCTGCCGCCGCCGGATTCATTTCTGATCTGCTTGATCAAGCCTGCGGCAAAGCAGAAACAACGTGAGGGACTCTGTCATGAATCAAACCAAGCTAATTCGGGTGCAAGGCAAGCCATTGGGTGGCGGAACCCTGCCGGTCATCATTACGCCGCTGGTCGGGAAGACGCTGGCGGCGATTCTTGATGAAGTCGCAGCAATCGTCCCGAAAGAGCCCGATCTTCTTGAATGGCGGATCGACTTTTTCGAAGCCATCGGTGACATCAAGGCCGTCGTGGAGGCCGCTCTGGCCATTCGGCAGGCGTCCGGCGGCATTCCTGTCCTGCTTACCCGGCGCAACGTGACCGAGGGCGGAGTGCCGATTCCGATTGCTGAATCGGCAGTTGTGGCGATGTATGTCGCTGCCTGCCAGGCGCGCTGCGTGGAGATGATCGACTACGAACTCTCGAATGCCCCCGAGGATTTGAAGCAACTACGCGAGGTTTCGGCCGCCAACGGAATCGCGATGATCATGTCGTATCACAACTTTCAGATGACGCCTGACGCGGAAACGCTGGATAGCAAGTTCGCGGAGGCCGAACGCCTGGGGGCCGACGTGGCCAAAATTGCCGTGATGCCGACCAATGAGCAGGATGTGCTGGCATTGCTCGCGGCGACGGATCGCGCACGGCAGTCGATCAGGATTCCATTGATCGGTATGTCGATGGGCGGCATCGGTTCGTTGTCACGCATCATGGGTTGGGTTTATGGCTCGGCGGCGACCTTCGCCGTCGGCAAGAGCAGTTCGGCACCGGGTCAGATGGCCATCGAGGATCTGCGTGCGGTGCTGGTGACGGTCCGCAAGGCGGTTACGGGCGGCTGAAGAGCCAATAAATACGGGCATCTACACGCTTGATGCCGTGAGAGGCAATGTTCATGCGGCTCTCCCGGCTAGCATCGGCAGATCGCCTTTCTAAGGGCGCTGCCGAGCCGTCACGGAAAAACGGCGGTGACTATTTTCCTTTACCGCCACCGCCACCGCCACCGCTGCTTCCATGCCCGCCTCCTCCGCTGCTATTACCCCCTTTGTTACTGCTGCTGGCGTGCGCTTGGTCAGACTTGCCCGGCGAATTGGATGCACGGGATTCCTTAGCGTTCAAGATTGGAGCCTCCTTTTTTCCGGCCTTGTCCGTCTTCGACTTGCTCACCAGCGATCCCACCGTGACACCCATGGCGTTGGCGATTTGCCCCCAGCCTTGTCCAGACTGACGTTGAGCGAGAATGCCGGCCATGGTGACGGTTCCACTGCTGGTCGTGATCGTCCCTCCATTCAAGGCGGCGGCGAGTTGGGCTGGTGTTGGATTGATGATGCCCAACCTGGCCAGGTCAGCTTTGGCCAGAGAAAGGGCGATGTTGATGTTCCCGTAGCCGAGCTTGCTGGTTGCCGGTATAAAGGTGACGGACGGAGCGGTCGGATTCGGCCCTGTTGGATTGGTGATCAGCAGGATGTTCTTCCCATCACGCAATCCAGTGATCAACGAATCGGCATTCCTTTGTGAACCCGCCAGGGCGCTATATTGCGCAGCGAGTTTTACTTCGGGCTGAGTTGACGTGCTTCGAATGGCAGACCCGGAGTCAGTTGCTTGAGACCATGCAGGCGCTGCTGAGAGCGCTCCCAGCGTGGCGATTGTCAGGGTGATTACCGCAGTTTTTCGTGACATATGAAGCTCCTGCAAGGTGATGTTGCTAAACGGCTACTTATCGTGACCTCGTCCTCGACCATGCCCGCGCTTGTCTTTTCGGTAATCCCGGCGATCATCGCCGTAATCCCTGTGCTGCTCTTGATAACGCGGGACGTATTCGCGGTTATACCAGTCGTCCCTCACAAAATACACCTGTTCGCGACACGCATTGTATTCATGGCAGTGTTTACCCCAGTGTTTGGCGTGACCAGGCGGAACACGGAGATACATCGGTGGGTGTCCTGCCGGCACACGCTGAATCATTACCGGTTGTGGATAAAGGAGCGCCGGTCTCGGGAAGCCTCCAATATCGATCTGTCCATAGAATCCGGGTTGGCCGATAGTTACTGATACACCGACGTCGGTCGCGAACACGGGTGCGCTCATGGCGCCAATCAGGGTCATTGCAATCAGGTATTTCTTCACGGTCTGGCTTTCATTTTTAGGCTGTGCAGATCTAACGCGCGAGATGGGATGCTGCTGACCGCGCAAGTGCAACAAGTTGTAAAAGTGGAGCGGGTTCGCTTGCTGCGTGACCGGGGGGTAGCAAAAAAAATCCCACGCCGGTTTGGCGCGGGATTAAAAGTCCCATCAAGGATGGGTCAGGGAGGGTCAAACATTGCCAGCGGGGGACGCTGAAGCAACGAATGCAGTGTAGAAATACTCGGCCGGTGTGTCTGTTGCGCGTATTCAGCGTTTCCGTAACAGTTTGTGCCGGCCAAAGAAACTACCCGGCGGAAGGGCTCCACGTCCGGGTTCGTAGTCAGCCAAAAAAAATGCTGGCATAAGTTGTTGGAGCCCCTTCTCAGAGCGCTCAGTTCTTCAGCGAGTCTAATATCTCCTGGCGGACATCAGCGATATCGCGGGCGTCGGTGGCATGAACACCTTCACATTTTCCGTCTCTGGCGCAGCGCGTGTTACGCGGACAGATGATCTGCGCGCTGGTGGACAGCGAATTTTTTACCCATTCGATGTTGAGCACATTGGATACCACGCTGATTGCCTCCGCCTCCGCCTTGGGAATCTTCGCGGTGCCGCCGCGACGCTGGCATTCCTCGGCAATGCGATTGACAATCTCGCTTGCGTCCATGCCGTTTGCTTCGAGTGCGGGAGTCAGGTCAATGCCAACTGAAAGCACGTGTGGATTGCCGGCCATGTCTTTTGCCCGCACGGAATGGCAGCAGTACAGCAGCCAGCGGTCATCGTCGCGCAATACCGAAATCTGGGAACCCGCTTCGGCCTTGCTGTCGCTGGTGAGACGGAACACCGCCCAGTTCGGACACGGGTCGGAGGCATGTGACATATTGCCCCACGGCAGCGGGATGCCATTGCCGCGATAGACCGCCCTTAGAATACCCGGTGGGTAAGCGTCGAAGAAGTGCCAGTACGGATAGGGCGAGACCTTGGTCATTCGGCGCATGATGACGGCCGGCGTAAGCTCGAGTTTCTTTCCCACTTCAACACGGTAGCGTTCCCGCGCAAGCAGGCGGCGAAACGGTTGCTTCGGGCACAGCAGTGCGCCAGCGAAGAAGCTGCATTCGAAATCGCGCCAGGCATGCAGCACATCTCTCGGGTCCATTCCGCCGACGCTATGCCCGGCTTCGGGGCTGCCGCCGGTATCGCCGCCGCTCGCGTGAGCTGACTTCATTCCGTCGCCGCCGTGCAAGACCTTGTGTGCAATGTGAGCGGCCAGATCGAACTTCAGCCGCGCCGGATCCGCCTGTAGTGCTTTGTTCAGGTAAACGGTGCCCGGAGGCTCGTAAAACGAGCGCACCATGCTGCGCAGCTCACGCCCCTGGCTTAGCGCCAATACAGGCTTGCGTTCGAACCAGCGCAGTTCGAGACCGTGGGCTTTGCAGAGCCCCATCACATCGTCAACCGACAAGGGAAAAGCGCGCTTGCCAACCTCTTCGGCAGCGCGTTCCAGGTCAGGAAATTCGTTACGCGAGTTTTCCTGGTAAGAACGGATCAGGAGGTGGGCGAACTGACGGCCGGTGGTGCCGGTCTGCGACAGCAACTCGGGAATCGCCGATTTGAGCAGTTCCTTTGAAAACAAGAAAGCCGGCTCAAGCGGGGCCCTTGCGGCGCCACCCGTCCCAGGTGTCGCCTTGACCGGCTCAATCGCCGAATTCTGGTCGAAAAACCATGTGGTGCTGCGCTGGAAGACCTTGGCGAGCAGAATCAGCACCTGTTCCGCAGGAACGCGGCGTCCACTTTCAATCATGCTCAGATAGGAAACCGAGGGTGCCGCCTGCGTATCGATCTGAATGCAGCGCTGCGACAGTTCTTCAAGGGTCATGTGGTTTTGCTTGCGCAAGGCGCGCAGCTTTGCCCCAAGAAAATGGCTGTTTCGGCTCAGGTTCGCCATCGCTGCTCCTGTGAAATCGGGCATGTGAAAACGTTCTGCACCGATTTTGTCAACTTAACACTGTGAAATTTCTATTTGTGAAATTTTCAACTTGCTGAGGCTAGCATAGTGCAACGGTCTCGCCAGATCAAATTCCGCTTCTGGATATGAGCTTTCATTTACGGCCAAGCGGGCCGAACGAGATTTGCCAACGCTTTTTTACCGACCACCCACTGACCGGAGAAATATCATGCAAAACCATCTTGAGCGTAGAGCAGGCACGGATCGTCGAGAGATCGCTCGGTCTTCAACGGCTGGATATGAGTGGAAGTGGAATGACCCCTCAATGGGCTTCCTGGCTGGCGATGACGATGATCCCTACGATCCCTATTGGGAGCCGGTGAAGGGGCAGGATGACGATTGAACTACCGGGCTGCCGATTGTAGTCAAAGCCAAACGGCAAGCATGCGGCAATAGATACTGACCGATCTCGATTGCCCGAAAAGACGAGGCCTGCGATCAAACGCCGGCCTCGTCTTTTTTCCTGCGCAATACTGCCGGGCAGGCAAGGGCCCCTTCTAGAGGCGAGAGCCAATGCCCCGACGTTGTATCAAATGGGCTTTCCCGAACAACTCCTGCGTTCTCGCGGCGGGATAACCGGTAAAATAGCAGCGGTTCGTACTTATGTATTTCTTGTGCAACATATGTGCAAATCCCTTTAAGATAACTTTTTTGCACGTGCCGCACGCTTCTTTTCCGACAGCCCGAAAGACCAATAATGAGTTACGACGAGTCAATACCTCTTGGCAGCGAGCAGCTACGCGCCCGAATCGCCTGGTATTACTACGTTGCAGGACTAACCCAGCAGGAAATTTCAGATCGTCTTGGTATCGCTCGGGCACGTGTCAACAAGATCGCCGGGCAACTCAGAGCCGATGGCTCGGTTGTCGTCGAGATCCGGTTGCCGCTGGTAAGTTGCGTGGAACTTGAAGAAAAACTCAAAGAAACCTTCGGACTTAAATTGGTCACCGTGGTCCCCACGGTCGGCGATGATGATCAACAGCGCCGCATGATCGGTGCGGCGGCCAGCACCCTGCTTGATACGCTCATTACCGACGGTCAGTGTATTTCTGTCGGCTGGGGACGCACCTTGAGCACCAGCATCAAGCAACTGCGCGCCCGCCAGTTAAAGGACTGCTCCGTCGTGTCCCTGATGGGCGGGCTGGCCCACGGGTCGGAGATGAACACCTTCGAAGTCTCGACGGAATTGGCCAAGACGCTCGGTGCTGACTGCTACTACGTCACCGCACCAATCTATTGCCCGAGTATTGAGAACCGCGAAATTTTGCTGACCCACAGTGGCGTCAATGAAGTCATGGAGCGCGCGCGAAAGTCGGACGTTGCTATCGTGTCCTGTGGCGACATGTCGCTGAGAACCAAGCTCATCGGCATTGACAGCGTCTTCCGACGCTTGCCTGAGCTTGCCAGTACCGGCGCCATCGGTGAAATGCTGGGGACTTTTCTGGATGCAAAGGGCGCGCCAATTGATCACGTGCTTAACCACACGGTCATCGCTATGCCACCTGCCTATTTGAAGACCATCCCGCACAGCATTCTTATTTCGGGCGGGATGTACAAGGCCGACATTATTCAGGCCATTCTTTCGGCCGGCTACGTAAACTGTCTGGTTACCGATGAGGCCGTCGCCCAGCGGCTTGTTGCGCTGCCTCGGTGACACAGCCATCAAATCTACTCTTCTCCAGGCCGATCTTCTCTAAGTTGCTGCCAGACTCCTGAATTCCCACTTTTTTCAACAAGCTACTACAAAGGAATAATCATGTCCTCTACCGTCCAAACCGTCCTGGGAATTGACGCCAGTACCCAAAGCCTGAGTGCCATCCTAATGAATGCCTCCACCGCAGAAATCTTGTGGAGCCGCTCGCTGGCTTATCGCGATGATCCGCGCCTGCTCGGTTTTGGTTTCGAACACGACAGCATGGTCATTCCCCCACGGGAGCCGGGCGAGGCCGAGCAGCCGCCGCGTCTGTTCATCGCCGCTCTGGAGGCTCTGTTCAGCGACCTCAAGTCCGCTGGCTTTGATGGCTCGGCGATTGCCGCCATCAATACCTCCGGCCAGCAACACGGCCACGTCTACCTGAACGAACAAGCCAAGGTTTCATTTGCCCGCCTGCGTAACGCCACCAGTGCCAGCGAAAACCTGCTGACCGTACTCGCCGACAGTTTTGCCTATGGCGGTGCGCCGATCTGGAAGACGGCCAACACCGCTGCCGAAGCTGCGCACATCCGCGAAGCGACCGGTGGCAAGGCGGCGACCATCGAACGTACGGGCAGCGACATTCCCTTGCGTTTTGCGGCCACCGTGCATCGCAAACTGGCGATTCGCTATCCGGCCTCCTACGCCGCTACCCGCCATATCCTGCAAATATCCAGTTTCATTCCGGCGATTCTAGCGGGCGATTGCACGATTCCAATCGATTTTGGCAATGCTTGCGGCACCGGTCTGATGAACTACAAGGCCCGCGCCTGGGATGACGTGGTGATGAACGCCGTGGCCGGCGACCTGCCTGGTGGTGCCGCCGCTTTGGCCGCCAAACTGCCTCCCATTGCGCATCCATTGGCCGTTTGTGGCACGGTTGCTGCGTATTTCCAGATTAAATACGGCCTGTCTGCCGACTGCAAGATCATTGCCGGCTCGGGCGACAATCCGCAATCCAAGGTTCTGGCCAGCGGCGACTTGCTCAGCCTCGGCACCAGCTTCGTGTACATGATCTCCAGCCCGGACGGTGGCGTCGATTCTGCCGGTACGGCCAATGCCATGTACGACGGTCTTGGCCGCCCCTTCAACTTTGGTTGTCGCACCAATGGCGCGCTGGCTTGGGATCAACTGCGCCTGCGCCATGGTCTCGGCGCCAAGGACTATGCGGCTTGCGATGCGTCTCTGGCCAACACGGCGCCGGGTAGCCTGATCCGCTTCTGGCACCCGGATACCGAATCGTTCCCGGTCGTGCATTCGAATCCTGAGCCCGTGCGCCTCGATAATGGCCCGGTAAACTTCGCGACTGACTTCGCGGCCGTTGTCGACAGTTCGCTTGGTCTAGTCTACCTGTACGGTATGAAGATCGCCGGTGCCGAAGCCGCCAGTGCACAGGCGGCCATGAGCATCTGCGGTGGTCCGTCGACCAGCCCTGGAATCATGAAGCGTATCGCCGCCATCTGGAACCGTCCGGCCATTCAAGCCGGACAAGCCGGTGCGGCGCTTGGTACCGCCCTGGCCGCTGCGGTGGCCTTGGTTCCGGAAGCAGAGCGAGACACGCTCGCGGAGACGTTGCGTCAAGCTATCTTCACGGGCAAGGGCGTCATTCAGCCTGATCCGGAAATGGTCAAGGCTTACCACGCTCCGGGTGGCTACCTCGACCAGCTGGAAACAGCGTTCGAAAAGTTGCGCAACAGCTGATTCAGCGGGCCAAGCGATAAAAACTTCGTCATTCCGGCCTGCGCCGGAATGACCGAGTTGGCCGCGTTAAAGCGTTTCGGCTTCGATCTGCTCCGAAATCGCCAGCCACTTTTCTTCGTGGTTCGCCAGATCTTCGTCGATCTTCCCCAGTTCCAGCCCAAGCTCGCCAATTTCCTGTGCGGGCAAAGGCGAGGACAGACGCGCTTCGAGCGCATGTTTTCGGGTCTGCAACTCAAGCATGAGCTGCTCAAGTTTGCCCTGATCGCGTTTCAGCGTTTTGAGTTGAGCAGTGATCTTCTTGCTTTCCACTACCACTGGTGGTGCTTGCGTAACTACTTCTTTCGCGTCCTTCAGCGATGCTTTCAACTCCTCGCGTGCGCGTTTGGCTTCGTCGAGCAGGTAGCGCTGGTAGTCGTCAAGGTCGCCGTCAAACGGCTCGACGCCGCCGCGCGAGACCAGCCAGAATTCGTCGCAAACCGAACGCAGCAGCGAGCGATCATGGCTGACCAGCATCACCGTGCCTTCGAATTCGTTGAGTGCCATGGCTAGCGCTTCGCGTGTAGCCAGATCAAGGTGATTGGTTGGTTCGTCAAGAAGCAATAGATTCGGGCGTTGCCAGACGATCATGCACAGCACCAGACGCGCTTTTTCGCCACCGCTCATGGTGCCGACGGGCTGCTTGACCATGTCGCCACTGAAATTGAAGGTGCCGAGGAAGGTGCGCAGATCCTGTTCGCGACCGCTTTGTCCGGCCGGCAGGCCTTCCTTGGCCATGCGCACCATGTGTTCGAGCGGGTTGTCGAGCGGCCGAAGCACGTCGAGTTCCTGCTGGGCAAAGTAGCCGATATTCAGCCCCTTGCCTTCGGTGACGATGCCGCTGGTCGGGGCCAGCGTGCGGGCGACCGTTTTTACCAGTGTCGATTTGCCCTGGCCGTTGGCACCGAGAATGCCGATGCGCTGGCCGGCCATTACCGACTTGCTGACGTTACGCACGATCACCGTTGGCGGCGTTCCGGCCGGGGCATCGTCCAGCGGCGGGTAGCCGAAACAGGCGTCTTCCATAGCCAGCATCGGATTGGGCAGGTTGGCCGGTTCCTTGAATTCGAAGGTAAAGTCGGCGCTGGCCAGTACCGGTGCCAGGCGCTCCATGCGGTCGAGCGCCTTGACCCGGCTTTGTGCCTGTTTGGCCTTGCTGGCCTTGGCCTTGAAGCGCAGGATGAATTTTTGCAGATGCGCGATCTTGTCCTGCTGCTTGATATATGAATTCTGCTGCAACTCCATCTGCATCGCGCGCATGTCTTCAAAGGTGCTGTAGTTGCCACCATAGCGTGTCAGCTTTCCGCCCTCGATATGCAGCGTGATGTTGGTCACCGAATCGAGGAATTCGCGGTCATGGCTGATGACAACCATCGTGCCCTCGTAACGCTTGAGCCAGGCTTCGAGCCAGACTAGCGCGTCAAGGTCCAAGTGGTTGGTTGGTTCATCGAGCAGCAGAAGGTCCGACGGGCACATCAGTGCGCGCGCCAGTTGCAGGCGCATGCGCCAGCCGCCGGAGAAGCTGTTCACCGGGTTGCTCAACTCGGTCGTCTTGAAACCAAGGCCGAGGATCAGTGCCTGCGCCCGCGCCTGTGCGTCGTGTGCGCCGGCATCGTGCAGCGCCATGTAGGCGTGCGCCATGCGCTCGCCGTCGTCAGTGGCCTCGGAGGCCTTGACTTCGGCTTCGGCCGCCATTAGTGCGCTGTCGCCTTCGATGACGAAGTCGGTGGCGCTCTGACTGGTTTCCGGCATTTCCTGTGCTACCTGCGCCATGCGCCATTGCGGTGGCAGGTAAAAGTCGCCTGCATCTTCGTGCAGGGTGCCGTTGAACAGGGCGAACAGTGTGGACTTGCCGGCGCCGTTGCGTCCGACCAGGCCGATCTTTTCGCCGGGGTTCAGGGTGATGGAAGCGCTATCAAGCAGCACCTTGGCGCTGCGGCGCAGAGTGACGCTCTTGAGGGTAATCATGGAATATCTACAGAAAAGAAAGCGAACCACCAAGACACCAAGTGCACAAAGACTCACCAAGAAAGGCTTTTGAAGTTCTTGGTGTAACTTGGTGATCTTGGTGTCTTGGTGGTTCGCTGTTGTTCATTAACGGAAAACAACCGTCTTGTTGCCATGCGTCAGCACCCGGTCTTCGAGGTGATAACGCAAGCCGCGCGCCAGCACGGCTTTTTCGATGTCCTTGCCGTAGCGCACCATGTCGTCGACCGAATCCGAGTGGTCAATGCGGATCACGTCCTGTTCGATGATCGGGCCTTGGTCGAGTTCGCTGGTGACATAGTGGCAGGTGGCACCGATCAGCTTGACACCACGCTGGTAGGCCTGGTGGTATGGCTTGGCGCCGACGAAGCTGGGCAGGAAGGAGTGGTGGATGTTGATAATCTGGCCCGGGAAGGCGTCACACATTGCCGGCGGGATGATCTGCATGTAGCGCGCCAGCACCATCGCGTCGCCCTTCACCTCCTCGTAAAGACGGTGGATTTCGGCGTAGGCGCGCTCCTTGTTGTCTGGATTGACTGGCACGTGATGGAAGGGGATGCCGTGCCATTCGACGAAGCCCTTGAAGGTGTCGTGATTCGAGATGATGCACGGAATCTCGATGTTGAGTTCCTTCGACTGCCAGCGCGCCAGCAAGTCGTACAGACAGTGTTCCTGCTTGCTGACGAAAATGACCACGCGTTTCTTGACGGCCGAATCGCTGATTTTCCAGTCCATCTGCATTTCTTCGGCGATTGGACGGAAGCGTTCGCGGAACTCGGCGAGGTGGAAAGGCAGCGAGTCGGCTTTCACTTCAAGCCGCATGAAGTAGCGACTGCCGCCGTTGGCGTCCTCCGAGTGATAACGCGATTCGAGAATCCAGCCCTGGTGTTCGGCAATAAAGGTCGACACGCGAGCGACAATGCCAACGCGGTCCGGGCAAGACGCTGAAAGGGTGTAGAAGCGTTGTGAATGCATGGGCTTTTCTACTCGGCCACGCGGGCGAAGGCTTTGTCGATTTCCGTACGCAGTTCGTCGTAATTGAGCGTCACCGGGTATTGCGGGAACTCACGGATCACATTCTCGGGCGGGTGATAGAGAATGCCGGCGTCGGCTTCGCCGAGCATGGCGGTATCGTTGTACGAGTCGCCTGCCGCGACGACGGTGAAATTCATTTCCCGGAAGCGCTTGACGGCTTCGCGCTTCTGCTCGGGCATGCGTAGGTGATAGTCGACAACCATGCCGTCGGCACTGGTTTCGAGGCTGTGGCAGAACAGCGTCGGCCAGGCCAGTTGGCGCATCAACGGATGAGCAAATTCGTAGAAGGTGTCCGAGAGAATGATGACTTCGTAGTCTTCGCGCAGTTTGTCAAGAAAGGCGCGCGCTCCGGGCATCGGCCCCAGTTCGCAGATCACTTTCTGGATGTCTGGCAAGCCAAGCTTGTGTTCCGCCAGAATGCCGAGGCGATATTTCATCAGCGTGTCGTAGTTTGGCTCATCGCGCGTGGTTCGGCGCAGCTCCGGAATGCCGGTACGTTCGGAGAACGCGATCCAGATTTCGGGGACGAGCACGCCCTCAAGGTCGAGGCAAACGATTTTCACGAAAAACTCCCTGCGTGTTGGTGTCAGATTCAGACGTTGAAAACAGCCGGTCATTTTACCAAAATACGGGCCCCTCCATGCGCTGCTTTTCCTTTGAGGGTGACTGGAGATGGACGCCGGACACGTCCGGCGATAGAATGACGGCCAGTCATTGGGGAGTAGCCGCCCTTCTCTGAAGGGGCTTACGTCAACATACTTGGTCGGTCGACCATGGTGTAAGCAGTCCATTCTTGGCAAGACCTTTGACCATGCTGCCTTCTGATTGGCCGGGAAGGTCGCTTGGTCATTTGTCAGAATCCGGCCTGGAAAAACAAATGGAAGCTTTCCTCGTTTCAACGGGCATCGTCGCCCTCGCCGAAATCGGCGACAAGACCCAACTCCTCGCGTTCATTCTGGCGGCGAAATTTCGCAAACCCGTGCCGATCTGTATCGGCATTCTCATTGCCACCCTGGCGAATCACGGTTTTGCGGGAGCAGTGGGGTCATGGATAACCACCGTGATTGGCCCGGAGACGTTGCGCTGGATTCTGGGTGTTTCATTCCTCGCGATGGCCGCATGGACTCTGATTCCCGACAAGTTCGACGAAGACGATGCCAAGCTTGCCCGGTTCGGTGTTTTCGGAACAACGCTTGTCGCCTTCTTTCTTGCTGAAATGGGCGACAAGACCCAGGTAGCAACGATTGCGCTGGCCGCCCAGTATCAAAGCCTCGTTGCCGTCGTGGCCGGCACGACGTTAGGGATGATGATCGCCAATGTGCCGGCCGTCATCCTGGGCGACCGGATCGCCGACAAGATGCCGGTGAAGCTGGTCCATCGAATCGCCGCTGCAATTTTTGCCGTCCTTGGCGTTGCCACCCTGCTTGGTGCGGGACAATCATTCGGCCTGTAACTCCCGGTAAAGCAAAGGCCTCACCAGCAATCGCCGCAGTTATCATCACGCCATGAACGATGCGAGTTTGTTTGTGCCGTTCTATCGCGGCACGCAGACGTTCGGTCGAGTCGGACACGGTCTGGGGCCATCGCCTGGCGGTTGTTCTGCCGATTGTGGTGGCTACGCCATAGGCCGATAGGCCGACGTGAGCGTTGTTCTTGCCTCGTCCGACTAGGCGGGTTTGCCGGCCAGCATGGCCTTCATCGCCGCCAGCCGGTTCGCGCCGCTGGCCTTGTCCGGCACACTGTCCGTCTTCCCGCCCGAAAAGCGCATGTCTTCTTTACCCATTTCAGCAATGAAACGCGAGGCTTCGCAGGGAATCAGTTCTTTGCCCTGCTTGCGTTTCTCGCTGTAGCTGATGTGCAGCGAACGTTGCGCACGGGTAATGCCGACGTACATCAGGCGGCGTTCTTCCTCGATCTTTTCGGGTGCCTGCGATTCGCGGTGCGGCAGCACGCCTTCCTCGATGCCGATCAGGAAGACGTGCTTGAACTCCAGCCCCTTGGCCGCGTGCAGGGTTGAAAGCTGGACGGCGTCGATATTCGTGTCGCCCTTGTCGAGCAGGTTGATCAGAGCGATGGTCTGCGTCAGGTCAATCAGTGTCTTTTCGTCTTCTTCGCCCTTGCGGATCAGCCAGTTGGAAAACTCGGTGACGTTGCTCCACTTGGTCATCGCGGCGCGCGGTTCGTCGTGCTCGTAGAGCCAGGCTTCGTAGCCAATGGCGTTGAGCAGATCGGGCATGACCTGATTGGCTGGCTCCCGGGTGGCGCGATACTCAACAGCATTGATGAATTCGCAGAATTCGAGCAGCGGTGCCAGCTGACGCGGCTGAACGGAATGCGCAAAGCCCTCCTCGAAGGCGGCGGCAAAGAGTGAGATGTGGCGCTTGCCGGCGTAGGTGCCGAGCACCTCCAGCGTCGCCCCGCCAACGCCGCGCTTGGGCGTCGTCACGGCGCGGATAAAAGCGGGGTCGTCATCCTGATTGGCCAGCAGACGCAGGTAGGCGGTAATGTCCTTGATCTCGGCCTTGTCGAAAAACGATTGCCCGCCGGAAAGCAGGTAGGGCACCTTCTGGTCGCGCAGGTGCTGCTCCAGCGCGCGCGCCTGGAAATTGCCGCGGTAGAGCACGGCGTAGTCGCGGAACTCGCCGCGATGCTCGAACTTGTGCGCCTGCAGCTTCATCACCACCGACTCGGCTTCCTTCTCGTTGTCCTTGCACACGGTGACGGTGATCGGGTCGCCGTGGCCGAGGTCGGACCACAGCTTCTTGTCGAACAGCTTTTCGTTGTGGCCGATCAGCGCGTTGGCGGCCTTGAGGATGCGCACCGTCGAGCGATAGTTCTGTTCAAGCTTGATCAGCTTGAGATTCGGGTAATCGCGCGGCAAGCCGCGCAGATTCTCGACATCGGCACCGCGCCAGCCGTAAATCGCCTGATCGTCGTCGCCCACGGCGGTGAAGGCGGCACGCGGGCCGGCGAGTTGCTTGAGCAAGGTGTACTGGCAGGCGTTGGTGTCCTGGTACTCATCAACGAGCAGGTAGCGCAGGCGGTTCTGCCACTTGTTGAGGATGTCCGGATGGTTTTCGAACAACTCGACCGGCAGCGAAATGAGATCGTCGAAATCGACCGCCTGGTAGGCTTTCAGCGTCGCCGAGTAACTGGCAAAGGCACGCGCGGCGAGTTTCTCGGTTTCGTCCTGCGCGTTCTTCAGTGCCAAGTCGGGCGAGGTCAGCGCGTTTTTCCAGTTGGAAATCACGCTCTGCAGTTTGCGGATGGTGGCCTTGTCGACGCTGCCGGCGAGTTCGGAGACGATGCCGAAGCAGTCGGTCGAATCGAAGATCGAGAACTTCGGTTTGTAGCCCAGCGCCTTGGCTTCCTCGCGCAGGATACGCACGCCGAGCGAGTGGAAGGTCGAGATGGTCAGGCCTTTTGTTGGGCGGTCCTTGAGCAGCGTGCCGACGCGTTCCTGCATCTCTTTGGCCGCCTTGTTGGTGAAGGTAATGGCGGCGATGTTGGACGGGTTGAAGCCGCACTCCTCAATCAGGTAGGCAATTTTCTGCGTGATCACGCGCGTCTTGCCGGAACCGGCACCGGCGAGAACCAGCAGTGGACCGTCGAGGTAGCGAATGGCTTCGCGTTGGGGAGGATTCAGTAGGGAGGACATCAATCGGGGAAAAGCGATAACCGCAACGAGCAACTCGCTACGGTTGATGAATCAAAAATACTGGATGGCAAGCAGGGCCAGCAGCAGTACGGCGATAAGTGTCAGTAGGCCGTTCTGACGGCGTTGCGTGGCGGCCATTCCAGCCAGGAGGGGGGCTAGATCGGTCGGGGTTTCGCGACTCAACGCCGTGTGCACCAGGCGCGGCAATTGTGGCAGGGTGCGTGCCCAGTTCGGTGCTTCCTGCTTCAAGCCGCGAACCAGTCCGCGCCAGCCGAGTTGCTCGCTCATCCAGCGTTCGAGGAAGGGCTTGGCTGTTGTCCACAGGTCGAGATTGGGGTCGAGCTGACGCCCCAGTCCCTCGACGTTGAGCAGGGTCTTTTGCAGCATCACGAGCTGCGGCTGGATCTCGACATTAAAGCGACGCGAGATCTGGAACAGACGTAACAACACGCGACCGAAAGAGATTTCATGCAGCGGCCGGTCAAAGATGGGTTCGCAAACCGAGCGAATGGCCGCTTCGAACTCGTCTACGCGGGTATTGGCTGGGGCCCAGCCCGCCTCAATGTGCGCGATCGCCACGCGTCGGTAGTCACGCTGGAAGAAGGCCAGGAAGTTCTGTGCCAGATAATTCTTGTCGACGTCGGTGAGCGTGCCGACGATGCCGAAGTCGAGGGCGATGTATTTGCCGTGGTTTTCCTCGTCAGTGGCGACAAAGATATTGCCGGGGTGCATGTCGGCGTGAAAGAAGCCATCGCGGAAAACCTGCGTAAAGAATATCTCGACGCCGGCCCGTGACAAGGCCGAAAGGTCAATGCCCGCAGCAATCAGCGCATCGTTCTGGCTGATTGGAATGCCGTGCATGCGCTCCATGACCATCACTGTCGTGGTGCACTGATCCCAATGAACGCCAGGGACAAGCAGCAGCTTCGAGTCGGCAAAATTGCGCCTGAGTTGCGAGCAGTTGCTCGCCTCACGCATCAGGTCGAGTTCATCGTGCAAATACTTGGCGAACTCGGCGACGACCTCGTGAGGCTTCAGGCGTTTGCCGTCAGACCAGACTTTTTCCAGCAAACCGGCCATGGTGTCGAGCAGTGCCAGATCGTGGTCGATTACGTCGTGCATATTCGGGCGCAGTATCTTGACCGCCACTTCGTGCCCGCCATCGTCGTCGCGCAGTTTCGCAAAATGCACTTGGGCAACCGAGGCGCTAGCGACCGGCACCGGGTCAAACTCGGCAAATACCTCACTGGCCGGCCGGCCATAGGCCTCTTCGACCTGCTTTAGCGCCAACTCTGGCGAAAACGGCGGGACGCGGTCCTGCAACTTGGCCAGCTCGTCGGCAATGTCGAGCGGCAGCAGGTCGCGCCGCGTCGACAGCATCTGCCCGAACTTGACAAAAATCGGCCCAAGCGCTTCCAGTGCCAGGCGCAAGCGCACCGAGCGCGGTGTATCAAACCGCCGCCAGAAATGGAAGATGCGCGACAGCGCCGCCAGTCGGCCGCTTGGCTCGTGTTCGAGAATGATCTCGTCGATGCCGAAACGGCTGACAACGCTGAGAATTTTGGCGAGGCGGAAAAGACGCATGGGGTGTTCGAGCAGTAAGTTTGAGCAGCAAGCGGAAAAAAGCAAAGACGAGAGTTTATCCCGAATCGGAGTTTTCACCGTATTCAAATGCCGAACGGGAGGTGTCGGCGACGCAATAGGGATTGTGAACGCGTGCAGTTTTCATCTGCTCGGCAAGCGCGACGGAAACCTCGGTCGTCAGTCTGGAGCCGGCGTCAGAAATCCTTGTCGGCTTCCCAGAGGATGAAACCGTTTTCCTTCTGCGTCCATTCCATCAGGTGAATCAGCGGGGTGGCGCGTTGCCCGAGATGAACACCGACCCGGCCGGATTTGTGCTCTTCGTCGGCCTGCTCCGCCTCTTCGTCGATACCTTCCAGCCGCGCCTTGTGCTCGGCCTCGTGCAAGGCCTTCTTTTCCTCTTCGACGGCGTGATGCAGCCGGGCGATGGCCTCGGGCAACTGCTCCTTGACGAACACGCCACGCGCCGTGCACTCCTTGCCGATGATCTCGAACAGTTGGCGCGCATGCTCGGCGAACATGATCATTTCGCCGGACGTGCTTGAATTCATTCTAACCAACATGATGTTCTCCAAATGGACATGTCCTGCTACCAGCCTGAAACGCCCGTCTTTAGGCGATCTGCAAAGATCATGTCTGAAGAGCCGCATGTCTACTTGCTCTTCAGGCCATACCGCCTGAAATGTCCGTTTCACGCGGTCCGCAGGCTAGCGATTTGATTTTACACTCGTCAACAACGTCACTAGCAATCTCTACTAATTGATAACTAAATTGGTAGACTTCGACAATCCGCACGACTACACTAATTTCTACCAGATTCATTACAGATTAGTACACTTATGCACATTCCGCTAACTCCGCCTGAAGTAACGGCCATCATGGCCGGACTTGCGCCGGATCAATTGCTCGCGCTGTTCGGACAGGGCGGGGCACCGTCGCCTCTGGTCAATGGTGCCTATCTGCACTGGGATGAACTCCGCCACCGCTCGCCGCCCGACGCTCTGACCCACGAACAATGGTGGGTGCGCATCAAGCTGGCGCGCCTGAGTCAGTACAAGCAGTTGCCGTTACTCGGCAAGGCCGGCCAGCCCTTTGTCATCAGCGTTCCCGAGAATGCCCAGATCGAGCTGCATCACATCGACCGGGACGCGGCCGGACAGATCGCTGCGGCCGGCCCGATGCACGGCGAACACCGGGATCGCTACCTGATCCACTCACTGATCGAAGAGGCGATCACCTCCAGCCAGCTCGAAGGCGCGTCGACGACACGGCGGGTCGCCGAGCAGATGCTGCGCGAGGGACGCAAGCCGCGTGACACCAGCGAGAAGATGATCTTCAACAATTTCAAGGCCATGGCGCTGATCCGCGACATCCGCGAGGAGGCGATCAGCCCCGAGCGGATTCTTGAAATCCACCGCATCGTCACCGAAGGAACGCTGGAGAACCCGGCAGAAGCCGGTCGTCTGCGTCAGGACGACGAAATCTCCGTGCGCGACCGTCAGGACAACAGCCTGCTGCACCAGCCGCCGAAATGGCAGGAACTCCCGGAACGCCTGGAACGCCTGTGCGCCTTCGCCAACCAGCCGGAAAGCTCTGCACCCTACGTGCATCCGGTGCTCCGGGCCATCCTTCTGCACTTCATGATGGGCTACGATCACCCCTTCGCCGATGGCAACGGGCGGACGGCGCGCGCGCTTTTTTACTGGGCCATGGCGCGCAGCGGCTACTGGCTGATGGAATTCGTCTCGATCTCGCACTTCCTGCGTCAGGCGCCGAACCAATACGTTCGCGCCTACCTGCACACCGAAACCGACGACAACGACACGACCTATTTCGCCATCCACCAACTCACCACGCTGCGCAAGGCGATTGCCGCGCTGCACGATTACCTGAACCGGAAGACCACCGAACAGACGCAGACCGAACGCCTGATGGCGCAATCCGTCGAACTGCGTTCGCGCCTGAACCATCGCCAGATCACCCTGCTGACGCACGCCCTGCGCCACCCCGGCGAGGAATACCGCATCGACAGCCATCAGCGCACACACGGCGTGGTTTACCAGACCGCGCGCAGCGATCTGCTCGGCCTGGAGTCGCTCAACCTGCTGGTCAAGGCCAAGGCCGGGAACGCCTACCTGTTCATCGCCCCCGCCGACCTGCGCGGGAAGATCGAGCGCCTGGCGGCAAGCCACGCCCTTTCTGAAGGGTAGTTTGTGGCTTGGTATAAGGCATGAGGCCGCGCGCATCTTTTCCACTTCCGTCTGCTCCGCCTGGGATTTTCGCTCCCTCTTGAACATTCCCTGCCGCTGCCCGGCACTGATCTGCCTGGTCTGGGTCTGTATCAAATCCTCGGGCAGCCGGATCTGGCAGATGATGGCTTTTCAGAGAAATCTGACAAAGACATGGTCATTTAATGGTGTGCGGAACCAAGCCGGGTGATGCGCAGCCATTTACAGAAGTGGTCAAAAATCGGAAAATAGCGACCTGAATGGCCTCTCTCCCACCCTCTTCAAGTCTGATCGATACGCTTCAGAAGCAAGCAAAGAGGGCCTGGTTGACCAAATGTTTTTTGCCGGAAAGCCCTGACGAATCAGTCCTCCACGTTGCATGCCGGCAACGTCAGTACGTTTTTTCTTAACCACGGAATCATTGATGTATCTCGAAACAGTCGACAAGTTTTCAGATTTGGCAGCAAAGAAAGTCAAGTATCAAAAGAAATCACCCACTGGCTTCTTCCTCGGTGCCATGGTGGCCGGAGTCTACGTCGGTTTGGCCATCATCCTGATTTCACCCTTGGCAACGATGTTGATCCCAGCCTGCGCAGACTGGTGATGGGGGCGTGTTTTGGAATTTCGCTGACCCTGGTGATTTTCGCCAAGGGAATCCTGTGTAACTGGCTGGTTTGTCTGGGTGTGTGGATGACTGCACGTACGACCAATGATGCGGCCAAGTGCATTCTGATTTTCTGGTGTCTCCTGGCCTTCATCGCCAGCGGTTATGAACACAGTGTCGCCAACATGACGGGGCTGACCCTCGGCGTGATGGGCGGCGGCGACCCGACCGTCAATCTCGCCGGGTGGGCGCACAATCTGCTGTGGTCCACGCTCGGCAATGCCACCAGCGGTGTCTTCTTCATGGGTGCAGCCTATTGGTACGCATCAAAGCCGTCCATCGCGGAAGAGGTCGAGCCGGGCGATGTCGAGGAACCCGCCACCGCGCTGCGGATGAGTGGCCGGAAAATCAGGTGGGCAAGTACTTAATACTATGGCGCGCCGTGTTGAGCTGTCGCGTACCGAACAAAATTGAAGTTTCAAGTGAAAGAGGTAATTGAAATGGCAAAGGCAACGAAAGCGGCTGAAAAGGCCAAGGCAACACCCGTTCCGGAAGCGGAATCTGTTCCCACCACCGCTCAGGGACGCGAAAGCGCCTGGGAAGGCTTTGAAAAAGGCCCATGGATGAAAGAAGTCAATGTTCGCGACTTCATCCATCGCAACTTCACCCTTTATACCGGCGACAACGCCTTCCTCGCCCCGCCTACCGAGCGCACGCTGGCTCTTTGGAAGCAGGTTCTCGAACTGTACAAGGTTGAAATCGACAAGGGTGGCGTGATCGATGCCGATACGCATGTCGTCAGCAACATTGCGACGCATCCGGCCGGTTACATTGATCGCAATCTTGAAAAAATCGTCGGCCTGCAGACCGAAAAGCCGCTGAAGCGAGCACTGATGCCTTTCGGCGGCATCCGTATGGCCGCTCATGCGCTTGAGTCCTACGGCTACAAGATCGACCCCGAAATTGATCGCGTCTTCAGCGAATACCGCCGCACCCACAATCAGGGCGTGTTCGATGCGTATACCGAGGACATGTTGCGTACGCGCAGTTCGGGGATCATCACCGGCTTGCCGGACGCCTATGGCCGTGGCCGCATCATTGGCGACTATCGCCGCGTCGCCCTTTATGGCCTTGACTTCCTCGTCGCCGACAAGAAGGCGCAGAAACGTGAACTGCGCCTGGACGTCATCAAGGAAGAGACGATCCGCCTGCGCGAAGAGCTGTCACGTCAAATCGCCGCCCTCGGCGAACTGAAGGAAATGGCGCTGACCTACGGGTTCGACATTTCAAAGCCGGCCACCAATGCGCAAGAAGCCATCCAGTGGACCTACTTCGGTTACCTCGCGGCGATCAAGGAGCAGAACGGTGCCGCCATGTCGATTGGCCGCATCGCCACCTTCCTCGATATTTATATTGAACGCGATATCCAGGAAGGGCGCCTCAACGAAGTCGAAGCCCAGGAACTGATCGACGATCTGATCATCAAGCTGCGCATGGTCCGCTTCCTGCGTCCGCCGGAATACAACGAACTGTTCTCCGGCGACCCCGTGTGGGTCACCGAGGCGCTCGGCGGTGTTGGTGTCGACGGACGCCCGCTGGTGACCAAGAACTGTTTCCGCGTTCTGCATACGCTGACCAACCTCGGTCCGGCTCCCGAGCCGAACCTGACGGTTCTCTGGTCGCACCTGCTGCCGCAGGGATTCAAGGATTACTGCGCCGAGCAGTCGATCGCCACCAGCGCCATCCAGTACGAAAACGACGATCTGATGCGTCCGTACTGGGGCGACGATTACTCCATCGCCTGTTGCGTTTCTGCCATGCGTACCGGCAAGCAGATGCAGTTCTTCGGTGCCCGCGTCAACATGGCCAAGGCGTTGTTGTACGCAATCAATGGCGGTCGCGACGAGAAGACCGGTCAGCAGGTAGCCACGCCTTTTGCACCAATCACCACCAACGTGCTCGACTACGACGAAGTGGTGGCCCGACTCGAAATCATGCTCGACTGGCTGGCGGGAACCTACGTCAATGCGCTGAACGTCATCCATTACATGCACGACCGCTATGCCTACGAGCGTATCGAGATGGCCCTGCACGACATGCACATCCTGCGCACGATGGCGTGTGGCATTGCCGGCCTGTCGGTGGTTGCCGACTCGCTGTCGGCCATCAAGTACGCCAAGGTCCATGTCATCCGTGACGAAAACGGCCTCGCCGTCGATTACCGGACGACCGGCAAATACCCGGCCTTCGGCAACGACGACGACCGTGTCGACGACATCGCTACTGGCCTGGTCAAGAACTTCATGGAGAAATTGCGCCAGCATCCGACCTATCGCGATGCGATGCACACGCAGTCCGTGCTGACCATTACCTCCAACGTCGTGTACGGCCAGAAGACCGGCAGTACGCCCGACGGCCGCAAGGCCGGCCAGCCGTTCGCACCGGGTGCCAACCCGATGCATGGACGCGACAAGAAGGGCGCACTCGCCTCCATGCGTTCGGTGGCCAAGATATCCTACGAGCATGCTCAGGACGGTATTTCCTATACCTTCTCGATCATCCCGAAGGCGCTTGGCAAGAACCCGTCGGAACAGGTGTCCAACATGGTTGGTTTGATCGATGGTTACTTCGGCGACGGCGGACAGCACATCAATGTGAATGTGTTTTCGCGTGAGACGCTGCAGGACGCCATGGATCATCCGGAGAAGTACCCGCAACTGACCATTCGCGTTTCCGGTTATGCCGTCAGCTTCATCAAGCTGACCCGTGAGCAGCAACAGGACGTCATCGACCGGACCTTCCACGAAAAGCTGACGACGCCCGTCTTGGTCATGTGAGACGGCAGGGGTGATGTTCGCGGACGTTTCGTTCGGACGCGACCAGCAACCGCAACAAAGTGGTAATTCAAGTGTCAAATAGGCCAGGCCGGTCGAACAGATAAGGTTCGACCGGCCTTGTTTTTCTTACAGGATCGGATTGCTCCATGAAAATTCAATCGCGTCCGCGCAAGACGGAGTCCGTCGACGGCTACGTCCATTCAATCGAAACCCTGGGCACCGTCGACGGGCCAGGGGTTCGCTACGTTATCTTCATGCAGGGCTGCCCCTTGCACTGCCTTTACTGCCATAACCCCGACAGCTTCAAGTTGAAGAAAGGGCGTCTGATCGCTTCAGGTAAATTGCTCGATGATATCCAGCGTAGCGCTGACTTTCTCCGCCGTGCGAAAGGCGGGGTGACCCTCACCGGTGGCGAGCCCCTGGTTCAACCCCAGTTCATGGCCTCCATTTTCCGTGGTAGCAAGGAAATGAATTTGCATACGGCGCTCGATACGACCGGACACCTGGGCACCAAGGTCACCGACGCAATGCTGGCCGACATCGATCTGGTGCTGCTCGACATCAAGTCCTTCAATCCTGAGATCTATCGGCGCGTAACGGGCGTCGAACTGCAGCCTACGCTCGACTTCGCGCGGCGACTGGATCAGATGGGCAAGCGGATGTGGATACGTTTCGTGCTCGTTCCGGGGCTGACCGATGATCCGGCCAACGTCGAAGGCTTGGCGGATTTCGTGGCGTCGTTGGCGATGGTCGACCGCGTCGAAGTCGCGCCTTTTCACAAGATGGGCGAATTCAAGTGGAAAGAGTTGCGCTTGCCGTATCAATTGGCCGACACGGAACCGCCAACACGCGAGTCAGTCATCCAGGTGCATCAGGTTTTCTCGTCGCGGGGCCTGAAGGTCGTCTAGCCGGAAACCCTCGTCAATAGGCGTTCTTCGCGCCATATGGCCGGAGAGGCTTATTTTTGCTTGGTATTGCGAGTGGCATCATCAAGATGCCCGTGTTTATTGGCTTCCAGCCATTTCAGAAAAATTGAATACAACACCATGGGGTCGAAAGGTTTCACCAGGAAATCATTCATGCCGGCCTCAAGACAGCGCGCGCGGTCGTCGGCAAAGGCGTTGGCCGTCATCGCCAGGCCGAGGCCCGTGCCGCCGTGTTTTCGGGGAGCATGCTAATTCCGCAGTCCTGAACTTCGAAGCGCACCAGAATCCATTCAGAGGTGCGTTCCTGCGGGATGGCGCGCAGCGTAATGCAGCCCGTTTCGCTGAACTTGATGGCGTTCGTCAGGTTGTTGAGCCACTCTGGAATGGAGCCGCTCACGACCATAACGATCTACTTGGCGGTGCTATTGTGCCGCGACGCTGCCATCCTTGACCCGGTACCGGCTTTTTGTCGTTTGCTGCGGCCTGTATATACTTCGTGCCGTCCCCTGTTTTTCTCTCCAATTCGCCCTACGCCACCATGCCCCATAACGACTCCGACATTCATCCCATCCGCCTTGACCATGTTCCCGATATCAGGCTGATCGCCTGTGATATGGATGGCACGCTCCTTGACGACGATAATGCGATTCACGATGATTTCTGGCCGTTGATCGACCAGCTGCATGCGCGCGGAATTATTTTTTGCCCAGCCAGCGGCCGGCAATACTACAGCCTCTTCGAACGCTTCGAGCCGATTGCCGACGAACTGATCTTCATTGCCGAAAACGGCACCTATGTAATACAAAAAGGAATTGAGTTGAGTTCCGATTGCCTGACCAGGGACGCAGCGCGGGACATGATCCGGGTCTACCGGAATCTCCGCTCAAATGAGGCGGATGTCGGCGTGGTCCTCTGCGGCAAGCGTTCTGCGTACATCGAGACGAGCGATGAAGATTTCCTTGCCGAGGTAGCCAAGTACTATCATCGGCTGAAGAGGGTCGATGATCTGCTGGCTGTCGAGGACGATATTCTGAAAGTGGCCGTCTTTACCTTCGGTTCGTCCGAGCGTGTGATCTATCCGGTGTTTGATCTCTATCGCACGACTCATCAGGTTGTCGTCTCCGGCGAGCACTGGCTGGACGTGATGGCTCCTCTGGCCAACAAGGGATCAGGCATTCGACACATCCAGGAGACCTTGAACATTACCCGGGATCAAACGATGGTTTTTGGGGACTTTCTTAACGACCTGGAGATGATGGATGAGGCCACTTATTCTTTTGCGATGGCGAATGCCCATCCGTTGCTGAAGGAGCGGGCCAACTACCTGGCACCAGGCAACGCCGACAATGGCGTCGTACGCACGATCAAGGCCGTACTCGGGATTGCGTGACGAGCAGCGTTCTTTGCCACGGAACCGGTAACCCTTGCCGGCCGGCTTTGCCGGGTTGCAGGCAACGCGTTGATTAAATGTGGTTTTGGTTTTGGCACGCGCCTTGCGTTGGCTTGTTTCCCCAAACACGCAAGGAGCGAGCGATGAAGATAGAACAATCGGCCGTGACGATGAACGCCAGTCATAACCTCTCCACCGAGAACGAGGTCAGGTTCCACTCGGAGAGCAGCTTCCGCACGATTTTCGATTCGGTGTCGCAGGTTGGGGAAACGTCGGCGGATGGAGACCGGCAAGCGCAATTGCTGCTGATGCTCCAAGACTTGATTGCCCGCATGCTGGAGTTCATTTCGGGCAACAGGACAACCCGGGTCACGGATTTGCGCGAGGTGCTGGCGACCGACGACGCCGGCATTGCCGGGCAGGGTGCCCAGCGCCCGACGCGGGTGGTCGAGATGGGCTGGAAGAGCGAGTTTACGGAGACGTTGCGCGAGCACGAAGACACGGATTTTTCGTCGACCGGGAAAATCCAGACAGCGGATGGCCGTAGGCTCGACTTCAAACTTGATCTTGCCATGTGCCGCGATTACGAGTGCGAGCGCAAAACAACGGATAGCGGCTCAGTCGTTTTGCGCGATCCGCTGGTCATCAACTTTGACGGCAAGGCCACCGAGCTTTCCGGAAAACGTTTTGAGTTTGATCTTGACGCTGACGGCAAAACCGAAGCATTTCAAGGTCTCAGCAGCGGCAGCGCCTATCTGGCCATCGACCGCAACGCGGATGGCCGCATCGGCGACGGCAGTGAACTGTTTGGCACGCGCTCCGGCAACGGATTTGCCGATCTGGCGAAGTTCGACAGCGACGGCAATTCCTGGCTTGACGAGTCCGACGCGGCGTTTGATACCCTGCGCATCTGGCAGCACGATGAGGCCGGAAAAGATACCCTGAGCACTCTGCACGAAAAGGGCGTCGGCGCACTCTACCTCGGTTCAGTGGAAACGCCCTTTGCCCTGACCGATAGCGAAAATCGTATGCTCGCCCAAATACGCGCCAGTGGGGTTTATCTGCGAGAAGACGGCCGCGCAGGCTCGTTGCAACAGGTTGATCTGGCTGTTTAGCGTGGTGCCGTCGTTCAATTCGCCTCCGTAGTTTCCGCCGATTTCAGCGCAAACTACGGATACCCAGCTTCTTCATTTTTTGAGAGCATCAGGCTTCGCTTCCTGGAATCCATCACGGCGATAACATATCGGAATCGCCGGATGACAGTCAGGAGAAGGAGTTCTCAATGTTGAACGCTATCAGCCGGGTCGGTATTGTCGGGGACGCCGCAGACTATTTTTGTCTGCCGAATCCCCATTTTCTGGAAAGCCTTATCCGGTTGTCGGAGGTGAAGCGGGTCGTCACGTCCTGCGACATCTTCGACGAATACGGAACGATGCTGCTGATCAAGGGCGAGCAGGTTTCCCGCGCGCACCGGGTGACACTCCTGCAGCGGCGCTTGCGCGGCCCTTTGGAGAGTTGCCTGCTGGTCGAAGGGGGTGAAACGCTCGACAGCATTGTCGGTGACTGCCTGGATCTGATGCGCCAGAACCCGGTGCTGGACGCACTGGGCGGGGCGAGTGAACCCATGGTGGCCTTGCGCGGGATGGGGCACATGCCGTTGCATGGCGCGCTCCAGTTGCTGCTTACCCTTTCCCGGCTTTACAACAGAAGCCACTACGACAAACGCCTCGGGGCCATGATCATCTGTGCTGGGCTGGCGTATAGCGCCGGGCTGGACGACGACGATACCGATATGCTGATTCTGTCCGCGTTGGTGCACGATATCGGCGAGATGTACATCGATCCCGAGTATCTGAATGACGCGCATGAGTTGTGGCCAGACGAATGGGAGCACGTGGCCTCGCATCCACGCATCGCTCACGCCTTTCTTGGTGAATTCACTCGTTTTCCGACCGCCGTTGCCGAGAGCGTGTTGCAGCATCATGAACGAGGCGACGGAAGTGGCTATCCGTTCCAACTGATTGGATCGGAGATCGGCCCGTTGGGGAAGTTGGCCGGTGTGGCTGATACCGTGAGTGCCCTGGTCATGCGCGGCGATTTCGGCTTTGAACCCGGCCTCTGCAAACGGATTGAGCTGGCTCTGACTCTGGTCTCTGGTGAGTTTCCGCCTCCGGCGGTCAGCTTCATCACCACGGCGTTGGCGCGTCTCAACAACGATATCGCTCCTGCGGTGAGCGGACGCTTTGCCGAGCGGGTGTTGCCGATTCTGCAGCAGATAAGGACCGCTCGTCGCATCGCCGAGGCGCAGGCTCGCGGTGATGCGACCGAGCTTGTTCGCAGTGTCAGTAGTTTCGCGCTTGCGGCGATTCACGTCATCGACAAGAGTTTGCATGAGATTGGTGCCTATGATCTCTCGCATGTGGATGTGCTGGAAAAGAAGCCCGACGTGATGGGTGAAGTCTGCCTGCTGCTCGGTGAAGTAGCCTGGCGATTGCGTCATATGGCGCGCACCATTCACCTGCGCGTCCGTCAGAACGGTAACTCCAACGATCTGGCGCAAGTCGCCAGACTGGTAGCCGCACTCAGCGAGCCGGTTTTCGTCCGCTAACAAACAGCCAGGCAAATGTTATCAATTGCACGGCAAAGAGCATGATGAAGGCGTCACGGTGCGCAATCCGCGCACCGTGACCGTTGGACTGGAGCCAGTCGATCACGCCACCCATCCCCCATTGCAGGCCAAAGGCACCGAGGAAGACCATCAGGTTGAGCGTTGAATTGGCGCGCCCTGACAGTGCGACAGGAAACCCGGCGGCGGTTAGCGAGTAGGAGAGCGTGCCGACACTGGAAAACACGCCGTAGGCAATCCAGAGCAGATAGTGGTGTTCGGTCGCCTGCGTGATGATCAGCAACAGGCTTAACAACGCCAGGCTGATGCCGCCAGCGAGCAGATAGAGGGTTCCGATGCCGCGCCGGGCGAGGCCAGTCGACAGTAGTCCGATCAGTGCATAGGCCACCACCATGGCAACGCTCATGGCGGCCAGATGGTCGGCGGCAACCGTGCGCGAATATCCGTTGACGTGAATCAGCCAGGCGCTCGACCACAGACTCTGCACGGCCATGAAGCCGCCGATCTGGGCGAAACCAAAAGGCGCATA
Organism: Burkholderiales bacterium; assembly: GCA_038316625.1. GTDB lineage: Bacteria > Pseudomonadota > Gammaproteobacteria > Burkholderiales > Rhodocyclaceae > Propionivibrio. The sequence continues at coordinate 40,437 of JBBQAT010000011.1, forward strand.
ACGCCAGAAATGGCGGCTGGCCAGAACCTGCCGGATGCCCACCCACTGCGCGGCCAGCGGTTCGGGGCGCGGGGTGCCCGGCTTGTCCGGAACACTGAAGAATAGCCAGACGGCCATCAGCAGCGTCATTCCGGACAGAACGAAAAAAATGACACGCCAGCTGGTGATATGCAGTGCAGCGTCAAGCGGTGCCGATGCCGCCAGCGCGCCGAGGGTGCCCGAGGTCATGATCCAGCCGGTAAGCGAGGCCTGCTTTTCTACCGGAAACCACTGCGAAAAGGACTTGAACGAGGCCATCAGGCAGGCTGAAACCCCGAGCCCGATCAGCCCGCGACCAACCGCCAGCGTGCCAATGGTCTGACCGGTAGCGAACAACGCCGCTCCGGCAGCGGCGATCAGCAGCAGTGCTGACTCGACACGGCGCGCGCCGAAGCGGTCGAGCAGCATGCCGAGCGGAATCTGGGCAGCGCCGAAGGCCAGGAAATAGGCGCTGGTCAGCAGGCCGAGGTCGGCGGCACCAAGCGACAACTCCTGGCTCAGTACCGGGCCGACGACGGCGTTGACGGTGCGGAAGTGGTAGGAGAGAAAATAGGCCCCGGCGAAGGGGAGGAACAGTCTGATCCAGAGCATGGTGGGCCGTCGATGAGAAATAGCAAAGGCAATAGTAGCGAAGACCCATCAGGAGTTTCTGGTCACGCCTGTCCCATTCAATCCGCGAATCGGAGCGGCTGTCGGTCAGTCAATCGGCAGGAAGCGATACGACATGGGGTAGGGCCAGAACTCGCCATTGCTGGCCTTGATACCTCCAATGATGGGGAAGACGACGCACAGCGCGCCGAGAATGATGAGCAGCGGTATGCCGATCAGAACAAAGCTAAGGCAGAAGAAGACAATTCCAGCGATAAAGGCGGTGATCATCCAGTTGGCGACGATCCGTCCGTGACGGTCGACAATAGCCGATTCGTCCTTCTTTATCTGCCAGAGAACGATTGGCACGACAAGACCGGCAAAGGGAATCAGGAATCCGCAAAGCTGCGAGATGTGTAGCATTAGCGACCAGGTTTTCTCGTCCAGCGGCGCGGCGGGGGCGCTAGGATATGATTTGGGTGGTTCCCCGGCCGAGGCGCTCTGTCCCAGGAGTCTAGATTTAGCCGTCTGGTATTCCTCGTCGGTGATTGCTCCGTTCTGGCGCAACTTGTCAAGTTTCTCAATCTCGTCGGCTACACTCATTGCAGTCTCCCTGTAGGTTTCATTGGCATCCCGCCAGTATCAGGCTTGCCATGCCTCTTGCCAAGCGCAGATGTCTCATGCAAGTACTGGCATAAAGCACGGACTTGCCAAGGAGCTTTCGGTTGTTTCCGGCCACAAACCGAGGGTGGGTGTCGCCAGGCGCGTTACGAACCCAGAGATACTTCCCGCAAACGACGAAACGAATTACATCGCGGCCTTCACCGGACAATCGAGACCGATGAAGGATGGTAAGCCGAGCCGTGAAAGTTCGCGCCCGGAAAGCCGAGCCGGGCGCGAAAAAAAGAGGTGCTTTGTCTAGCGACCGAAGAGTCCTTTGAGCACGCCGCCGATGCTTGGCAACTCCGGCATTTCCGGCGCACTCGACTCCGTTCTGGATTTGCCGGGAGAACGCGCAGCACTTTGCTCCTCCATGCCGAGAACAGTCATTCCGGACGACTTGATGCGCACACGCACTGCCCATTCCGGGTTCCACGGTGTCTTCGGGTTTTCCGGCCGTGGCGGGTGTGCAAGATTCAGTTCCGGGCCGTAAGCGATCATGCGAACCATGGCACCTTCAACACCACCGAAGATTCCGGCCGGGATGGCGCAATTCTGTACAGTCGGTGCCAGGACGACCTTCTCGCCGATCAGCTTCTTGACTTGCGCGGGCGGTATATAGTCGATCAGCCCCCAACCCGGATCAGGCTGATCGCTGGAACTCCAGATGATCATTTCCTCTTCCCCCTTGGCTCCCATGCCCGACAGGAAGTAGCCCTGCGCCGCCGGAATCGACTGCCAGCCGACGTTGACCGACGCCTTCGGATCGCCCGTCGTGCTCATCTTGAGCTTGGGCATGAAGTCGTAACCGTTCTGCACACCGAAACGCAGCCCTGCCGGCACACCTTCACCAGTGACCGCGTGATCGCCTTCGAGCGACGCGCCGTTCGGCACGCGTTGGCGATCACGTTCGTTCGGCCAGACGGAGCGCCCGGCAACCGCCTTGGCGCCACGATCCGGGGCAAAACGGCCGGTCATGAACTTGGCCCAGGCATCGGGTGCCGCTTTTGCGAAATCGAGTACCTTCGGCTGGCCGGATCGCACCGTGTCGCTGCACCCCCAGTAGAACAGCAGTTTGCCCTTCGGCTTTTCCGTACCACCTTCGCGCTCTTCTCCACCGGATCGCTCGACGGCGGGAACAGGAATCAGGGGCAGACTACTGCCCATGTTCATTCCGGGCGGTATGGCATGGGCACCTTCTGTGCCGCTCGGCTTGAGGCGCGTGTGCAATGCCGAATCCAGCCACTGCCCTGGTGCCCCGCCACCCATCTTGGTTCCTCCGAAAAAGCCGCCCATCATGCTGCCTGCGCCCGAATCCATGTCGCCCATGCCGGGAATCGACATGTTATTGGTGGCCACGTCCATCCAGAACTGGGCGACGGGTGGCTTTGTCTGAGCCAGCACGTTGGCTGCAGGTAGCGCCAGAGCAACGGTTAAAGAGGCAACGAAGCACTTACTCATTAGCGTCTCCTTCTCGTGAAAGGTGCATCAGGGCATGGAACAAGGTGATGACAGCCACTTTTCGGATACGTTCTCTGTTCAGGGCGCTGTTGGTCGCAATGCCCATGCTTCGGCAGTACGAACGAAATCAGTATCGTATTACTTGGTGATCGCTTCGTTGCGCCCGGAAAACTTGTCGGCCATTCGCAATGCGGCATCACCGAACTCACCCAGTGGCTTTTCGACGCAGTACCGGTCGACAAAATTCTCCACCGTGCCAGTCGATACGGCAGAAACCTGTTGGCTCTGGTTGGCGTAGTTGTGCCCCGTCAATACGCCACGAATCCAGGCCAAATAGTTCTTTCGCTGCTCCGTATCGTCTTTGGACTTGATCCAGGCCCGGCAGGACATGTCGTCGAAGCCGACAAATTTCACTGGAGCGGCATCGGCTCCCGCTGCCACAAGTGCGGCGAACACGAGTAGCCAATGCAGCGGTAGTGTTCTTCTCGACATTGAATATCCTCTGAAGTCAATTAATGGGTGATGTGCAGATTCTCGTCCTAATGCCTTGTGTAGTCTAGGAGAGAGATTTCACGGGTACAATTCGGGCTTCCTCAAGTATCTTTTAGGCAAAGCGCATGATAGGCCATCTTTACATTGTTGCGGCTCCGTCGGGGGCTGGAAAGACAACGCTGGTGCGGATGCTGCTGGAGAACGATCCGGCGATTCGCCTGTCCATCTCCTGCACTACCCGTGCTCCGAGGCACGGCGAAGAAGATGGTCGTGAGTATCATTTTGTTGATGTGCCGGATTTTGTTGAGCGCGTCAGTCGGGGCGAGTTCCTGGAGTGGGCCGAGGTGCATGGCAACTACTATGGGACGTCGAAGCGCTGGATTGAGGCCGAGATGACTGCTGGGCGTGATGTGCTGCTGGAAATTGACTGGCAAGGTGCGCAGCAGGTGCGCAAGGCCTTCCCGGAAGCAATCGGCGTATTCATTTTGCCGCCGTCGATGGTTACCCTTAAAGAGCGTCTCGCGGGTCGGGGCACAGACTCTGCAGAGGTCATCGCGCGTCGAATTGCCGCTGCTCGCGACGAGATGCGGCATGTGGATGAATTCGACTATGTTATTATCAACGACGATTTGCAGCAGGCGCTGGGCAATCTTTCATCAGTCGTTAGCGCCTCGCGGCTTCAATACTCCACTCAGCGCCAGCGGCACTCCGCGCTGTTCGCGACACTACTCTGATTTTCAGGACGAAAAATATGGCACGAGTAACTGTAGACGATTGCATTCACAATATCCCGAATCGCTTCCAGATGACACTGGCGGCCACTTATCGCGCTCGCCAGATAACCGCCGGCGCAACGCCGATGGTTGAAGCTGATCGCGACAAGCCGACGGTCATTGCTCTGCGCGAACTGGCGCTTGGTATGTACGGGCTGGAAGTCCTCAACCGCGGTCACGCCTGATCGACAAAGCCGGTTGCGTGGTTATCGATCATGAATGCCGACGCCACGGACCCAAGCTCTGCCAACGAGAGTTCTGAGCAGCCTCCGCCGCAAATCGCGGTCTATCAAAATGACGATCCGGCCTACCGGGTCTTCATTGACACCTTAAACTACCTCGAACCGGACGAAGTATCCCTCGTCCTTGAAGCCTATCGCTTCGGTGAAGAGGCTCACCAAGGGCAGACCCGCCTCTCGGGCGAACCCTATATCACGCATCCGTTGGCTGTGGCTGGCGCGTTGGCAGAGTGGCGCATGGATGCGCAGGCCATCACTGCGGCCCTTCTTCATGATGTCATGGAGGACACGGCGGTTACCAAGGCTGATATCGCCGCGCGCTTTGGCAAGCAGGTGGCCGAGCTGGTCGACGGGCTGTCGAAGCTTGACCGGATAGAGTTTCAGTCGTATCAGGATGCGCAGGCGGAAAATTTCCGCAAAATGCTGATGGCTATGGCGCGTGATTTGCGCATCGTGCTGATCAAACTGGCCGACCGGCGTCACAATCTTCAGACGATGGAGCCTGTTCGTCCCGACAAGCGGCGGCGCATTGCCCACGAAACCCTTGAAATCTACGCGCCGATTGCGACGCGGCTTGGTCTCAACAACATTTCGCGGCAACTGCAGGATCTTTCCTTCAAGCACATTCATCCGCTGCGTTTCCGTGTTCTGACGCGAGCGCTCAAAGCCGTGCGCGGAAATCGCCGCGAGCTGTTGTCCAAGATACTTGACGGCATTCGTAGCAAACTTCTGGAAGCGAATATCGAGGCCGGCGTATTTGGCCGAGAGAAAAGTCTCTATTCGATTTATCGCAAGATGGTGGATAAGCGTCTCAGCTTCTCTCAGGTGCTGGATATTTACGGTTTCCGTATCATCGTTCAGGATCGCCCTACCTGCTATCTCGCGCTGGGTGCGTTGCATTCCCGTTACAAGCCTGTGCCAGGGAAATTCAAGGATTACATCGCCATACCCAAGGGGAACGGCTATCAGTCGCTGCATACGACGCTTATCGGCCCTTACGGAACGCCGATCGAGATCCAGATTCGCACCCAGAGCATGCACCACTTGGCAGAAGAGGGAATCGCCTCGCACTGGCTGTACAAGGACAGTGAAGAAAGCGGGGCCGACCTGCAGGTCAAGATGCACAAATGGCTGCAATCGCTGCTTGAACTGCAAGGGCCGGCCGGCGACTCGTCCGAGTTTCTTGAGCACGTCAAGGTGGACCTCTTTCCTGACGAAGTCTATGTATTTACGCCCAAGGGAAAGATTCTTTCACTCCCGCGCGGGGCGACGGTCATTGATTTTGCTTACGCCGTACATACCGACATCGGTCACCGTTGCGTGGCAGCACGTATCGATCATGAGTTGATTCCGCTGTCCGCCGAACTGGCCAATGGGAATCAGGTCGAGATCATTACGGCCCCTCATGCCAATCCGAATCCCGCCTGGCTGGCCTATGTGAAAACAGGCCGGGCGCGCAGCAAGATTCGCCAGTTCCTCAAAGCGCTGCAGCAGGACGGTTCGAGTGTGCTTGGCGAAAACATGCTGAATCAGGAACTGCAGGCGCTTGGCGTGCTTCCCGCTGAAATACCCGCGATTGTCTGGGAGCGGGTTGTCCGCGATTCGGGAAAAAAGTCGCGTCGGGATATCTACAGCGATATTGGCCTTGGACGTAGTCTGGCTGCTGTTTTTGCCCGCCGGCTAGCGGCGCACGACGAAGTGTCCCAGACAGAAATGAACGTCGCGGCTCCTCTGGTCATCCGAGGGACAGAGGGCATGGCGATCCAGCTAGCTTCCTGCTGCAAGCCGATTCCGGGTGATCCGATTATTGGTCTGCTACGCAAGGGGCAGGGCCTGCGTATTCATACCCACGCTTGCCGGGTCGCCAGAAAGTCGCGTAGCAGTGAGCCGCAAAACTGGATTCATGTCGAATGGGATCCAGATCCGGGCCAATTCTTCGATGTCAAGATCAAGGTCACCGCCAAAAATGTGCGTGGCTTGCTGGGGCGCGTGGCTACCGGAATATCCCAGGCCGGGGTCAATATCGAACACGTCAATATGGAGGGTGAGAAACCGGGGTTATTCACCGAGTTGCATTTTCTTGTCCAGGTTTCGGGGCGTCCGCATCTGGCGTCACTGATGCGGGCATTGCGTCGAGTTCCCGACGTTGTGCGCATTACCCGTGAACAGGAGTAGTGGCTTTCCAGGTGGCGTGGTGCATTTGGCGCGAACATCAATAGAATGCTGATCGACACTCATTGCCATCTGGATGCGCGCGAGTTCGATGAAGATCGCGATGCTCTGGTTGGTGCTGCGCGGGAAGCAGGGGTGTCAGGAACGGTTGTTCCGGCGCTCGAGGTCTCAAGTTTTGTAGCCGTCCGTGAGTGCTGCATACGTTATGAAGGCTGTTTTCCAGCCTACGGTATCCATCCGCTCTATGTTGGGCGAGCGAACGATGGCGACGTTTCGCTCTTGCGTGACTGGCTGAGTCGCCAGATTGAAGGTGCCATGCCGCCCGTCGCCGTCGGTGAGATCGGATTGGATTTCTATGCTTCAGGCGGCGACGTCGTTCGCCAGGCACACTTCTTCAGTGAACAGTTGAAGCTGGCCCGCGATTTCGATTTGCCGGTGTTGTTGCATGTGCGTCGTTCAGTCGACCAGGTGCTGAAGCACTTGCGCCGAATCGGTGTTCGGGGCGGCATCGCACATGCATTCAACGGGAGCCGCCAGCAGGCCGAAGAATTCATTCGTCTCGGCTTCAAGCTGGGCTTCGGTGGTGCCATGACCTATCCCGGATCTACTCGAATCAGGGGACTGGCGAGCGCCTTGCCTATTGATGCCATCGTTTTCGAGACCGATGCGCCCGACATTCCACCTTGCTGGCTTGCCGGCAGGCGCAATACTCCGGCTGAGCTAGGGGGGATCGCCCGCGTATTTGCAGAGTTGCGCGATCTTTCAAGCCTAGAAGTGCAGGTCGCCACGTCGGCCAATGTGCGGGCGGTTTTGCGTTTGCCATAACGCTCCTGGCGTGGCAGGAATCGCGTGCAATGCCGCGCAAATGGTCAGTTCAAGCGCAAATCAGGCCGTAGCGATGCGCGACACTAATTTGCGCCTGAAGTTGCCGGAGAGTTGAAAAACCGCGATAATCGCAAGTTGTTGAGCATCAAGCGCCGTCAGAGTTCGTTCTGTCGGTGTTTTATTTGCGCTGGTCGTAGCTGAATTCGCGTAACGCGAGAAAGGATTGGGCGTGGAAATTTTCAAGGCTGATGTAGTCATAGTAGGGGGAGGCGGAGCCGGTTTACGTGCGGCTATCGCCGTCGCAGAGTCCGATCCGAAACTGAAGATCGCACTCGTTTCCAAGGTTTATCCGATGCGTAGCCATACTGTGGCCGCTGAGGGTGGCGCGGCAGGCGTCAAGAAACCGACGGATAGTCTCGATTACCATTTTCACGATACCGTGGGTGGCGGTGACTGGCTTTGCGAACAAGATGTTGTTGAATACTTTGTTGAGCAGGCTCCAAAAGAGTTGACTCAGCTTGAACACTGGGGCTGCCCGTGGAGTCGTACGGAGGATGGACACGTTAACGTCCGTGCGTTTGGCGGCATGAAGATCGAGCGTACCTGGTTTGCTGCGGACAAGAGCGGTTTCCATATTCTGCACACCCTGTTCCAGACATCAATCAAGTATCCCTCGATCCAGCGTTTCGATGAATACTTCTGCGTTGATTTGCTTGAAGAAGATGGTCGTTGCCAAGGTGTCGTAACGATCAAGATGGGTACGGGCGAATTCACCATGATCGAAGCCAAGTCGGTCATTTTTGCGACCGGAGGTGCCGGACGCGTCTTCCGCGAAAGCACGCTGGGCGGCATTGTTACTGGCGACGGCATGGGTATCGCCTATCGCCACGGCGTCGCCTTGCGCGATATGGAATTTGTCCAATACCACCCGACCTGCATGCCGATTACCGGTCTGCTTTTCACCGAGGCCTGTCGTGGCGAAGGTGGCTTTCTTGTTAACAAGGATGGCTACCGCTACCTGCAGGACTATGGTCTCGGTCCCTTGCAGGACAAGCCGAAGAACAAGTACATGGAACTTGGTCCACGTGACCGCCTCAGTCAGGCATTCTGGTATGAGCATCAAAAGGGACGCACCATCGAACACCCGACGCTCGGCTCAGTGGTCCACCTCGACCTGCGCCACCTCGGCGAGGCCTATTTGCGTGAGCGTCTGCCTCTGATTTACGAGATGGCCGAAACCTTCATGGGGATCGATCCTGCCAAGCAGCCGATTCCGGTTCGCCCTGGCGTGCATTACACCATGGGTGGCATCAAGACCGATGGCAAGTGTGAAACGTCGCTGCCGGGGCTCTATGCCATCGGCGAGTGCTCGAGCGTAGGTATTCACGGTGCCAACCGGCTCGGTTCGAACTCTCTGACCGAACTCGTCGTTTTCGGCAAGTTGGCCGGTGATGAAGCTGCGAAGAGAGCAAAATCTTTGGCTCCCGGTAACTCGGCCAGCCTGCTCAAGCAGGCGCAAGCCATCGAGCAAAGTGTCATGGCGCTCAAGACCAAGACCGGTGGCACCGAGAAGATTTCGGTTATCCGCAAGGAAATGGTTCAAACCATGGAAGACGGCTGCGGTATCTATCGCGTCGAAGATACCATGCAGAAGACCTGTGACAAACTCGCCGAACTGCGTGAGCGCTTCAAGAACGTCAGTATTGATGACAAGTCGAGCGTTTGGAACACTGATTGGCTCACAGCAATTGAACTTGATTACCAGATTGATGTTGCGCGCACCATGGCGCATTCGGCAATCAATCGCAAAGAATCCCGTGGTGCCCACCAGCGTCTCGACGGACCCGACGGTGCCTATGTGAACCGTGATGACGTCAACTTCCTCAAACATTCGGAAGCGTATTACGTTGCTGGCGGCGCACCGAGTATTGCTCTCGGCGATGTAAAGATCACCAAGTCTCAACCGGCGGCGCGTGTTTACGGTGCTGCAGGTGAAAAGGCTGATGCGGAAAGGAAAGCAGCCCATGTCTGATACCCAGAAAGTCATTGAAATCGAGGTTTTGCGCTACCTGCCGGAAAGCGATGCAGCGCCGCATGCCGAGATTTACAAGGTGCCTTTCACCGACGACATGTCGGTGCTGCAAGGTGCGCAGTACATCAAGGATAATTTTGACGGTTCGTTGACTTACCGCTGGTCGTGCCGTATGGCGATTTGCGGAAGTTGCGGCATGATGATCAATGGCATCCCGAAGCTTTCTTGTGAAACCTTCCTCCGCGATTACTATCCGAACCGGATCAGTATCGAAGCGTTGGCCCATTTCCCGATTGAGAAGGATCTGGTGGTGGACCTGAGTGGTTTCATCGAAAAGCTCGAAAGCATCCAGCCGTACATCATTCCGAAAGAACCGCGTACGCTTGAGCAGGGTGAGTACATTCAGTCGCCGGAAGAGTTCAATAAGTACATCCAGTTCACTTCGTGCATCAACTGCACCTTGTGCTATGCCGCGTGTCCGCAGTTCGGCCTCAATCCTGACTTCATCGGTCCGGGTGCCATGGCTCTGCTGCATCGCTACAACATGGATTCGCGTGATGGTGCGGCCGAGCAGCGCATGGAGTTGGTAGCGTCCGAGGAAGGCGTCTATAACTGTAGTGCCGTTGGTTATTGCTCGGAAGTCTGTCCGAAACACGTTGATCCGGCCAGTGCCGTCAATATCAACAAAGCCAATGCAGCGAAGGATTACTTCCTGCGCTTCCTGTCGCCGAAAGGGGGTTCCAAGTGAGCAAGCGTAAGCCTTATGTCCGTTCGATGGACGGTTGGTGGAAGAAGAACCCGTATTTCGTCGAGTACATGATTCACGAAAGCACGGCTCTCTTTGTCGCGGCCTATGCCTTCATCCTGCTCGTCGGCGTGGTCCGGTTAGGCCAAGGCGAAGCCGCGTGGAATGCTTGGCTCGAGGCCCTGAAAAGCCCACTTTCCGTGATTTGTCATCTCGTACTGCTTGCCGGTGCTGTGTACCACACGTATTCGTGGTTCAAGATCCTGCCGATCACGATGCCTCCGGTCATTGTGGGTGGCAAGAAGATGGCCCCTGAAGCTCTTACCAACAGCGCTCTTACGGTCGCCGCGGTGGCCGGTCTGGCGTTGCTGGGTCTGGTTTGGAGGATTGCACTATGACAAAGATTCGTAAGCGTTCCAACGCTCCGATTTTCTGGGGCCTGTTTGGCGCGGGTGGCATGTTGTCGGCGCTGTTTGTTCCGATGATGATTTTTATCACCGGTATCGCTATTCCGCTCGGTTTCCTGTTGCCGGCCGATACGATGAGTTACCCGAAGATGCTAGCTTTTGCCCAGAACTTTATCGGCAAAGGCTTCATCTTCGCCATCGTTTCCCTTTCCTTGTGGTTTGCCGTCCACCGGGTTTACCACTCCCTTCATGAGTTTGGTATTCACGCAGGCTTTGGGGCGAAACTGTTGTGTTATGGCATCGCCTTTTTTAGCACGGTCGTTGCGGCCGTCGCACTGCTGGGTCTGGGTTTCTAGGAGCCTGTCCTGACGGTGGCTACGTGACGGTCGGGTGGTATTTAAAGCCGGCAGACGTTCTTTCTTGAGTTGTTCGTTTGTCGCCTCTCGGTCCAATAGAGAACCATGTCATCCAGATACGGGTGACGTGGTTTTTTCTTTTCTACTCCGACCGTGTTTCACACAAGACTCCAGTGATAAACTAGCTTTATCGAACGTCTTCTTCCGGTTATGACGAATCCATCCACCTCAACGATTGCCGATATTGCTCGCTATGCTGGGGTGGGTACGGCTACCGTGGACAGGGTTCTCAATGGGCGCCCGGGTGTCAATTCCGATACGATTCAAAAGGTTATGCAGGCGGTTTCCGAGTTGGGTGAGCCAGTTGTTCAGCGTGGACGCCCGCGTTTGCGTGATAACTTCCGATTTGCGTATGTATTGCCCACGGGGGATTCCCAGTTCTTCGACCAGGTCGAACGCCAGATTGCCCTGATTGCCGGCGATTTTCGGCACAAACACACCACAGAGGTCACCTACCGCTTCAATGCGGATGACCCGGCCGAGTTCGCTGCTGGCTTGGCGCAAGTCGGGGACTGTGATGGAATTGCTATTCTTGCCCCGGACCTGCCTGCGGTAAAGTTGGCGATCAACGAGAAAGTGCGCTCCGGTGTGCACGTGGTTACCTTATTCTCGGATGTGGCTGGTTCAATGCGCGAGGTCTATGTTGGAGCAGACAATCGTGCAGCGGGAAGGACGGCTGGATTGTTGCTGGCGCGAATGTCGGTCGTTCCGCGTGACACGCTGCTGCTGCTTTCTCAGGCGACGCGTTTGTCCGCAGAGATCGAGCGGCGAATTGGGTTTGCCCAGGTCATTGAAGAGCGGTTCGGCCAATTGCAGGTTCTGCGTGCCCCCGATTTGCCAGCGAGCGATGACGGCGTCTATCACGCGCTCAAACATTTCTTGCAGGACGAAACCGATTTGGCTCGAATCGCAGGCATCTACATTGTCGGTTCGGGTACGGCTGGCGTGGTGCGCGCTTTGACCGAATTAGGCCTGGAACAAACGCACGGGTTGGTGGCTCATGATTTTACCGACTTGCACCAATCATTGCTGATCAGCGGGGAACTGGCGTACGTCTTGCATCAGGATATCTATTACTGCGTCCTGACAGCGGCGCGGGTACTCCGCGCGCTCTGTGAGAACGTGCGCGGTGCGCTCAGTGTTGTGCAGCCGCGCGTTGAAATACTGACCGCCGAAAACCTCCATTGAGGTGATGGCCCCATAGTCGAAATAGCGGATTCAATTCTTTCTTATTCAGGAGATTCCTTGCATGGATCAAGTTATGAAAAGAGCGCCAGATCTGGTGAAAGTGACGGCCATTTGACGGTGAGGCGTACCGACAAGTCGTTATGTGCCGTGCTACAGAGCATGGTCAAGGCTTGGTGTGTACTTTCGTTACCGACAGTCCAGGGGCTGTATTCAAAAGAGTCCTTCGATGTGTCCGTTAGCGCTCTATAACTTGTCTGTGTCTGGTTTCAGTACCCTATTCTGCCGAGGTGTCTTATGAAAAATCTCATGAATCATGTAGATACGGTTCGTGATGAAGCGCTTGACGGTCTTGTGGCGGCTCATTCGGAAATTCTTGCATTGGGAGCCGGGCGCGAATTTGTGCGACGCAAGGTCATCAAGCCCGGCAAAGTGGCTTTGATTTCTGGCGGTGGCGCAGGGCATGAGCCTCTGCACGTTGGATTTGTGGGCTATGGCATGCTGGATGCGGCCTGCCCTGGGCAGATTTTTACTTCGCCAAAACCCAACCAGATCATCAATGCGGCGAAGGCGGTCGACGGCGGAGCCGGTGTGTTGTTTATCGTCAAGAACTATTCCGGCGACATGATGAACTTCGAGATGGCGGCGGAAATGCTGGATCAAGACAACGACATGGTCGTTGTCAATGACGACGTTGCTGTGGAGGATTCTACCCATACGACCGGTCGGCGCGGTGTTGCGGGAACGCTGATCGTTGAAAAGATTCTTGGCGCAGCGGCAGAGCGCGGTTATACGCTCGGGCAACTGAAGACACTCGGCGATGACGTGAATAAATCCATCGCGTCGATGGGCGTAGCACTCACCTCATGTACGGTACCAGCGGCTGGAAAGCCAACGTTCCAGATTGGCGTGCGGGATATGGAAATCGGTGTCGGCATTCACGGCGAACCAGGGCGCAGGCGAGTGCCTCTCGCCAGTGCTGATGCTATTGCGGCGGAATTGACCGGGGCGGTAATCAGAGATCTTTCTCTGAAATCAGGGCATGAAGTAATCCTGTTGGTTAACGGATTTGGCGGGACGCCGATCATGGAGTTGTACCTGATGGTCAATGCGGCGCGCAAGGTGCTAGCCAATTCAGGAATAACGGCGGTTCGTTGCCTAACCGGTTCGTACGTCACGTCGCTTGAGATGGCGGGATGTTCAATAACCGTTTCAGTGGTCGATGATGAAATCCTCGAGTTATGGGATGCCGCTGTTCATACCGCTGCTTTACGTTGGGGTGTGTAGGTCCTGTCTGACATGCCTTTGCGGTGGGCCGTCGGTTTCAACAATCGCGCTGTGACAGAGAGTCCTTCCGTGGCGACACGCTGACTGATCGCGCCGCTGAGTCCATGGGTAATGTACGGCGCTAATCCTGCATTTGTCTGTGGGATGGCTAAGCCGTCCGCGCAAGACTTGACTGTCTGGCAGGCATGCCAGAACTAGAACACCCCATTTCAAAACCTTTCCTGCGGGCCTGAAACCAATCAACTGCGGGGTCTTGATCCCCTCCAAAGTGGGCCTTCGGCTCGACTTTCAGGTGATTGATTTATTTAATGATGTATTTGATACGATTTATGTTGATTTATTCTGACCGTTGGTGCTAGAGTTAAGGCATCAGGTTTGATCGATGGCTGCCACGAGGCATTGGCGGCTTTCTTGGCAAGAAGTCTTGTTGTGCTAGAGGCGTTAGGCGGGCGCGGAACGACTGACTGATCACCTGAGTGAAACCTTTTATTGATTCGCGGGGCTCACCTACGGCACCAGAGTTGCTGAAACGAACATGAACACGTGGATTTGAGAAAACGGAAGTTGATCAGACTTTAAACACAATCAAAAAAGGGTGGCGTAATGCAGTTGACTCTTGAAGGCATAAGCAAGCAGGTTTTGGCACAGACATGGCTGTACGACATGGACATCGTCCCTCGCAGCGGAGCGGTGACGGTTTTGCTAGGTGCAACGCAATCAGGCAAAACCAGTTTGATGCGAATTATGGCGGG
>JBBQAT010000012.1:0-50508 GCA_038316625.1 Burkholderiales bacterium
AACCAATCACCCGACATAGTTCTCTCAACGCTACAGGTTATTCAGGAAGTCGAGGAGTTGATCTCCCGGCCTATAGCGACCTGACCTACTGTGCGGAGGAGTTGTCTTAGCAAGGGTTTCCTCCTTCATCGAAAGCGTGGCATCGAGATAGATTTGCGTTGTCTCTACCGATTCATGTCCGAGCCACAAGGCAATCACAGCACGATCGGCACCTGCCTGAAGGAGGTCCATGGCCATGGTGTGCCTCAAGCGATGAACGGTGACGCGCTTTTGAATCAGCGAGGGGCAGACCTCGGCAGCCGCCATGCGATGTTTGGTCAACAGGTATTGCACGCCATGAACACTGAGACGCTCACCCTTTGCGCTGGGAAACAACACATCGCCATCACCACGCTGAGGCTCTCGCAGCCAGGCTTTCAACACGGCGAGTGTGGATTTGGCGAAGGGCGTACAGCGTTCTTTGCGTCCCTTGCCGATCACGCGCACATGAGCGCCAACTCCGAGAATGATGTCCTCGCGTTTGAGCCCGGTCATTTCAGATAGGCGCAATCCAGTCTGAACCGCCACCAGCAGGAAGGCATGATCGCGCCGGCCGGACCACGTACTTTGATCCGGAGCGCCAAGCAAGGCATCGACTTCCGGTCGCGTGAGAAAGGGGATCAGGGTACGAGTGAAGCGCTTGCTGGGGATAGCAAGGACCCGCTGGATCTGTGCCGATTGAGCGGGGGCCTCGAACGCCACATAACGAAAGAAGGAGTGAATGGCGGTGAGGCGCAAGTTTCGACTACGTACGCTTACTTCTTGGCGCTTCTCCAGGTCATCCAGAAATGCCACGACCAAGGGGGCATCGATCTCCTCGAAATTCAGGCATGAGGGTGCCTTATGCAGCCGCTGCTGAATAAACTTCAGAAATTGACGAAAGGTATCGCGATAAGAACTGATCGTGTGGGGACTCGCCTGACGCTGCTGCATCAGACGCTGCGTAAAGAAGCGCTCTAAAAGCGGAGCAAAGCTGGCGGAGGTGCTCATGGCCGATCCTCCCAGCGCTGCTCGAGTCGGCACATCGCTTCACGCATCAACTCCGGAGAGCCGCTCAAATACCATTGCGTGTCCGCGACGTGGACATGGCCGAGGTAAGCAGACAAGACAGGCAGGCGGCGCTCCGGGTCTTGATCGGACTGATACCAGCGGACGAGCGTATTTGTGGCAAAGACATGCCGCATATCGTGGATACGTGGCCCGTGACTGTCGGATACGCCACGCAGACCGACCTGTCGGGACAATGCGTAGAAAGTGCGATGAATTTGTCCCACATCCAAGCGCTTGCCCCTGCTTGAAACAAACAAGTAAGAGGAAACAGCCTGTGTTGCCCAGTGACGTTTGCGTCGTTCAATGTAGTCTGCGAGCACTTTGCAAGTTGATGCATGCAACGGCACCAGTCTGGACTTGCCAAACTTGGTGCTGCTGATCGTCAATACCGCCGCCTCAATATCCACATCCTGAAGCTCGAGATTGCGCGCTTCGCCAAGACGTAATCCGGAGACGCTCAGCAAGCCGAACAGGCAATGGTAGGTCCACGGCAGCAGTTCACCCCGTTCATAACGGCATGGCATTTTGAGGGCAGCGCATAGCAGGCTTCGAATTTCTTTGTCTGAGTACAGGTACGGCCGCGCCCGCTTTGCGTGAAACGGCAACAAGCCTTGTGCTGGTATCTGCGTGCGCGGATCGGTGGCACTGCGATGACGCGCAAATCCCCGCACGAAGGTCAGTCGTTGCGCCCAATGTGCGGGTTGAACGTTCAAAGGTTGTTGGGCCCATGCGAGAGCCAACGACTGGGTGATGTAGGTAGCGCGGTGTTGCTCCATGAAGGTGACGAAATCGAGCAATCCCTTGCCCGCATCATGCAGTTTGAATCCCAAACTACGCCGCCAGCTCAGATACTCATGAACCGCCTGTCGAAGCGTGTTCATTTCACACCTCCCGGCCATGGTAACGCCAGCGTGCGTAGCGCACTGAGATCAACCTTGGTGTAGATCTTCGTCGTCTGTGGATGGCGATGACCCAGTACCTCACCAATTTCTCCGAGCGTGGCGCCTTGGCGCAACATTTCGGTCGCCAATCCATGGCGAAACTGGTGTGCTCCTTTTGTCGGGGACGAGATACCAGCGCGCTCCAGTGAATGCTGAACGATGGATCCAACACCACTCGCCCCTATAAAGCCGTGGATCGGGGCTTTCACGCGCAAAAACACGCGACGGCTTGTGCTATGGGGTCGCCCCTCCCGGAGATACGCGGCGATCGCTTCGCCGATCTCTGTGGTCAGCGGTAGGTCGTTGCGTTGGCCACCCTTGCCGCGTACGCTGAACTGTCCCGCATTCCAGTCGATGTCATCGAGTTCGAGCGAGGTCACTTCACCTGAACGTAACCCCAATCGTGCGAGCAGGAGCAAGATGGCATAGTCGCGACGCCCCATCGCGGTATGGCGATCGATACTGACCAGCAACTGACGTACTTGCTCCGCCGTTATCGCGCGCGGGATTGATGTCATTGACCAATTGGCCACAACGGGAACGGCGGCGGCCAAATCCAGCGTAATGTTGCCGCAATAGCGCGCGTAGCGAAGAAATGATCGCAGCGCAGTAGTCATGAGTTTCGCTCGCTTCAGATGTAGACGTGGTGCTTGGCGCTGGACAAATTTCACCACATCGCCGGCGCTCAGCCGCGAGAGCGTGACGCGTCCATCGCCGAACCGGTCTTTGAGAAAGTCGTCGACAAATGGTAAGTAGTTGGTGATTGTCGCTTCGGCGAGCGCGCGCGCTTCGCGCAAATACTGCTCATAGGCTTGTCCGCAGCGCTCAACGGAGGTCGATCGACGTGTTGTCTTCTTCTCACGGGACATTGCGCCCTCGACGCGCAAAAACTCAATGAGATGTCCGAGCGCAGCAGAGTCCTCGCGGTGAGGCCGTTGATGCCGATAACGATATCGTAGATACAGCGAGGGATGCTCGGAACAAATCCTGCGCACTCCGATCTTCTTCTGAATAAGCCATCGGCTAAAACATGCCGCAATGCGAACCTGATACTTCAGCGACCACAAGCCGTATCCACGCTCGCTCATCGATTGCGTAAACGCGACGATATGAGCTGCAAGCGGACCTTCAAGTGGCTGCGATAGAACGACTTGATTATTGACGACGTATTTCATGATGGACTCCTTCCCCGATTCTTCGGGCTGTTGAAAAGGAGTCAGACTATGTCTATCTGGGGCTCAAACAGTTGCCCAAAAACCTGGCAATCGAGAACGAACAAGACATAGTCAGGAGGGGTAGATAGTGACGCCTATGTCTTTGAAGACATAGGCGCCACACCACGGCAATGCACCTGTTGTAATCGGGCGTGCCCTTCAACGTGATCGCGCTATGGCTCGGGCACGAGAGCGCGACGACCACGCATCGCTACGTCGAAGCCGACCTCGAAATGAAGCAGAAGGCGCTCGCCCGACTGGAGGCACCCGACACAAAGATACGTCGGTACCAGGCGCCGGATTCACTCATGCGTTTCCTACAGACGTTGTAACTATGCGCAGCACCGGCGGCCTGAACAGCCGCCGGTGCTGCGATTCTCCGGGAATGTGCGCATAGCTGGGATCTGAGCATAGGGGTCGAAGTCCGTCGATGGCTGAATATTCCAATTCAATTCCCCATGACAAGGTTTGCTGTATAGCGGCAAGGTGAAGTCGACAAAGTCACGGAGGGCATGGAAATGGGATTAGGCGGGAAAAAGTCCGTTCATCGCTTCTCCCCGACGCGGCTCGGCCATCATGCCGGCAACGGTTTCGCGCCAGTTGAGATAGTGCGCGGTTTCCTTGTGGGCCGCGGCGTCGGCGGCTGATAGGTAGGCTTCGTAAAGGATGAAGCGCGTCGGGTCGTCAGGGGCCTGGAGCACATCGAAGCGGCGGTTGCCCGGTTCGTTGATCGAGGCCTCGTGATTTGCACGCGCTGCCGCGATGAAGGCATCGACATTCTCTGGATTGACGCGGAGGTGGACAAGCGTGACATGCATGGCGGCTTCCTTTGTGTTTGAGTGGCGAAATTCTACACTCGGCCAGCCGGAAGGGCGGTTCTCTCAGAGATGTGCTCTGGAAACCGCATGAAATGGCGTTCTATACGAGGCATGCCCTGTGAGCCAATGTTTACGCCACTCTTCGGCCTGGCACAGGCAGTTAACCAAAACGAGGGCAACGAACACAGCGAAAATGCAATGGGGTACGTTGTTTCCGCGGGGCAACCGCCGTGGAGGCGCAAAAAGGTCTAGGGTGGGCTGACGCAAGGAAGCCCACCACACCGTTTCAATGTCGGGCCTCGCAAGCTCGTTTACGCTACAAACTTGGTCACCTTTCATGCTCAGGTCTTGGCCATCGGGGCACGCCGCACGTCTTCCTGATGATGTTGAACGCCCTGAAGCACGGCGGCAAGCTTGCCCTGCTCGACATTCCTTCACCCCACTTTTGTTGGAGTGGGTCGTGGTGGTTCGAACGGCGCTTTACTGTCCATGTTTATCAGTGCTCCCGAGCGCAATCGCCAATTGACGTCTGCATTTGGCATGACCATACTGCCTGCAGGTTCATCGGGTCTTCATTTTTTGGAGGGCGTCAGCTATGGGCATCAAGTCGTCACTGAAGTCCAAGAGCGCGGTTCTTGCCGCGTTGGTTCGAGCCTTGATGGCCACACTGCTCCTGGTGCTGACTTCCACACTGTGCCTGGCCGCCGCAGCGGCGGCGCAGCCGCCTGTTCCTCGGGTCGTCTTTCTCAATCCCGGTGAACCCGTTGATCGTGGGAAGGGGGCTTTCTGGCCTTTGACTGCACGCTTGATGGGCGTCGCCGCCAAAACCTTCGGAATGCAGCTTGAGGTGTTGTACGCCGAGCGTGATCACCTGCTTATGCTGCGTCAGGCGGAAAGTGTGGCGCAGCGCGCCGATCCGCCGGATTATGTGGTGATGGTCAACGAGAAAGCGGCTGCGCTGAAAATGCTGCAGATGTTCGCAGGCACCCCGAGCAAGGTGTTGTTGATTCACAACGACCTGACGGCGGAACAGCGGCGCGAGATCGGTAATGAACGTGAGCAGATGCGCAACTGGATCGGCACGGCAACGACCGATGAGGAGCGCGGCACGTATCACTTGATGGAAGAGCTGTACCGTCAGCTTGGTGCTCGCGAGCCACAGGTGATTGGCATTACCGGTGACCGTGGCACGCCTGTCTCGCTGGAGCGTGCGCAGGGCGTCAGCGACTTTATGGCCCAGGCTGGGCGGGGCCGGCAGATTCAGCTGGCGTTCGGCGACTGGGGGGCTGCCGACGCCGAAAGCAAAGCCGATGTCCTGCTTGCCCGCTATCCGCAGGCCAACATCATCTGGGCCGCCAATCACGCGATGGCCGCCGGCGCGCTGCGCGCGGTAAAGGCGCGTGGGGCACCGGTGCTGGTGGGTAGCACTGCGGCCGCGCCATACGCGACGCCGAGCATGGCCGAGGAAGGCATGGCGGTCAGCATGGCCAGCCACTTCTTCATCGGTGCCTGGGCCATGGTGCTACTGCACGACTACCACCACGGCCTGGATTTCGCCGCGTACGGCGGAGTGAGTCAGAAGTTTGACTACCTGTACGCTATCAATCCCGATAATGCTTCGCGCTACTACCAGGTTGTCTACGACCAAACGGATGCGATGGACTTCAGCGTTTTTTCGAAGCACCTCCATCCGTCGCCCGGACGCTACAACTTTACCCTGGCACCGCTGATGCGCAAAAAATGAGATGAGTCTTCCCGTGCGTTTGATTTCGCCAACCGCCAGCCTGCATGCCAAGCTGATGCTGATGCTGGCGATCCTGGTCACTCTGGTCGTGACGGGTGTCGCCTACGTGTTGATCGAAAGCCAGCGCGAAACCCGCATTTCGGAGCTGGAAGGGCGTGCAGATCGCCTGGCCGACCTGGCGAGTCGCTCGGTGGCCTATGCGGTCTGGAACGTTGATCTTGCGGTAATCGACGAGCAACTTGCTTTCTTCTCGTCTGATCCCGAGGTCGCGGAATTCAGCATCACAACCGTTGGTTACGGCAAATTGCGCGAAATCAACAAGCGGCAGGAGCCGCTGATCGACCCGATTGTGCGTGTTCAGGCGATCAATTTCACGACCGTCGACGCCGGTTCGCAAAAGATCGGAGAAGTACGCCTCGTGCTCACGCGCGCACTGGTTGAACGGGCCAACACCGCTGCCCGCCGCGCCATCGCCATACTGGTGGCCGCGATCCTGGCCGTGCTGTACGCGGCGACCTTCTTGCTCCTCCGGCGCATGGTGAGCGCACCGGTCCATCGTCTGGAGGCCATGGTTGATCGCATCGCTCTGGGTGATCTGAACGCACGCTGCGTTGTCGAGTCCGGCGACGAATTGGGCCGGCTGGCCGAGCGTGTAAACATGATGGCGGACAGTCTGCGCGAGTCCGACAGGCGCTTGCGCGAAAGCCAGGAAAATCTCGCCATCACGCTGCACTCCATTGGAGATGCGGTTATTGCAACCGATACAGCCGGGTGCGTCACGCGCATGAATCCCGTTGCCGAACGACTGACCGGCTGGTCGCTGGCCGAAGCCTTGGGCCGACCCCTGCCTGAAGTGTTCCGCATCATCAGCGCCGAGACGCGTCAACCCGCAGACTCGCCCGTACAAAGGGTGATCGAGCATGGCGAAGTTGTGGGCCTGACCAATCACACGGCGCTGCTGGCGCGCGATGGCCGCGAGTATCAGATTTCCGACAGCGCCGCGCCGATCCGCAATGCGGCCAATCAAGTGGTTGGTGTGGTGCTGGTGTTCAGTGATGTCACCCAGAAATACCACGCCGACAAAGCGGCGCTCTTGATGCGCTTCAGTCTGGAAAAAGTGTCCGATGCGCTCTTCTGGACAACATCGGATGGTCGCATTGTGGAGGTCAATGCGGCGGGATGTCGTGCCCTCGGATACGCGCGCGAGGAATTGCTCAAGATGCGCGTTACGGATATCGACAACCTGCTCAAGGAAGAACAATGGGCCGCGCATTTTTCTGAGCTCAGGCGGCGCGGCTCGATAAAGTTCGACTCCGAGCACCGGAGCAGAGACGGAAAGATCTTCCCGGTAGAGGTCGTTGCCAATTACGTTCGATACGGTGATGAGGAACGCAACTGTGCTTTCGTCCGGGACATCTCAGAGCGCAAGCGGGCCGAGGCCGAACTGGACCAATACCGTCATCATCTTGAAGAACTCGTGGCGTTGCGGACTGCCGCACTTGAAACAGCCAATCAGCAGCTCACCCAAACCAAGCAGCAGGCTGAAGCCGCCAATATCGCCAAGAGCAGTTTCCTGGCCAACATGAGCCACGAGATCCGTACGCCGTTGAATGCCATCATTGGCCTGACCCATCTGATGAAGCGAGGGCACGCAAGGCCCGAGCAGATCGAGCGGCTGGACAAGATCGAGGGCGCTGGTCAGCATCTGCTGTCGATTATTACCGACATCCTCGATCTGTCGAAGATCGAGGCTGGCAAGATGCAACTGGAAAACGTCGATTTCCGCCTCTCCGCCGTTTTCGACAATGTCGCTTCGATCATTGGGCCAGGAGCGCAGGAGAAAGGACTGCGCATTTCAACGGATTTCGATGGCGTGCCCCTGTGGCTGCACGGCGACGTCACGCGACTGCGTCAGGCCTTGCTCAACTTTGCCGGCAATGCCGTCAAGTTCACCACGACAGGCGTAATCGCCCTGCGTAGTTTTCTGCTGGAAGATACCGGAGAGGTGCTACGGGTCCGTTTTGAGGTAAAGGACAGCGGAATCGGCATTGCGCCCGAGCAGATGGACCGGCTATTCCAGTCCTTCGAACAGGCGGATAGCTCGATCACGCGCAAGTACGGCGGCACCGGGCTCGGACTGATCATCACCCGGCGCATCGCCGAACTGATGGGGGGCGAAGTCGGTGTTGACAGCATGCCGGGAGCCGGCAGTACCTTCTGGTTAACTGTCCGCCTGCAGCGTGGACATGGGCCAATGCCAGCTGAGTCGTCCCCACTGGACGCGCAGAGCGCAGAAAGCCGATTGCGCTTCCAGTACGCCGGCGCCCGTCTGCTATTGGCCGAAGACGACCCGATCAACCGCGAGGTGGCGCTGGAGTTGCTGCACGCGGCAGGGCTGGTGGTGGACACGGCAGTTGACGGCCGCGAAGCGCTGGCCAGGGCGCAGAGACAGGACTACGACTTGATTCTGATGGACATTCAGATGCCCAACATGGGGGGGCTCGAAGCGACCCGCGCCATCCGCGCCTTGCCGGGCTGGCAGAGAAAGCCGATCCTGGCGATGACCGCCAACGCCTTCCACGAAGATCGTCTGGCCTGCGAGATGGCGGGCATGAACGACTTCATCACCAAGCCGGTGGAGCCCGGCGCGATGTACCAGACCCTGCTGTTGTGGCTGGAAACCACTCTGAGCCCGCATTTGCCTGCGGATGTGGCATCGGCCGCGCTGCTAACGACGGAGGCCGTGCCACGCACGGAGGTTTTGCCCCGGTCATTGACCGAGTTTGCCGGGCTGGACACCCGCCGTGGGCTGGATGTCGTGCGTGGCAAAGCGCTCACCTACGTGGCGCTGTTGCGTCGATTTGCCGACGGCCACGTCGACGATGTGCAGTACCTGCGCGACGAGCTTGCGGCCGGTCGGGTTGATACTGCACGGCAACGTTTGCATGCCCTGAAGGGCGTTGCTGGAACGCTGGGTGCCGTCTCCCTGCAAGCGGCAGCTGTCGCCATGGAGCAGGTCCTGTCCGGTGCCGACACGGAAATGGCGCTGCCGGTGCTGCTCGATACCTTGCAGGCGGAACTGCAAGCGCTGAACGAGCTTCTCGCGCGATTGCCCGCCGTACCGGGCCAGGAGGGTCAACCGGTTGACGATCCCGGCCAGGCGCGCGTCGTGCTCGAACAGATGGACGTTCTGCTGGCGCATGACGATACCGCCGCTGGCGAGTTGTTCGACACCCACCGCGCGCTTCTGTTGAGAACACTGGGGGCGGGAGGGGTACAGCTCGAACGCCATCTGGCAAACTATGAGTACCCCGATGCCCTTGCGATCGTGCGTAGTCTAATCAACCTCTCCCTGATTGACGGGTGCAAGCCCGTTCAGTGATACTTCTCCGGGTTCCGTTCACAGTAACCACGCCCATGAACTCCCGAGCCCTGCTGATCCTTTCTGCCACGACAGTAGCCGTGATTTGGCAGCTGCCTTTCGGAAAGCAGATGCTCTATCCTCTGACTCTGTTGGCGACTTACGCACACGAGTTGGGGCACGGGTTGACGGCCTTGCTGGTCGGCGAGGAATTTGACCAGTTGCGCCTGTATGCTGATGGCGCCGGTCTCGCTCAGTGGCGCGGAAATCCGGGACGAGCGGCCAGCGCGCTGATTGCTGCGGGCGGGCTGCTTGGTCCGACATTTGCGGGCATCGGCCTGTTGCTGCTCGCGCGCACTCCACGCTTCGCCCGCATCGTACTTGCGGCGCTGGCCGTACTGATCGCCATCACCGTCGTCCTCTGGGTGCGCAACCCCTTTGGCATAGTCTTCCTGCTTGTTCTGGCTGGGAGTCTGGGGCTTGCTGCCCGGATACTGCCCGACCAGGGGGCGGCGTTTCTTGTGCTAACGATAGCCGTTACGCTATGCCTTTCCTGGTTTACTGATCTTGGCTACATGTTTTCGGCCTACGCCGAGGTGAACGGGGTACGACATCCGTCGGACAGTGCAATCATTGCCCAGGCGTTGTGGCTGCCCTACTGGTTTTGGGGTGGCGTTGTCGCGCTCTTTTCACTTGTCGTCGCGATCCTTGGCATCGTGTTTGTCACACGTCACTCTGGCCAACCCGAAGCCGGACGGCTTGGCCTATACTCTCGCAGATGAAATAATCTGACGGCGCATGTTGTGATCATTTTTCGACCGATCAACAGTATCAAGTCTTCGATTGAGGGCAGGCAATGAAGGGAATAGTGAATTTTCTGGAAAAGGCTGGGCTGGTCAAAATGGACGAGCCCGCGGAACAGCTCGCGTCCGAGCCCGAAACCAGCGCTGGGGCAGACTTTACGCTGGGGGCTGTGAGTGACGACCCCACCCTCGTTTCGGGCGAAGCTTCCACACTGGATTTTGAAGATATCTACGCCAAGGCCGGTATCAGTGCCTCCGCCTATCCGGCTGAACGTCTGTTGCGGCTAGTCGATGGGCTGAGCGCAATGGATCAGGCAACGCGTCTGATGGCTATCAAGGCGATGGATGCCGCCGATGAATCGTGGACCATAGAAGATCCGTTGGTTGACGCGTCTGCCAAGATTCAGGCGCTCTCCCGATACGCCGAGCGACTGCAGCTAAACCTGCAAAAGATCGAGCAGGAAACGCTCGGACGGCTCAACGCCGTGGCGGCACGACAGGAACAGGTTGTCGGCGATATTCGCAAGCAGATGGCCGAACTCGACGCTCTGGTTGCACGCGAAACGACGCGCGCGGCGCAGGAAACCGCTGAACACGAAGCCGGCCTGAGAGCGACACGCGACCAGGCGGCGAGGGATCTCGCCCAGCTGAGCCAGGCCAGCCAGCGATTGCTGGGGCTTTCGGCTCAGTTCGGCGCATCAACGACTCACCAGGAGTAATTGCATGGCCAGTTTGACCCCCCTCTCCAAAGGACTGATAGCCCTGGCCGTCATCGGCGGCATGGCCTCGGCCGTCTGGCATCTCGGTTTGAAGGATCGACTGGGCGGAGACGCTGTTTCAATAGCGGTCTCTCAACCCGCCGCTACGTCCGCACCGAAGCAAGTGACGACAAGCATCTCAACGCCCGCACCGGCGGCACCACCGGCTGAGCCTCCGCGAGCCAGTAGCGCACCAGAATCTCAGGCCGTTGCGCCTCAGCTTGTCCAACCAACCCCGCCTCCCCCCAGCCCGCTGAAAACGGAAAGTAAAGTCCCGGAATCCAGGCTTTCGGTGGCGGAAAACGCTGAAGCCGGTCGAAAACTGCTGGCCGCAGGAGATTTTGCGCAGGCCCGCGCACACCTGGAACTGGCGGCACAGGGCGGTGACGGAGGGGCCGCCTGCCGCCTCGGTGAAATGACCCTGAAAGGTCAGGGTGGCATTGCCGCCAACCAGGAAAAAGCGGCGAGCCTGTTCCAGTTGGCACAGTCACGCAACGTCATCTGCTTTGCCTCGGGCCAGTGAGCGCCATCGAGACCGGATTTTTCTACAAGGATCGTCCCATGAAAATTCGCACTATTGCTCTGCTAACCGCCTTGCTCAGTTCTGCCTGGATGTCGGGAACCGTTCAGGCGCAAGGTTTTGTATTTGGCACCGGCGAGGCCAAGACCGAGGCCGCGCCGGCCGCCGCCGGTACACGCAATGCCAAGGTGGAAACGGCACAGCGCCTGCTCGCGCGCATGGGTTTGCTGCGCGAAGCGCCGAGCGGCATGTTGACGCCGGCCACGCTGGAGGCCATTCGAGGCTTCTCAACGCAACATGGACTGGCACCAACCAGCCAGGTGACCGACAGCCTGCTGAATTCGATCCGCCGCGTCATCTGGCAGACGCAAAACTGGTCAAGCGGCAACTACAAGGGGCGCGAGAAACTGGTCGATGCGCAGGGTCTGCGCGAAGCCCAGATACTGCTCGGCAAACTTGGTTTCAACGCCGGCCCGCTCGACGGCACTTTCGGCCCGCAAACACAGGTTGCCACCGAGGCGTTTCAGGAATCCCAGAATACGACGGTCGATGGACTGATCACCGCTACGGTTCTGATGAATCTGCGCCGTGCTGTCAATGGTGTCGGCGCGTCGGCGAAAGAGACCGTGCGTATCCTCAACTGGTCGGATTACATCGAACCGAGCGTGTTGCAGGACTTCGAGAAGGAGTACAACATCCGAGTCATCTACGACATTTTTTCCGACAACGATGACCTGCAAACCCGCTTGGGGGCTGGCGGTACACCCTACGACGTGGTCTTTCCGACGGCCAATGCGGTGCCGGCGATGTCCGCCAAGGGATTGTTAGCCAAGCTCGACAAGCCTAGCCTGAAAAACCTGAACAACATCGATCCGCGCGTCGACGCGACCTTGCGTGCGTGGGACAAGGAAGGTGCCTACAGCCTGCCCTACATGTGGTACACGATCGGTATCGCCTGGAACCCGAAGCTTACGGCGCGTGCTTTTCCAGGGCAGCCGATGGATTCCTTGAGTAACGTCTTCGACCCGGAAACCGCCAAACGCTTCCAGTCCTGCGGTGTCGGCGTCGTCGATTCGGCGTCTGATGTCGTTCCGCTGGCGGCCATGGCCGGTGGGCAGCGAAAGTGGGACGGCAAGAATTCGATCGCCGCCGCCGGCAAGGTGCTTGATCGCCTGGGCGGCATCGTCAAGGTCATCCCGACCGACCAGTTCGTCGATTCGCTAGCCAGCGGGAAAATCTGCGTCGCCATCGGCTTCTCGGGTGACTCGGTGCAGGCGCAGACCAAGTCGCGCGGCAATGTCGACTACCGCGTGCCGTCCGACGGTGGCCTGCTGGCCATCGACGCCATGGCCATCCCGGCCAACGCCAAGAACAAGCGCGAAGCGCATCTGTTTATCGACTACATCCTGCGCCCGCAGGTGATCGCCAAGATCTCGAACACGGTCGGTTACGCCAACGCCAATCTCAAGGCCGGCGAGTTCATGAGCGACAGCGTCAAGTCCAACCCGGCAGTTGTACCGACCACGGCGGCGCTGAGCCGCTCGTCGCCGATCCCCATTCTGTCGGACCAGGATCAGCAGGACATCGCGCGTGTCTGGGCCAAATTCGCCAAATAGCGTGGACGAAAAACCATCCTATCTGGGCGCGTTCTTGCGTCATCCGGCCAACCGGATGACGCTGCTGGCGGCCACCTGTGCGGCCATTTTTGCTTCGATCCCGTATGGCTGGGAGGGGCTGGCGCTGGTCGGCGTCGTTGCACTCGGTACCGAGGTGCTGGCCGCACTGGGTATCCCTGAACTTCCGCCGTTCAAGGCCTGGGTGGATCGCGAACACCGCCGGCAGTCACGCGCGCAAAGGCAGAGCCGATTGCTCGATGAACTGGCCAGCCTCGGCGACACCAGCGCGCTGGCCAACTATCGCCATATGGTCAGCCGCGTGCAAGCGCTGTACATGACAGCGAGCGACACCCGCACCACGCTGACGCGCGAGGATGTCGAAAAGCTCGAAGACCTGACCGTCGATTACCTCGGCCTGAGCGTCGTTAACGCCTCGCTCAGGCAGCGCAAGGACCGCGCCGGCGAAGATCTGGTCCTGAGCCGCATTGCCGGCATCCAGACACAACTGCAAAAACCGGGTTTGGCTGACGAGGAATATCGCCAGTTGCGCAGTGCGCTGACCGAATATACAGAAGTCATGAACCGCTCGCGTCGCCTTGCCGTGCGGCGCAGCGCTTTGGAAGCAACGCTGATTTCCATGCCCGACAAAATGGAAGAGGTCTATCAGTTGGTGATTACCTCGCCGTACTCGGCCGACATGGGGAGCAAGCTCGAAGAGTCGTTATCGCGCTTGCGCGTCGCTGAAGAAGTCGCCGCCGAGTTTGACGAATCGCCGACGCTGTCTGGCGAGTTTTCGGCGGAATTGCTGGAGCTCCCGACGGTCAAAGCCGCGAATTCCACAGCGGCTGGCGGCAAAGCGGCGCGTCGCGCCGCCAATTCGCTCAAGGCCTGAACTGTACAAACACACATAGTTATTACTTCGCAACGCAACGTATTCCTCAAATTCATCAAGGAGAACAACATGGCCAACAACGCAATATTCGCCCGTCTCGCCAACTTGTGGACAGGATTCATTTCGCTCTGGGTATCCGATGTCGAGAAAGCACATCCCGAAATTGCGTACCAGAACGCCATCGCCTCGATGATCGAGAAATACACCCAGCTCAAAATGGCAACCGGCGCCATCATTGCCCGCCGGCAAGACATCACGTCCCGGCTGGAAGCTCAGGAGCGTGATCTGGCGAGCGTAGCGGCCGACCTTGAAACGGCGCTGGCGACCAACCAGGACGATCTGGCGGTGGTGCTGATCCAGAAGAAGAACGCGCTTGATGCGGCGATTGCCGAGTTGCGCGTCGAGGCCGAACAGGCCACCACCGACGCCGATAATGCCAAGGATTCGCTGATGCAGGTCAAGTCCGAAATCGACAAGCTGAAAGCCGAAAAGGACCGCATGCTGGCGCAGATGCACAGCGCGCAGGCGCGCCTCAAGATCCAGGGCCAGCTTGATGGCCTGTCCGTCGATGCTGAAGTCCAGGCGCTGGGTGCCGTGCGCGACCACATCAAGGGACAGGTTGCGCAGGCCAACCTGGGTTCCGAGTTGCACGAATCGGATCTTGACGTGCGCTTGAACAAGCTGCGCCAGAGCAGCGGCGCGGTGACGGCCAAGGCCCAGCTGGAGGCAATGAAACAGGCCCGTGCCGGTGCGGCGCAAGCCTCGGTAAAGACGCTCTGAGGCCGGGCAACATGACCAATCCCGTGACCGCTCCTGTCACCCCCCGTAACTCGCTACCGGCCTGGGCCGAGACACTCCGGCAGAAATATCTGGCCGGCGAGGCCTCGACCTTCGTGCTCTACCGCAACGTGTTCGATAGCTTCCTGGTCGGCGACACGCTGCACTCGCTGCAATCCTTCCTGGTCGCCGAACTGTTCAAGGACACCAAGAAACAGGTGTACGAAGTCAGCCTGGAACGCGGCATCCGGGTTTTGAGCGGCAAGTCCGATTTGGCCTTGCTGACCGGTGACAATTCGGGCGACGGCAGCTTGCTGCAATCCCTGCACGCGCTCGAATTGCAGATGCGCAGTCAGTCGTCCACGGCACTCATCGTGCCCTACGCCGATGCCCTGCTGCCGGCGGGCGATTCGAGCTTCATGGCGCCGCAGGATCGCCAGACCTACCTGGCCTTCCACCGCTGGTCGCTGGACAAGACGCTGACCTCGGGCGACAACATCACCATCCTGATCACCGAATCGCTCAACGCGATCAACCCCGGTCTGCTTTCCAACCCCAAGGTGGCGGCTGTCGAGATCCCCATGCCGGACCTTGCCGCGCGCAAGCGGGTCATCGCCTTTCTGGCGCCCAAGCTCAGCGAGCAACAACTGACGCTGTTCTCCGAGCGTACGGGTGGGCTGCGCACTGTACAACTGGCGAGCATCATGGCTTCTTCGGAAGGCCAGGGGTTGAGCGAGGCGCAGCGGCGTACTTTGATCCTGCAATTGCTTGCTGGCACGCCGGACGCTGAAACACGTGCCAACACGCTGGCTACGATCACCGCCGGGATGACGCCTGACGAGATCACGCGCCTGATCGAACCGGGCAAGGCCTTGCCGGTTGGCGATGCCAACGAAGAAGTGCTCAAGGTTATCCATACGCGCAAACGCGAGATGATCGAGAAGGAGTGCGCCGGCCTGATCGAGTTCATCGAACCGAAGCATGGACTCGCTGCGGTCGGCGGACACGAGAACATCAAGCACGAACTGTTAGCCATCGCCAAGAACCTGAAGGCCGGCGAAACAACGCTGACGCCGATGGGCCTGCTCGCCGTCGGCCCGATGGGTTCGGGCAAGACCTTCGTTATCAAGGCCTTCCTGAAAGAAGCTGGCCTCTCGGCCGTGGCGCTGAAGAACTTCCGCTCGAAGTGGGTCGGCTCGACCGAAGCCAATCTGGAACGGGTACTAGCGACCGTCAAGGCCATGGGACCGATCGCCGTGATCATCGACGAAGGCGACCGCAGCTTCGGTTCAGGTGGTGGCGACGACAGCGACGGCGGCACCAGCTCGCGCGTCATCGCCCGACTCAAGGAGTTCATGGCTGAAACCGAAAACCGGGGACAAGTCCTCTTTGTCATGATGACCAACCGGCCTGACAAGCTCGACAGCGACATCAAGCGCCCCGGCCGGCTGGACCGCAAGATACCCTTTTTCTACTGCGATTCGGCGCCCGAACGGGTGCAGGTGTTGCAAGCCGTACTGGCACGCTACGGCGAGACTATCGTGGCGACCGGCGAGGAGTTGCTCACGCTGTGTGACACGCTGCCCGGCTACTCCAACGCTGATCTCGAAGCGCTGGCCTTGCTGGCCGTTGAACTGGCGCGCAATCAGGGGCGTCCGCTTGATGCGCAAGCGCTGAACGAGGCAGCGCAGGACTTCATGCCGCCGCAGGAGCAGGACATGATCGAATTCATGGAATTGCTCGCGGTATCGGAAACCTCGCGCCGTTCCATGCTGCCCAAGCGTTACCGCGACATGGCGATCAGCGACATCCAGAACAATCTCATCGCCGCCAAACGGCGCGCCCTGACGCGCTAGCCCTTAACCATTCATGCAACAGGAGTTCTTCATGTTCACCATGCCCGACCAGAACCTCAGTTCAACTCAAGTCATTCAACTCACCAAGGCCATGCTTTCCGTCGCCTGCGTGGACGACATTCAACCGGCTGAAGCCGCACTGATCGGCCAGTTCTACGAAAGTTCGCGTAGTCCCGATATGCTGAGCACCGCCAGTTTTCTTGTCGATCCCGAAGCGCGCCAGTTTGATGCGGCGTGTCTGGTTGGCAGTACCCCCGCTTTTGCCGATACGGTGGTTCTGATGTGTCTGATGACCGGCTACGCGGATGGCCGTCTGAGCGCCGCCGAGCTCGCCTATGTTCAGTCAATCGCCACAACGCTGGGGTTTGACGCTGAACGCTTCAACGCGCACCTGGAGCAAGTGCGCGACGAACTGGTGGGTGCCCTGTCGCATCTGCCCGATGCCGCATCAGTCGCTGTCGTGGCGCGCGAGCTTTCTGCTGTTCGCTGATTTCGAATTGCGGTTTTTAGGCCGAATCATTTCTTCAAGCGGTACGCAGCGACGTGTTGAAGATTCGGCCCCGCGATCATTCGTGGCTGGAGGTGGTCGCCGATTCCTGCGGAGCGAAACGCTCCAGAACGTGGCTTGCCATGCCTTTGGCCAATTCGTCTTCGCCCAGGAAGACGGTGCCGATGCCTTCCTTGCGCAGCAATAGCGATTCGTCCTCGCTCTGCGTTCGGAGCACGATTTCAATAGCTGGGTTGAGTGTTCGTGCGGTGTCGGCCATTTGCCGGACGTCAAGCGCATCGGGCGTGGCGACTACCAGCATGGCCGCATCGGCGATGTGGGCCTGGATCAGCACGGCCGGATCTGCGGCATCGCCGGATACGGCGGCTTTCCCTTTCTTGCGCAGATCCTCTACCATCTCACGATTCTGTTCGGCGACTACATAGGGAATGCCGCGCTCATCCAGTTCTGCGGCAATGCGCCGCCCAACCCGGCCATAGCCGACCAGAACGACTTGTCCTTCGAGGTACTTCCGCTCGGTACTCATCGGCAGTGCGGCAAATGGATCCTGCCGTCGCTCCAGGCGGCGAGCTAGTCCTGAGCGCTTGAGTGCCCAGTTTCGGAAAGGCTTGATGGCAGCAAAAAGCAGCGCGTTCAGTGCGATGGATATCAATACCCCAGCCAGTATCAGATGCATTCCTTCAGCGGGCAGCACGCCGAGCGAAAGGCCCAGTCCGGCGAGGATGATCGAGAATTCTCCGATCTGGCCGAGGCTGGCGGCAACCGTCAGCGCGGTATTGAGCGGATAACGCAGCGCTATGACCAGCAGCAGCGAGGCGATGGAATTGCCAAGAATGATGATGGCGACTGTGCCAAGCACGCGCACTGGTTCCTCAACAAGGATTGTCGGTTCAAACTGCATGCCCACTGAAACGAAAAACAGCACGGAGAAGGCGTCGCGCAGCGGCAAGGATTCTTTCGCGGCGCGATGGCTGAACTCGGATTCACGCATCACCGTGCCAGCGAAGAAGGCACCGAGTGCGAAGGAAACGCTGAACAGCGCGGACGCGCCATAGGCGATACCGATGGCCGTGGCAATCACGGCCAGGGTAAACAGTTCGCGCGAACCAGTGCGGGCGACCTGCCACAACAGCCAGGGCAGGGCACGGCGGCCAACAATGAGCATCAGAGCAATGAAGGCGACCACCTGGAACAACGTTTCTCCCAGTACCATCCACAGCGGCCTGGCCTCCGCGACATGAGCCATGGAACCGCCGAGGAGGCCCGCCAGTGGAGGCATCAACACCAGCACCAGCACGGCGACCAGATCCTGGACAACGAGCCAACCGACAGCGATGCGGCCGTTCATCGTGTGCAGCAGGCTCCGCGCTTCAAGTGACTTGAGCAGCACCACGGTACTGGCGCAGGACAGCGAGAGACCGAAGATCAGCGCGTTACCAAGGCTCCATCCCCACCAGCTAGCCATGAGCATGCCCAGCACCGTGGCGGCACCCATTTGCAGCAGCGCACCGGGGACGGCGATGCGCTTGACGGCAAGCAGGTCCGCCGGAGAAAAGTGAAGCCCGACGCCGAACATCAGCAACATGATGCCGATCTCCGACAACTGGGACGCCATGCCTACATCGGCTACGAAGCCGGGCGTTGCCGGGCCGATGACAACGCCGGCAAGCAGGTAGCCAACCAGCGCGGGGACCTTGATTCGTTCGGCGATGAAGCCAAGAATCAAGGCTGCGCCGAAGCCCGAGGCGATGGTCGTGATCAGGGAGATGTTGTGATCCACTCAGCCTCTTTGTTTGGTTGCGGTCTTTTGCTTGACAAAAGCGCGTAGGCTGGGCTGAGCTTGCGAAGCCCAACATCGGCGCTGGATTCTGGGCATATTTGCGTCAGCCCAACCCACAAACTGTAGATCGTTACTTGACGTTGAAAACGACGCGCAATTCGTCGATTTCCTTGTCGCCCATCGGTTGCAGCGGCCCGATGGATGATGCCATGACCAGCGAGTTGGCACTGAATTCGGCGACTTCAAGATAGTCAAAGGTGTTCAACAGCTTGTCGCCGGTCACGAAAACGCAGTCGTTCTCGACCAGAATGACGCGGTTACTGTTGAACATCCGGGCGACGTCATCGCCGTCGCTATACAGTGTGCCGAACGGGATCGACGGCACGTCCTGAAGGAATATCCAGCTTTCGGGAATGGTGCGTACGTCGAATTTCATCCCGCTGACCGCATGCGCCATCAGGTTGACTGGCTGCGTCGAGATGATCGAGTTGATGTGCGGGTTGAGCTGAAAAATCCGCTGGTGCAAGGCGACCGAACGGCTGGGCATTTTTCCGGCTTCGGCCATGCCGTTGCGAATCTGCACGATATCGCTGGGCGCAATGTCCCAACGTGCCACGTCGCGGGGCGTGATCAGGAAATCATCGCCTCGCCAGCGCACCGAGACTGTTCCATAGGTTGAGATCATCAAGCCCTGATCGCAGGCGCGCCGGATGATGCGGACCATATCCGAGCGCAAGGCGCGTTCGTCCGACGGGTAGCTGACGTCCATGAAATGCGAGATGTTTTTCGGGAAATTCGTCTGATACGCGTCAATCTGATCGTCCGTGAGCGTATTGACCTTCCCCAGCTTGCCGGCATTGACGATGGTGCGGCAGCAGAACTCAAGCGTCTCGAAGCGCTGGTAGGCATCCATCAGATCGGTACCGCCAAGAACCACGCCATGGTTCTCCATGATGACGGCCTTGTATCGTGAATCCTGGAAAACCTCGGCAATCTTCGCGCCCAGATCCTGGCTTCCCGGGCAGCCGTAAGGTGCGTAGCCAATCTCGCCGCAGATGTAGCGTGCCTGCGGGACGATGTTCGTATTGGGGACCTGGCGCGCAATGCTGAAAGCCACCAGCCCCGGCGGGTGCGCGTGGATGACCGCCGTCAGTTCCGGACGGGCATCATAGATGGCCTTGTGGAAAGGGTATTCTGACGACGGCTTGTGCGCTCCGCTG
Source organism: Burkholderiales bacterium (assembly GCA_038316625.1). Lineage (GTDB taxonomy): Bacteria > Pseudomonadota > Gammaproteobacteria > Burkholderiales > Rhodocyclaceae > Propionivibrio. Next base: position 19,898 of record JBBQAT010000012.1, read on the forward strand.
ATGGTTCCGTCCTGTCGGATGCAGACGATGTCCTTGGCCGTCAGGGCCCCTTTATCAACGCCCGACGGCGTGATCCAGATGTCGCCGCTTTCGTCCTTGATTGAAATATTTCCACCGGAGGTGGTGGTCATGCCGCTACGGTAGATTCGTCCGATGATCACGTTGATCTGTTCGGTCGGGTGCATCAATAGCGTGTCGAGCTGATTCATGAAGTAGTCCTGAGTGGGGTTTGAATGTTGATCTGCCTCCGACGCTATCGTTGCGGCGTCTATTTCTTTATCCAGCCTCCAGCGGGATTCTGGATGTAGTTGCCTGGCAAGGTCCGCTCTGCGGCTTCGCGAGCAAATATTCTGGCCGCTTCCGCCTCAGCGATGCCGTTTTTCGCGGCGATCTGCGTGAACTGCGTTTTGCGCTGGCCGTTCACGTCGGCCATCAGTGCTTTCAGGTCGGCGGGGGCATCACTCTTGACCAGTCCGAGGTAGCCATTGTTTTGCTCACCGACCCAGCCTTGTTCCTTGGCCGTCTTGAGGTCGGCGGCAAAGGCGCCGTGCATTATCAGCACCAGGCTGAGCAAGCATGCTTGAATCAATGTTTTCATTGCATTTCCTTCTTCACGATAGAGGTCGTTTAAAACAGGCCCTTGTTCGAGTCGAACAATTGCTGAACTTCTTTTTCAACCTTGACCAGAATCTCGTGTTTGATATTCACGGTCATGTTGATTTCGATAGGTTTGTCGGGGGCCTCGATGCGCACGGTGGGTGAACACGCGCCGAGCAGCAGCGCTAGCAAGGCGAGGGAAAGCCGAGGGGATTTCCTGAACATGGGCGTACTCCTCAATGGGGAATGCGGCAAGCTTAACAAAATTAGTCCAGTTTGCCCGATTGCAGTTGTTCCAGAATGTGTCGATTGAAGTCGCCTGAGAAAAGTGCCGAACGGAACAGGCCCGGCAGTTCGCCGTTGATGTTGAGTTTGAATCGTATGGGGTAACCGTTGTATAGCTCGGGGTTCTTGCCCTCCAGGGTGGCCTGCGTCCGATACGCTCCGTTGCTGGCATACCCCAGGTGGACGCCAAACTGCCGGAACTGGAAGTCGCGCAAGGCCAGCAAGCCGAGGTTGTCCGGGATCGAAAGCGCTGGCGCGTACTTGAGGCTGCCAGTGCCACGGCTGCTCAGCTGGCCGTCGTTGATTTCCACGCCGCCGTCGCGATAAGCGAGCGGCAGGACGCCGTCCAGCTGGCCGCTTCCCGACAAGCCTTGAATCTTGAATAAGGCCAGAAGCTGGCCCAGATCGAGCTGTTGAATCTCCAGCGGCAGCGATTGGTCCGATAGCGGCCAGGGCAGGCTGAGCGGACCACTGCGCAAGGTGCCTCCGAGTACGCCGGCGTGAAGTGCATGCACCGTCAGCTCTCGTGCCGAAAGAGCCAGGTCGACCTTGAGATCCGTGATCGGTGTGCCTGTTGCCAGCTCGCCGCGCGGTGCAACCAGCTGAATACGACCTCGCAGTGGAGACAAAGCGTCGAGTTGCAGCGTGGTTTGCAGACCCTGGATTTGTGCCCGTTCCCAACTCAGGGCCGCATCGCGCAGTTGAAGTGCTCCTTTCGCATCGAAGTGCATCGTCGGCTGGGCGCACCAATCCAGGGTGAAGCGCGCATCCGCGTCGCCGGCCTGAAAATCGAGCGGGAGCAAGTTCGCTGGGCGTGGCTGCAGTAACTTTCCTAGCCTCGGCAGGGCCTGCTGCGCGGTGAGTATTGCATTCCCGCACTTCTCCGAGAGGGAGTGTGACCCGGTAAATTGGAGCACTTCCGTCCCCTGCAAAAGCAGGGCACCATCGCCACGCCAGGCGTTTCCTTCAAGGTGCCATCGAGTACGGATGTCTGCGGCGGGCCACGTTCCGATTTTGACAGCATCGGCTGCAAGCAACAGCTCGCCCGCTGAGCGCGCCGGGTCAAAGCGCAGCAGTTGCAGCCGGCTCGGGCCAAGCGTCAGGGCCGGTCCGGAGGCTTGCTCGATTTTTACTTGCGGGCTGTTGGCTTCGCCTATTAGCGAGAAGCTCTTCCAGAAATCGCCGTCGGTTTTTGCTGCGGCGTCGGCGATGACCTTCCATGTCGTCTTGTTTGCCCAAAATGGCGAGTCGCCCGACCACGCCAGGCGTTCGACTCCAATCTGCAAGGCAAGCTTGCTGCGTACTCCGGCGGATCGTGACCAGTGCAAGGCCACGTCGCCCGCTGCCTGTAGGTTGCGAATCTGGACGGTTTCCCGCTGCCATTGCGCCAGTTGGCCCTTGATGCGCAGTTGCACCTCAGCGCTGCTCCAGTTGGCTGATCCCGCTTCGCTGGTCAGGCTGGCGCGCTGCAGTGCGCCATCCCATTGCCCCCATTGGGGTAAGCGGATCGTAAACGGGAGTTCGCCTTCACTAATGGCCTGTCCGTTGAACAGACCAATAGCAAGCTCCCGGTCAAGTTGCCCGTTGGCCTGCAGCGGCAGCTCTCCTCTGGCGGTCAGTTGCCAGTGCAGTCCGGGTTGCAATCTTAGGCCGAGTCGCGCAACCGAGGCGTCCCACGCGAAACGAAGCGTCCCGGCAAGCTCGATTTCCAGCGGATTTCCCTGCCGTGTTTTTATCGGCGTTGTCGTTCCTGTCGCGTGCAACACCGCATCCGTAAATTGTGCTTCGCCGCTCAGCGTACTCAGGGTTCCAGCCATCGGGCCCAGCATTGCCTCGGCCTTCAGCGTCAGCGTGCCGCGCGGTGCGGTCACAGGCAGGGGCAAGCCCAGTGTCTGTCCGAGTTCCACCAGCATAGGCAGCGGTACCTGCGCGGTGAGTCTGGCCGGTTGCTGTGCAGGCCGGCGGCCGATGAACAAGCGCACGTCGGCCGCCGGGCCGGTCGCCGGTAACCACTCGGCATGGATTTCAAGGTCGGTTCCAGGGAGTTGCCCGGGGAGTTGCATCGGACTTGCGGTCATCCGCAGCAAGCCGGAGTCCGGCCTGAATTCCGCCTGCAGTTGTCCCTCGGCCTGGCGCAGACCGAAGCGGCCATGCGCTTCCAGTGGCGGATGCCCAGGTCCGTGCAGAGCCACACGCAGATCGCCGACCAGCGCTTCGCTCAAAGCTAGCTGTGGCCACTCAACGTGTGGCCAGGGCGAAGCCGGCGACGATTGTCCTGGGAAAACGTCCAGCTCGGCGCGGGCAATCGCCAGGCGTTCCACATGGCGACGAACCAGCGAATAGTCGACGGCGATATCGTGCAGGGCGATTTGCAAACGCCGGCCACCGCTGCCTCGATAAACGGCACGGACTTCACGCAGACGCGCCTGTCCGGTGCCGACGTTTTCGATGTCAACGAGTGCGGTTTCCAGACCGGGGATATCCAGCCAGCGCTCTGCCGCCAGGCCGAGCAGTCGTGGCAGGGCCAGCCAGAGCAGAAATAGCGCGAGCAGTACAGCCAGTAACCATCGCCAGCTACGCCGCAGTTGAATTGGGCTCATGGAAGGAGAATACCTCCCTGCAGCATTCTTGGGCAGCTTCAGTGTGTTGATCTGTAGGAAGGTGTCAATCGCCCGTCTTCAAAGCGCGGAACGCAAGAGACGTAGCAATAGCAACTGAAACTCTCGGCGGTCGTTTGGCCACTTGGGCACAGGGCAACACCGGAACTCGCTACTGGATCGTCCGATTTCTGATGAAGGCGACCAGTTCCTGCGGTGGGATCGGGCGGCTGATAAGAAAACCCTGCAGGATGTCGCAACCATGGGTGGCCAGGAAGTCGGCCTGGGCTTCCGTTTCAACGCCTTCAGCGACCACGGAGATGCCGAGCGCCCGAGACATCTGGATGACGGCCGAAACGATGGCGGCGTCATCAGCATCTCCGGGAAGAAGGTCAACAAACTGGCGGTCGATTTTCAGGGTGCTGACGTGGAATCGTTTCAGGTAACCCAGTGAGGAGTATCCGGAGCCGAAATCATCAATGGCCAGCGTGAACCCGGCAGCGCGGAAGGCATCAAGAACCTCGGAGCCGCGTTCGTCCATCAGCGCATTTTCGGTCAGCTCGAACTGGAAGCGACTGATGTGTTCATCGAATCCTGCAAGGGTCCGGCAAATGCCTTCAACGATGCCCGCTCCGCGGGTGAGTTCGCGGGGAGATACGTTAACGGCGACCTTTGGAATCTCGATCCCGCCGTCTCTCATTTCAGCCAGATCGTGGCATATCTGCTTGATCAGCCACACGCCGAGTTCAACAATCAGTCCGGTCTTTTCGGCAATCGGAATGAACTCGGCAGGGGATACAAATACACCGCTGGGCAACCGCCAGCGCGTCAGTGCCTCGACGCCGACCAGTTCTCTGGTCCGTGCGTCGACCTGCGGTTGATAGGCAACCCACAGGCCGCCATCCGGTTCAGTCAATGCTTCTCTCAATGCAGCTTCCAGTTGCAACTTGCTGTGGACGTTGTTGTTGATTTCATCCGAGAAGAACTGGTAGCAGTTCTTGCCGCGTGATTTCGCCACGTACATGGCCATGTCCGACCAGCGCAAGAGCGTTTCCGGGTCGTCGCTGTCATTGGGGAACATCGTCAGACCGATGCTCAATCCGACGTGGCTTGAAATCGGCTCGGTCGGAAAGGGTTCGGCCATCGCGGTGATCATCTGGTCCGCCACCTTGGCGGCATTTTCGGGCGAGCCACAATCAGCGAGAATGACTGCAAACTCGTCGCCACCAATGCGTGCGACGATATCTGCGGCACGAACGGCCTGCTTCAACCGTTCGGCAATCATCAGCAGAACCTGGTCACCGGCGTGATGTCCGCAGAGGTCATTAACCTTCTTGAAGTCGTCGACGTCAATAAAGAGCAGTGCCCCGCACTTTTCTTCGCGCTTGATCCGGGTGGCCACTTTGCCCAGTTCGAACTCAAAGAATGTGCGGTTTGGCAGGCCAGTGATCTGGTCATACAACGCCATCTGCTGGAGTTGGTTCTCCGTAAGCGCCATCTTCTTTCTGATGCCGACGGTAAAGCGATGGGCAAAAAACAGGGCGATGGCTCCAATGAGGATGACGCCGATCGAATACTGCAGGAGGTTCCAGTAAAGCGAGGCATAGGTGATGTGAAGCAGGAGTGTTCCGACCCGCGTTTCGTCCTGATAGACTTCCTCGCGGATCAGATCGGCGAAATTTCCCAGGTTTGTTTCGACGAATTTCGGGCTGTCAAAGTTGAATACTTCGATGCTTTGCGGGAAGACTCCGTTGGGGTCGTTCTCAAAGGTAAATAGCGTTCCGTCCAGATGGTAGAGTGCTGCTCCAAGAATTCGCGGGGTCAGGCGCACCGAGGCGAGAATTTCACCGGCGGCTTTCTGGTCGTTGAATATCAGTGCGGCCGTGCTGTTGGCACCGATGATGCTCGCTTCGGTATGTAATTCGTCCATCAGTTGGCGTCGTGCGGAGACTAACTGATAGGCCACCAGGAGAACAAAGGTGATCATTACGGCGAGTCCCGTCGTGAGAATGCTCAGGCGTCGGGCGCGTTTTGCGTGAGTCTGGATTTCCATGTTTATTCAGCCACCTGCCGGGCCATGCGCAAGGCTTTTGAACTCACCTGAAGCCCGGTTTTTTGCGCAGCTCGGAGGTCAATGTCAAAAACGATGCGTCCCGCAACCAGTTCCAGGTTCAGCATGGTTCCACGCGGGAAGAATTCAGGGGAATCGCTGGCGATCAAGACGGGTAACGAGCCCACCATGCTGATCGTCTTGTCGAGTGTCGTGATGTTTCCGGGCGAGACGTAGAGCGCCTGACATTCAGCGACGTTCCCGGAATTGACCACCAATACCTTGACGACCTTGTTTCTGACGGTTTTTCGGTCCAGTTGCGTCAATGCTCTGGCAACCGGGCCGTCGCCCTGATGGCAGATCGTCAGCTGATCCGTCGGGAAAGTGCTCCGGGCAGGCCACTCAACGAACAGCATCATATTCGTGATGATCGCTGCCTTGAGATCCGGTTCGGGGGCCTGGGTCTGCGCGAGTGCGCCCCAGGCGGAAAGCGCAAGCCACGCCGCCGTAAAGGATTTTCGCAGTGATGGAGAAAGACGCATCCGGGTCATCATCTTAAAGAGCCAGTACCCAGTTCAACCGGAATTGCCGCCCATCCTGTTGAATGGCGCTCTGAATCATCGAGGTGCTGGCCGGGTCGGAATAGCGGCGATTGCCCAGATTGTGGATGCTCACGCTGAACTGCCCAAGCCGTGCAAGCGGCGCTGACGACAGCGACAGATTGACCACGCCGTAACCCGGCACGGGACCGTTATCGCCGCGTCGAGATGACATTCCGAGCCATTCGCCTGACGCTGACCAGCCAAAAGCGACGGGTAACCCAAAAACCAGCTTGCCCATCAGTCGTGGGGAGTTGACCAATATCGTTCCGTTCTCGAGTTTGCTCTGCTGCCAGGCGATACTGCCGCGCAGGCGGTAGCCGCCGGACCACTGGTTCTCGGCGTCGAGTTCGATGCCCTGGGCGCGGGTCTGATTCTGGTTGGCATAGGTGGAAACGCCCAATGAATCCGTCGCAGGGGAAATCAGGTCGCGCATCTTGTTCTTGTAGAGGCTGACGCCGATACGTCCGCTCTGCCCGAACCGATAGGCCGCCGCCAGTTCGGTGCTGGAAATGTGTTCGGGTTGAAGGTTCGGATTGCCGAGCTGGCTTACGCCGCCATCGTTATAGAAGCGTTCGTAGGCATTGGGCACCCGGTAGGCGTTTCCGGTCATTGCTTTCAGGCTCAAGCGCGGCGTCGCTTGCCAGATAAGCGCGACGCGTGGTGACGTAACCGCCGCAAAGTCGCGGTTCTTGTCGTGGCGCAGTCCGACGTTCAGCAACCAGTCCGGCTGAAAGCGCCACTCGTCCTGCACGAACAGGCTGACCAGCCGCGACGGATTATTGGTGTCAAGGATGTCGTTGCGCGGATCGAGCTCGAAATAGCGTTGTTCGACGCGGTTGTTCCATTGTGCGTCTACCCCGAAAAGGAGCCGGTGCTGCGCGATGCCGGTATAGGCCAGATGAAACTCACTGCCAAACCAATCTGCTACCGCATAATCCCTGGTGTCCAGCGCAGGGGCGTAACGATAGGCACCATCAAATCGATAGCGGCCGGCAAAAACGCGGTACGACGGTTGCCAATCCTTGCTGTCATCGCCGTCATAGCGGAGATCGATCAAGCTGCTTTCGTCGCGGGTCCAAGTGCCCTTTTCGCCGAATGCGGTCTCGTACCACGCAGTGGGAATATCCTTCTTTCGAGCGCTGTAGTTGCCGGTCAGGCGCCAGTTTCCCCAGCGGAACTTGGCGTAGGCTTTCTTGTAGGCCTCGCCGTCGAGCCCGTGCGCTCGACCATCGGTCGTGCCATTGTCGAATTCCGGGAAGTACAGATCGTTGCCATTGGCTTTGTAGGCGGCAAAGCCTATGAACCATTCCCTGTCGCCGTCCAGCTTTTGTCCGGCGACCAGGCCCAGGCGCTTGCTGTTGTGCGTTCCGGTCTCAAGCGTTACGCGAGAACCATTGACATCGCCGCCGTTGAGCATGACGGCATTGACCGTCCCGAACAGCGCATTTGAGCCGTACACGGCCGAAGCCGGACCGGAAACCAGTTCCAGGCGTTTGACCCAGTCCATTTCAATGGGTGCCTCGTTGCCGAAGCTCGCCTGATCATAGATTGGGTCGTTGCGTCGAGCACCGTCGGTCAAAAGGAGAATGCGTGATCCGTAATCGCCGGGACGATTGAAACCGCGAAGCCCAAGATACGTGTAATCGCGGTCAGTACTGGAGTAAACGCCAGGCATTGTTGACAGAGCCTCGGCCAGATTACGATACCCACGCTGACGCAATTCGTCTTCGCTGATGACGGCGACGCTTGCCGGTGCCTCGGTAAGCGATTGAGAAAAACGTGAGGCGCTGACGACGTCGACCCGGAGCAGGTCTTCCAGCGCCAGGTCTGCAAGCTCGGGAGTATCTGTTGTGGCGGTCACGGTCAGGGGAGAGAACAGTGCGGCGGTCAGGATTGCCGCCCGGAGAAGATGCCCTTGTGTCATCGAAGCGAATAGACCAGAGGGTGCAGTTTTCATCTTGGCTTCCTCCCCTCGCGTTTAGTTGCGGTCCCGTGCGCCGTCGAACGGCCGTAGTGGACACTACCGATGGCCTGAATGGTTAACAACTCTTCGAGCGGTAGTTCAATCAGCAATGACGGATGTTGAAAAAAGTCCATGACTCTGATGCTCAAAAGTTCTTCGAGTGTCAATTCATGCAGCGCCGGGAAACGTGGTGCTGAAGCGCTCACCGCACCGGCAAGAGCAAAAAACACGATGAGTATCACACCCGGAAAGGGCTTCCTCAAGCAAATATTTAACGTTCTGAAGGATATCATCGCCGTAAGCAAAGCCTGATCAACGCGCCCGAAGAAAAACCCTTCGCATTGTATGTCATCAAGCGCGAAAAGCGGCCTGGCGGGCCAAGAAATCGGCGCTGGATTGATGGATGTCTGGAAACGCCCGTAAACAGGCGGTCTCCACTGATATACGTCGAAGGTCCGCATGGATAGTGGCTTCTGGGGTATGCCACTGTCGAGATACTCGCCACGCGCCAAATGACGGCGGCGAAATGTCTAAGACGCTGGTCGGTCAGTTGTTCCAGCTTGCTAAATCCGGGCCAGACGCCGGGTTCATTCGCCGTTCCAGACTTGTACCTGGTTCTTGCCCGCATGCTTGGCGGCGTACATCGCCATGTCCGCGCACTGCGTCAGTCCCTCGACGCTTTGCGCGTGTTGCGGATAGATGGCAATTCCGATACTGCCTGATAGGTGCGCTGTCGCCTCTGCAAGGATGAACGGGTCGGCCAGACTGGCGACCAATTCATTGGCGACCTGCAGGGCGGCGTCTGGCTCCGAGATGCCTGGCATGACGACAGCGAATTCGTCGCCCCCCATGCGTGCTACGGTGTCGCTGTCGCGAATCCGGCTCTTGAGCCGCTTGGCGACCTGTTGCAGTACGCAATCACCGGCGGCGTGACCGAAGTGATCGTTGACGCCCTTGAATCCATCGAGATCGATCCACAGCACGGCGGCCCCGTTTTCATTGCGTTTGGCAAGGCTTATTGCCTGTCTCACACGGTCCCAGAACAGGTTGCGGTTGGGCAGATCGGTCAGCGCGTCGTGGTGAGCCAGGGTCCACAGGCGCGCATCCTGCTCCTGGCGCGCCGTCGTATTGGTCAGCACCACGATAGCGCCGTCGGCAGTTTCGCTGGAATTGCTCAGATTGATCCAGTGCGCTGCGCAGCGCAGGTTGGTGCGGTTGAGCTTGAACTCCAGCCATTGCACGGCATTGCTCTGGCGGTTGACGTTCCACACGAACTCGACATAAGCGCGGTCATCGGGATGCACGAACTCAAGGAACGGGAGGCCAAGCGCTTGTTCCTGGGGCCAGCCGGTCAGTGCGCTGCCATTGGTATTGATAAAGCGGCAACGTTGCGCCTCGTCAATCTCCAGCACGCCGACCGGAGCGGCCGCCAGCAAGACCTGCAGATGACGCTCCTTGGTCTCCATGTCGCTATGGCTCTGGCGCAATTCGTGGGTGCGCTCGGCGACTTCCTTGAGGAGTTCTTCGTTGTAGTTATGCAGCAGTTCGTCGGCTTTTCGTGTGCGGGAAACATCAACGGCGGTACCACGATAACCGCTCAACTTGCCCAACTCGTTCAGTAAGGGCAGGCCGTTAAGTTGAATCCAGCGAGGATCGCCGTCGATGTCACGGAACACGATCTCCATTTGATGGAATGGTCGTTGGTGCGTTACGGCGCTATCAAGCTCATCCAGTTGAGTCTGTGAGCTTTCGCTCAGGAAGGAGCGCCAGAACTGCCCTGGTGCCAGCTTGAAGTGCTCTGCCAGAAGCCCCTTGACTTCGATGAAATAGCCCCTGGCGTTGGTTTCCCAGAGCAGGTCGTTGGAGATGCTGGCGAAATCACGGTAGCGCACCGTAAGTCGCTGGCGTGCTTCCACCGCGCCGCCAAGCCAGAGTCCAACGAGCGCGATGGCGATCATCACGAACTGGTACTGAAAGGCGGATGACTGCTGGTTGAACAGTGAAATCAGGACGGTCAGCCCGCCGTCGAGCAGCAGCACGGTCAGAACGGCGGCGCGCTGTCCGTAGTAAAACGCAACGCCGGCCAGCGGCAGCAACAACAGCAATGCGATCAGCGGGAAGTGCTGGTTAAGCTCCAGGGACCAGGGAATGGCAAAGACCAACAACAAGGCCAGCGCGACGATCAGTACAATCAGAAGGTTCTGAATCCTGCTGGTCTGACCCGCGCAGCCCGGGACCCGCCAACTTCCTGTCTGGAGATAGTGCTGCAAGCCAGGCAGCACCCGCACCAGTAGCAGGGGGCCCAGGGTGATGATGCCAATGAAATCGCCGGTCATCCATTGCCCCAGTACGTCCGGCCCTTGTTCCCGGGTAATGACGTCCAAGTGGAACAGGCCGACCGTTCCGACCAGTGCTGATAACCCGCTTACCATCAGTGCGGTGCCAATGAACAGCGCACCATGGTCGGGGCGGGTGAGGTCCAGCGTGTTGCCTACCCATCGCCGGACGGGAAATATCACGGCAGAGCAAACGACCAGCGAGCCGAGCAGGTTGTAAAGACGCCAGAGGGTGTTGATGGACAGGATTTCGCCAATCGGAATTCCCTCAAATGACGTGACCTGCATCAGCGCGAACACGACCTGAACGGCAAACTCCAGCAGTACGCCGCTCCAGCCAAAAAACAGCAGGTTGCAAAAACGCAACCCGGCCGGCAGGAACCACAGGCTGACGCCCCCAAAACTGGCAAGCAGACGTGCGGAGTACCAAGTGCCTATCCATAACGCAACGTAGAGTCCGCCAAATAGCAGAAAGCGCCGCAACTGGCCGGGTTGTTCAAAGGAGACTGAAGAGACGTTCATCGAGTCAGTTCGGGGAATTTGTTGTTCTCGGCCTGCCAGTCGTCGGTTGGCTGCCTGATGCCAGAGTATCCTTGGCTTTACAGCGCGGGTCAATGCTATTTTCCTAAATCTGGACCGCCATTGACTCGCGTTGAGTCGCCACGGATACTTCGCAGATTGCACCTGGATTTCACATCCAACTCCACTTACGAGGACCTGAACGTCATGCACATAGCACTCGCGGGCGAAGCCCTGATCGATTTTACCGGAAGCGGCAACATGGCTTTTCAGGGGCATTGCGGCGGGTCACCGTTGAATTCTGCGGTGGCTTGCGCGCGTCTGGGGCAACCCACGGCCTACCTCACGCAGCTATCGACCGATCTGTTTGGCGAGCAGTTGCTCCAGCACATGCACGCCAACGGCATCGATACGCGCTTCGTCCAGCGCAGTGACGCACCGTCGACCGTCGCTTTCGTCGAACGCGGGCCGTTGACCAATCGTTATGCCTTCTATTCGCGCGGAAGCGCGGATAGTGGCTGGTCTCCGGAGCCGATGCCAGCGCTGCCGGAGAGCTGTCGCTTCCTGCATTTTGGCTCGATCAGTCTGTTGCAGGATCCGGCGGCGAGCCGTATCAGCGAATTCGTTGCGGCCAATGCCGGACAGCGGGTTGTCGTGTTTGACCCGAACGTGCGCCTGAGCCTGATTGTCGACTTGCCGGCCTATCGCCAACGGATGCAGCGCTGGCTGCGGTGCACCGACCTGTTGAAGCTCAGCGACGAAGATGTAGATGCGCTGTCGCCGGGTGAGTCGCATGCCGATGCCGCCGCTGCGTGGCTGCGTGCGGGGCCGAGCGCCGTCGTCATCACCAGTGGCGGCGAAGGTGCTGTGCTCTATCGTGACGGTCATGCGCCGATGCCCATCGCGGCACCAAAGATCGACGTGATCGATACCATCGGTGCGGGCGATACCTTTACTGCCGGGCTGTCGGTTGCCCTGATCAGTCAGGGTGTCAGCCGGGCCGAGCAACTGGCTGGCTTATCCGATGCGGCATGGTTTCGGGTGCTGCAGTTTGCGGCCACCGCCGCCGCGTTGAATTGCACTCGCGAAGGCGCGAATCCGCCGACGCTGGCTGAAGTCAACGCCGCTCTGCCCAGAGCGTAATTTCCCCAAACCGGGTCCAGTGACCCCGTCTTCGCACCGCGACCCGGAATTCCGGGCAGCGGGTGTGAATTCGTCGGCATTTTGACATTCGATTCCCCGCTTGGTCGGTGCGAGAAGGGTTGAATTCAGGCGTTTTCGCCTGAAAAACAGCCTTGCACAAAATTTTGAGTTTATGATGATATCAATACGATATTGCGGTTAACGCGTATTAAATATTACAGATTGTGCAAATAGGTATATGTTATTGCCGGAATAGTATCAAGCTTCATCGGCCGAAGTATCTATATTTGCGTCTGTCGATGAGCTGCTGACGTCGGCTTCTAACCTGAACCCACACATGGAGACGGAATCATGAAACTTAAAGCTTCGCTTGCTTTGGCCTTTGGCCTGATGGCTGGAACAGCATTCGCTGCGACTGAATTGGTCGTGGCTACCGTGAACAACGGTCACATGATCGAGATGCAAAAACTAACCAAGCACTTTGAATCCGCCAATCCGGACATCAAGGTGAAATGGGTCACGCTGGAAGAAGGTGTCCTGCGTCAGCGCGTTACAACCGACATCGCCACCAAGGGTGGCCAGTTCGACGTGATGACCATCGGCATGTACGAAACCCCGATCTGGGGCAAGAAGGGCTGGCTGGCTGAACTGAAGACCGACGCGGCCTATGACGTCGATGATTTGCTGCCCGCTATGCGCAACGGTCTGTCCGTTGACGGCAAGCTCTATGCCGCTCCGTTCTATGGCGAAAGCTCGATGCTGATGTACCGCAAGGATCTGGCCGACAAGGCTGGCATCACCGTTGCGGAGCGTCCCACCTGGGCCGATATCAAGACCCTGGCCTCCAAGATCCACGATCCGAAGAATGGCGTATATGGCATCTGTCTGCGCGGCAAGCCGGGCTGGGGTGACAACATGGCCTTCCTTTCCACGCTGGTTAACACCTTCGGCGGTCAGTGGTTCGACATGAGCTGGAAACCGCAGCTTGAATCCAAACCGTGGAAAGACGCGATCACGTTCTATGTTGATCTGCTGAAGAGCTACGGCCCACCCGGATCGTCGGCTAACAGCTTCAACGAAATCCTGGCGCTGTACAACGAAGGCAAGTGCGGCATGTGGATCGACGCGACGATTGCTGCCTCGTTCATCAGCGATCCGAAACAGTCCAAGGTGGCCGACAAGGTTGCTTTCGCGCAAGCGCCGACCATGGCGACCCCGAAGGGTGCCAACTGGCTGTGGGCCTGGTCACTGGCGATTCCGGCCGGTTCGCAAAAGGTTGACGCGGCCACCAAGTTCATTACCTGGGCAACCAGCAAGGACTACATCAACCTGGTTGGCAAGGAAGTGGGCTGGGGCAATGTCCCGACGGGTACCCGCAAGAGCACCTACACCAATGCCGAGTTCCTGAAGGTCGCCAAGTTTGCTGCGGCCGAGAAGATGGCCATCGATACGGCCAACCCGGCTGACAGCACCTTGCCGAAGAGCCCGTACGTTGGCGTCCAGTTTGCCGCCATCCCCGAGTTCCAATCGATTGGTACCACGGTTGGTCAGGAAATGAGTGCTGCCCTGGCGGGCAAGAAGACGATCGACGCTGCCCTGAAGGCCGGGCAAGTGGCTGCTGATCGCGAAATGAAGAAGGCTGGCTACTACAAGTAAGCGTAAGTCACCGTCCATGGCGGGTGTTGGAACTCCTCCGACAACACCCGTTCATGGATCTTCCTTTTCATAAAAGGTCATGCCCATGAAACGTCTTCTCCCGCGCCTGCTGATGGCGCCCGCCATTGGCACCCTGTTCCTGTGGATGATCGTTCCACTGGTGATGTCGATCTACTTTTCGGTGATCAGGTACAACCTGATGCAACCGGACCAGACGGGCTTTATTGGTCTGGCCAATTTCGAATACTTTGTCACCGACCCGTCGTTTGCGACGGCGACGCTGAACACCCTGATCCTGCTCGGCAGCGTAATCCTGATCACCGTCGTGCTTGGCACCCTGATTGCCTTGCTGACCGACGACCCCTTCCCGGGCCGCAACATCGTCCGCATCCTGCTGATTTCCCCCTTCTTCGTCATGCCCACGGTCAATGCCTTGCTGTGGAAGCACATGATGATGAACCCCATCTACGGCGTGCTGGCCCAGGTCTGGATGTTCTTCGGTGCCGCCCCGGTCGACTGGCTGACCGACTTTCCGCTATTCAGCGTCATCCTCATCGTCTCCTGGCAATGGCTGCCCTTTGCCACGCTGATCTTCGTCACCTCGTTGCAATCGATGGACCGCGAACAACTCGAAGCCTCGCGCATGGACGGTGCCAACTACCTGCAACAACTGCGCTACCTCTACATCCCGCACCTCGGACGCTCCTTCGCCGTCGTCGTCATGATCGAAATGATCTTCCTGCTCAGCGTCTTTGCCGAGATCTACACCACCACGGGTGGCGGACCGGGTGATGCCAGTACCAACATCGCCTTCCTGATCTTCAAGCAAGCCCTGCTCAGCTTCGATGCCGGTGTGGCCTCGGCCGGTGCGCTGTTCGCCGTCGTCCTGGCCAACATCGCCGGTATCTTCCTGATCCGCATGGTCGGCAAAAACCTCGATAAGTGAGAATCCCATGACGCAACTACAACTCAATATGGCCATGCAGGTCCTGCGCACGATTCTCTCCTGGGGCGTCGCACTGCTGCTCTTCTTCCCGCTTGGCTGGCTGGTGCTGACCGCCTTCAAGACCGAACTGCAAGCCATCTCGGTGCCGCCGCTGCTCTTCTTCCCGCCGACGCTGGAGAACTTCAGCATCGTCCAGGACCGCAGCGACTACATGCTCTACGCCCAGAACTCGCTGATCACCAGCGTGGGCTCGACCCTTCTGGGTCTGGCACTGGCCTTCCCGGCGGCGTACTCGATGGCCTTCATCAAGGGCAAGTACACCAAGGACATCCTGATGTGGATGCTCTCGACCAAGATGATGCCGGCGGTCGGTGCCCTGGTCCCCATCTACGTCATCGCCCAGACCACCGGTCTGCTCGATTCACGTACCGTGCTGACCATCGTCTTCACCCTGAGCAACCTGCCGATCATGGTCTGGATGCTGTATTCGAACTTCAAGGAAATCCCCGGCGAGATCCTCGAAGCCTCGCGCATGGATGGTGCCACCCTGTGGCAGGAGTTCCGTATGGTCCTGCTGCCGCTGACCATGGGCGGACTGGCCTCGACCGGCCTGCTGTGCCTGGTGCTCTCCTGGAACGAAGCCTTCTGGTCACTGAATCTGAGTGCCGCCAAGGCCGGAACATTAGCCGCGCTCATCGCCCAGTACTCCAGCCCCGAAGGCCTCTTCTGGGCCAAGCTCTCCGCTGCATCCTTCATGGCCATCGGACCGATCGTGGTGTTCGGCTGGTTCAGTCAGAAACAACTGGTGCAAGGCCTGACCTTCGGCGCCGTCAAGTAACCATCTAATTCGGGAGACATTCAATGGCTTATCTAGAACTGCGCGGCATCGAAAAATCCTTCGGCGACGCACGCGTCATCAAGGGCGTTAACCTGGAAATCCAGCCGGGCGAATTCGTCGTCTTCGTCGGCCCCTCCGGCTGCGGCAAATCAACGCTGCTGCGCCTGATCGCCGGGCTGGAAACAACCACCGCCGGCACCATCCTGCTCGAAGGCCGCGACATCACCAACCTGCCGTCAAGCAAGCGCGATCTGGCGATGGTCTTCCAGAGCTACGCCCTCTACCCGCACATGAGCGTGTACGAGAACATGAGCTTTGCGCTCAAGCTGGCCAAGGCCGATCCCGCCGTGATCGAAGAAAAAGTCGCGCGCGCCGCCAAGATCCTCAACCTCAACGACTACCTGAAACGCACGCCGAAAGAACTGTCCGGCGGCCAGCGCCAGCGCGTCGCCATTGGTCGTGCCATCGTGCGTGCGCCGAAAGTCTTCCTCTTTGACGAGCCGCTGTCCAACCTCGATGCGGCATTGCGCGGGCAGACGCGTATCGAAATCGCCAAGCTGCACCGCGACCTCGGCGCGACGACGGTTTATGTCACTCACGATCAGGTCGAGGCCATGACCCTGGCGGACCGCGTGGTGGTGTTGCGTGACGGTCTGGTCGAGCAAGTCGGTACGCCGCTGGAACTGTACGACAAACCGGCCAACCAGTTCGTTGCCCAGTTCATCGGGACACCGCAGATGAATGTCATCTCGGCCGCGAAGATTCCGTCGTTCGGGCCGAACTCGACGCTGAAGATTCCCGACGGGTGGTTTGTTGGTCTGCGTCCAGAAAGCGTCGTGCTGGTGCCCGAGAATGAGGGGCATTTCCGCGCCAAGGTCGAGCTCGTCGAAGCGCTGGGCGCTGAAACGCTGATTTATGTCAGTACCGAGCAAGGCGCTCAACTGGTAGCGCGCCAGACCAGCCGGACGGTCCTGGTTGCGGGCTCCAGCGTCGGGGTAAAGATCGATACGTCGACCGCCCACTTCTTTGATGCGCTGGGCCGCGTGGCCACGGTGAACTGATCGCAGATTTATCAATGTGTTGAGGAGTTCGTATGTCTACTTCCACCCCTTCCCTGGTGATGCTTCATCTCGGGCTCGGATCCTTTCATCGGGCTCATCAGGCCGTGTATATGCATCAGTTGATTGCGTCCGGCGATGCCCGGTGGAGCCTTGCTGGCGGCAATATCCGGCCGGACATGGCCGAAACCATCGCGGCGCTGGCCGTTCAAGGCGGCGAATACACGCTCGAAACCATTTCTCCGGCCAACGAGCACAGCTACACCCGCATCACCTCGATCAAGGAGGTAATCCCGTTTGAGCCGACCCTGGCCGGGCTGATTGCCCGCGCCGTCGATCCGTCCACGCGCATCATTTCCTTCACCGTGACCGAAGCCGGGTATTACCTGGACCCGAACAACCAACTCGACGCCAGCTTGGGCGACATCGTCGATGACCTGGCAGCGGTCAAGGCCGGCAAGCCGGGCAGCACCATCTATGGCGCGCTGGCTGTCATGCTGAAGGCACGCATGCAGGCCGCTTCCGGTCCGGTGACGCTGCTCTGCTGCGACAACCTTCGCCATAACGGTGATCGCTCGCGCAGCGGCCTGTTGCAGTTCATCACAACGCTGGGCGATGCGGACTTGCTGGCCTGGGTGAAGGCCAATACCACCAGCCCGAACGACATGGTCGACCGGATCACACCGCGCCCGGCCCCGGAAGTGGCGCAGCGCGTATTGGCGGCCACCGGTTGGGCCGATAAGGCGGCGGTGATGGGCGAGAGTTTTATCCAGTGGGTCGTGGAAGAGAACTTCTGCGCCGGACGCCCGGAATGGGAAAAGGTCGGCGTGGAAATGGTTGCGTCGGTCGCGCCGTATGAAGAAGCCAAGATTCGCCTGCTCAACGCCACGCACAGCTGCATCGCCTGGGCGGGAACGCTGGTCGGTTATCAGTTCATCCACGAAGGTACGCACGATGCCGTGATTCGCAAGTTTGCCTACGACTACGTGACCGACGACGTTATCCCCGTGCTGCTGCCGTGCCCGATTGACCTCGAAGCCTATCGTGACGTGGTGCTGGATCGCTTCGGCAATCCGGCGATCTGCGATACCAACCAGCGCGTGGCGATGGACGGTTACTCCAAGATTCCGGGCTTTATCACGCCGACCTTCCGCGAGCGTTTGGTGCGTTCGGAATCGATTGCCAGCGTGGCCATGCTGCCGGCGCTGTTCCTGGCGTATCTGGAGCGCTGGCATCGCGGCGAGATCAGTTACACCTATCAGGATCAGGCCATGGACCCGGCGTCAGCGCATGCCGTCTGCGAAGCGGCTGATCCGGTGGCGGCCTACTGTGCTGACCCGGTGTTGTGGGGCGAGCTGGCGAATGATCCGCGTCTGGTGAGTGCGATTCGCGCCGCCTATGAGCGTGTCACTCAGTTCGTGAAAAGCCATAAGCCATGAAAGTTGGCCGCGCGGCGATAAGGGCGACATGAAGTACACTACTGGTGCAGCCATAGGCCTGCCCGGTGATGAGGCGTCCCGCATTGCCGCGCAACCACTCAATGTGGATGGTGGCCACGTGATGAGTTGATCGTGAACTAACGGAGATTTTCATGTCGCCCACCAGCCATGTTCCACCCAAAAAGCGCTTGCCAGAACTTGAGGCTGACTTCAATCGCAGCCCCTTGCTGGGTTATGAACCGACCGTCGATGTTGGTTTCATCCGCTGTCTGGATCATGGTTTTCCAACGCCGCTGGCGCGCTGGCATTGCCATGACGAATACGAGTTGCATTTAATTACCACGACGTCGGGGAAAGCCTTTGTCGGTGACTGGATCGGTCCGTTCGAGCCTGGTCATCTGGTGTTGTGCGGTCCCGGACTACCGCATAACTGGATCTCTCTGGACGATCTGCCGGACGAGGGCGTCACCAAGCGTGATCTGGTGATCCAGTTCCAGCATGCGCCGATTGAAAATGCGCGCCATTCGATTCCCGAACTGACCGAACTGATGCCCCTGCTTGAACGGGCGCGCTTTGGCGTCGAGTTTTTCGGGTTCCAGAATGGCCAGGAGCACTGGCGCAAGGTAAAGGCGACAAAAGGCCTGCGCCGCCTCACCGCCTTCCTTGAATTGATGTTGGAACTGACGCGATGGACCGATTACCGGCTGCTCTCCAGTGTGCAGATGCAAGGCGGGGAAAACGACGCCGAACTTGAGCAGATCAACGCCATCGTCAGCCGCATTACCGAGAACGTGTCGCAATCGATCACCGCCGCCGAAGTGGCCGCCGACCTCGGCATGAGCGAGAGCCGGTTTTCGCGCTTCTTCCGTCGCGCTACCGGCAACACCTTTACCGATTTCGTCAATCGCGTGCGCATCAACCGCGCGTGCCAGTTACTGATGAGCTCGGATCGCTACATCACCAACATCTGCTACGAAGTGGGCTTCAACAACGTTGCCAACTTCAATCGCCGTTTTCAGGAAATCAAGGGCGTCACGCCCTCGGAATTCCGCAAACAGGCGGGCAACCGCTTTGGCGGGTCTTCAGCCTGACCACCAACAACCAAACACAATCGATGGAGAATTCGCAGTGAAACAAGCGACAATGGAAAAGCCCGGAAACATCCGCTTTGAGGACGTTGCCGAGACGCCTCCGGGCGTGGGAGAAGTACGCATCCGTGTGCAGCAGATCGGCATTTGCGGCTCCGACATTCATGTCTGGCACGGTACGCACCCATTTACGCCCTATCCAGTGATTCAGGGCCATGAATTCATGGGCTTTGTCGATGCGATCGGGCCCGGTGTCGATAGTGCCCCAGTCATCGGTACCAAGGTCACCGCTTTGCCGCAGATCGTCTGCGGGCACTGCAACCCCTGCAAGAAGGGGCGCTTCAATATCTGCGAGAACCTCAAGGTACGCGGCTTCCAGGCCAATGGCTGTGGACGCGAGTATTACAACATTCCGGCCGAGCGACTGGTGGTGCTGCCTGAGGACTTTTCTGCTGATCAGGGCGCATTTGTCGAGCCGGTCTCGGTCGCTGTTCACTCCTGTAACCGCGCGGGCGATTTGACAGGGCGCAATGTCGTTGTTCTTGGTGCCGGAACGATTGGTAACCTGATCGCCCAGCTGGCCAAAGCGCGTGGTGCCGCCAAGGTTCTGATCACGGATATCGCCGATTATCGGCTCGATATCGCACGGCAATGCGGCGTCGATTACGCCGTCAATACGTCGCGCGAGTCGCTGAAGGAGGCGACCACCGCTGCCTTTGGCGAGGGTGGTTTTGATCTCGCCTTCGAAGCCGCCGGCGTCGAGGCTTCTCTGGCATCGGCCGTCAAATGCATCGAGAAGGGCGGGATGATTCTCATCGTCGGCGTTTACGGCAAACCGCCGGTGGTCGACATGGGCGTCGTCGGCGAGCACGAGATCGTGCTCGCTGGAAGCATGATGTACTGGCGGGATGACTGGGAAGAAGCCGTCAAGCTGCTCGCCTCGTCGATTTCAATCGCGCCGCTGGTCTCGAAGCATTTTGCCTTTGCCGAGTGGTCGGACGCCTATCGCTTCATCGACAAGAATGGGGCGTCGACCATGAAGGTCATGGTCGACGTCCAGGCGTGATGCTTTAGCGGATACGCAGCTGCAGCGTTCCGTCGGGTAACACGCTTTCCAGTACCACTGACGTCAGGTCATGGAGCCAGTCTTCGTGGCCGAGTTGTTCGCTGGGCGTGATGGTCGCCAGGGCGATGGTTCTGCATCCGGCGGCTTTCCCGGCCGCCAGACCCGCAGGGGCGTCCTCGAAAACCACCGCGTCTTTAGCGGTAATACCCATGCGTTCGAGTGCCAGTTGATAGCAGTCCGGGTGTGGTTTTCCCTGAGCAACATCGGTTGAAGTGACAACAATGTCCGGCATGGGTAATCCGGCGGCACCCATGCGTGCCAGGGCCAGCGGTGGTCGTGCCGAGGTGACCAGCGCCCAGCTGCCCCGCGGCAGTGAGGCGAGTAGCTCGGCGGCACCCGGAATGGCGACGGTGCCTTCCGTGTCGTTCAGTTCTTCCTCGTCGAGCAACAGGACTTCCTGTTCCGGATCAACGCCCGGCGGCGACATTTCCGTCATGGTGTCGATGGCCCGGCGACCGTGCATGCGATGCTCGAACTGGCTGAACGACAAGCCGTGTTTTCGCGCCCAGCGATCCCAGATGCGTTTGACGGCACTGGTCGAATCGACCAGCGTGCCATCCATGTCAAACAGAAGGGCGCGAGCGTTGATGAGGGTTCCTGACAGGATCTGCATGGATGTCCTTGACGAGCGAAATTTGAGGGTAAGTGCGAAGTATAACCGGGCGAGGTGCAGGCGGCAGTCACCGTGGTATTGGCTCGTAAAGCGCATAAATAGGCGTTCTTCAGGCTATGTTATGGAAGACCCGCGTAAACAGGGGCACACAAGGCTGCTTGCTTGGAGATGACCGTGTTTATTGCCTTACAAGCGGGTTAAACGGGCTAAAAGTCGGCTATGCGCATTCTGAGGTTGGAAATGCGAATAACGGGTATCTCCTTGACGCACGTAGCATTGCGTTTCAGTAAACCAATTACCGTTCGCGGTGAGCTTGTCGAACCGCTGGTTCAGCGCCAGCACTGACCTTCGACAAGCTCAGGCCGAGCGGTGTCTTGCAGTTTATCGACGAATCGATCTGTTGCGTGCGTGAAGTGGATACCCATTATGCGAATTTCTAGCGGCGAAGCACGGAAACGGCTAAACATTGCCATGGTTGGAAGTGAGGCAGAACGATGACGGTGCTACGGCGGCTGGATGGCCGCAACGAGCAAAGTTGCAGCTGTTCATTTTTCTGGCCCGCAGGTCCGCGTCTGAACCGGAAGATCCGTTCAGCGAGTGGAGGGTGCTATGACGTCACTCCGGCGTATATCTGTCATTCAAACTTGACGCCGATGGACTGGATCGGGTCAGGTGCGGTCAGAGGGACTGGTTAACATAGTTCTCTCGGATGTCAGCATTGGAGTGACATTTGCATCCGACAACTCGCGGCTTAGCGACCGAAACCCAAAAATACGAACGGGAGCCGAAGCTCCCGTTCGTAACATGGAACCAGCGTCCGCTCAGAGTTTGCGGCGACGTCCGATGGCCAAACCGGCGAGTCCGAGACCCAGCAAGGCCAAGGAAGCCGGCTCCGGAACGCCGCTGGGGGTGCATCCGGGCGCGGTTGGATTGGCGCTGCAGAAGTCCACTGCCGTATCCTGCACGCCAACCGTGAAACCGTTCCAGAACTCATTCGAGCTGCTGCGCCAGGTGACGGTATCGAATGTTCCCAGGAACCGAAGCGCGCCATGTGGTTCTGATCCGCCTATATTGTTACTGTTGAGCTGGTACTCGAAATTCCCTCCGCCGAGATCGACGACGACCTTGCTGGCACCGCCGCAACCCCAATAGCCACAATCGTTGCCGTCGACACCGCCGAGGCTGAGCAGATCGAAATCCCGGTTGAAGGCATAACCATTGCCGTTGAGGCTGACGAACGCAAAGACCGGGTTGGCGATTGCCTGCGAGAAGTTCAGAGTCTGCATCCCTCTTTGACTGAGGGCGACGATGTCGGTACCCGTCGGGATGTTGTCCACGGCCGCACTGGTGAAGGGCGACGTCGCCGGATTCCTTCCAGTTGGATTGTTCTGCCAATAGTCGATGCCACCGCTCGGCTGATAGAAGCCGATGCCCTGCGCATTCGTGTAGGTCACGGTGACGGATGAACTACCCGTCGTGATCGTCCCTTGCGCCTGAAAACCGGACCCACTTTCCAAGTCGGAGCCAGTCCAATCGGTCCAGTAGATCGGGGCTGCCGAGGCAGCACCGGAACAAAGGGCGATGACCAATGTTCCTAAAGCACGTGTGAACTTTTTCATGCGAGTTTCTCCAAGTGAAAGCACTATTTTTGAATAGTGCAAAACTCGTGCCATAACCTAATAGGAGCGATTTTTTCTATATGCGACAAGTACTTAAGGCATGCGACTATGGTCGGTTCGATAGCGATGGCGAGACCCATGTAAAAGAATCCGACACATCTGTCAGTCAGACAGAAATGAGAAGATATGGGCGCCACAAGTAATAAAGCAAGTAATAAAGGGGTCAGCTTCGCATTCTTTTTCGAGCCGTCATGCCAGGTCGCCCACGCATTAAATTAGCCGGACTACCGCAGCACGTTGTTTAGCGTCGAACATGTCAGTACCGACTCGGCGGGCAGCAATGCCAACAACGGCAAGACCCCGAACGAAAATGCCACGGCCCGGAATCAACCGCTGGTGACGCTGAAAGCCCTGCCGCTGGAGATGAGCGGCCAGTGCTTTATGCTCGTCGCCGGGGTGCAGTCGAACGCGGAAATCTTGCTCGGGACACGCTCGGTGATGGAGTATCTGCTGTCGCCCGTGCGCAAGGCGTGGCATGAGGCGGGACGTGAGAGATAGGCTGAAAGCCAATCAATACGGGCATCTATGAACATGATGCCCTGACGGGCAATATTGATGCGCATCTTCATGACATGCCGTGAAGATGCGCATATTTATTGACTTGCAGGCTTGGTGCGAAACGCGAAGCCTTGCGCACTTTCCTTGCTATGCCAGCGAGAGGCGTATCTCTCGCCACTCGCTGCCGCTTCGCTCATCCAGGATTCGGGCCGTGCTGATTTGCACGCTGCGCGTTTCCTGTTTGGGCAGGAGCAGCGTTACTTGCGTGCTTGTCTTAGGAAATGTGCCGCTGCGCGTGATCGAGATATCGAGCGTGGTCGCCTCCGCGCCGACCTTGATTTTCCATAGGCCGTACTCCTGGCGGCGGTACGCTTCGCTTTCGCCATCGTCCTCGAAGAATTCGTCGCAGAACTCGCCTGTACCACCGTGCGGGAAGATCGCGAAACCGCGTTCGTCGGCGGGTTGGGCAAAATGCTGTTCGGCCAGGTTAAGCGGAATGGCCGACCCTTCACGCACGAGTAGCGGTGGGTGATCCCACGGAGCGGGCAGGACGATGTCCTGGCCACCCTCGAAACGATTGCCGCTCCAGAAGTCGACCCAGGCGCTGCCTTGGGGCAGGTAAACGTTGCGATTTTGCATGCCCGGCTCAACAACGGAAGCCACCAGCAGTTTTCCGCCCAGCATCATGTCGTCGTTTTCTTCGAAGCAGCGGGGATCCTCCGGGAAGTCGTAGAAGGTCGGCCGGATCATCGGCTCGTAGTTGGTGTGCGAGCGCCAGAGCAGGTCATAGAGATAGGGAATCAGCCGGTAACGGAACTTGATCAGGTCGCGGATGTGGCCGGTAATCTCTGGGTGCATCCACGGTTCATTGACCGTCCTGTCGTCGTTCCACGAGTGGATGGAGAAACGCGGCAGGAAGATGCCGTGCTGCACCCAGCGCAGGAAGAGTTCGGGTTCCGGTGCGGGGCCGGCAAAACCGCCGATGTCATGCCCGGTGTTGGATACCCCGGAAAGCGCCAGCCCCATCGCCATCTTGATGTTGTAACGCAGCGTTTCCCACGAGGTGTAGTTGTCTCCTGACCAGGTCTGCACGTAACGCTGCATCCCCGCTGCGCCGGAGCGGGAAATCAGGAAGGGACGCTTCTCCGGAGCGTGGGCGCATTGCGCTTCGTGCGACGCCTTGATCATCAGCAGCGTGTGCAGGGGCTTGGCTTCGCAGGCACGGCGCGGCGACCCGAAACCATTGATCAGGGGCTTGTTACTCCAGACCTCGAATTCGTTGTTGTCGTTCCAGGTCGAGGTGATGCCGTAGTCGAGCAGGGCCTCGGTGACGCGGGCCTTCCACCAGGCGTAGGTTTCCGGGTTGGTGAAGTCGAGGTAGGCACCGGTTTCGTCCCAGAACTGAACCTGGGTGGGTTGGCCGTCAGGGTCGTGAATGAACAGGCCGGCTTCTGCCGCCTCGCCAAAACGTGGATGGTCACGCAACAGGCAGGGCTTGATGTTCGGACAGAGTTTGACGCCATGGTCAAGATAGTTCTGAACAAAGGCGGCCGGATCGGGAAATTTCTCCCGGTTCCAGTTGAAGACGTAGCGCTTGTCATCGATTGAGGTGTAGCCGGACGAGAGATGGAAGGAGTCGCACAGGATGTCATGCGTGCGGCAGCCGTCGAGGAATTCCGTCATTCGGTCCTGAGCGTTGGGCGCATCGGTATAGGTCATCGTCGAGCCGGAGTAGCCCAGACCCCATTTGGGTGTGAAGGCCGGTCGGCCGGTCAGCCAGGTATAGCGGCGCGTGACGTCGGCCGGTGTACTTCCGGCGATGAAGTAGTAGTCGAGATCGCCATAATCGGCAACGAAGTAACGATAGTGGCCGTGATAGTTGTCGAGTTCCTTGCCCATGTTGAAGGTGCAGTCGGACAAGGTGTCGTAGAACAGGCCGAAGGCAAGTTGGTCGGATTTTTTCCAGGTCAGGTAGAACGGGATGTGCTTGTAGAGCGGATCGGTTGTGCGTGCGCTGTAGCCCATCGGGTCGAGGTTGCACATGCGATAGCTTTGCCCCATCCGGTTGGCATCGCCGGCGCGCTCGCCGAGACCGAAGTACATTTCGTCGGGTTCACGCTTGAGGTAATGGTAGACCTTGTCATCCCACCAGCCGAAGTTGTAGCTCTGGGTGGTGCGGTCACTCGCCGCCGGCTGCCATTCGTCATTTGTTTTCGTTTCCCAGTCACAGTAAAAACCGGTGAGCCGGATGGTCAGCCGAATGCTTCCGGTCGTGATGCACAGCGTATCGGCGGTTTGCGCGAGCTGGTATTCCGGCAGGGAAAAGCCCGACAGGTCAAAGCGGTCACGGCCTTCGGCCGCAACATCCTCAGTGCCGGGCGCAATGGCCCATGTTCGCGGGAATCGCAATACGCCATTCGGCAGAATCATGATGCGGATGATGTCATCATCCAGAATGAATATATGGGCGACGTGCCCTTCCGGGCTTTCCAACACAAGGTGATTGCCTTCGTTCGTGCGGAGTGAGAAGACCGGTTTGTTTGACATGGACATGGTGGCTTCCTTGGCGATGCGCTAGTGAGCATTGTTCGACAAAAGTATCAATTGTGAGTGTGGCAAGCAATCAAAGGTGCTGACAATATTTGCACTAATGGCTTATGGGTTACATGAAATAGACGTTACCTATTGAAATATAATTGATTTTTTTCCGTGCGAATTTTTGCATGGCATCGTTTCTTTAGGAGGGCCGGCATGAGTGGGAAGTTGAAAATTCGTGAGATCGCGGCGCAGACCGGCGTGTCGATCAGCACGGTATCGCGCGTGCTCGCAGGCAAAGCAAACACCAGCGCCCGGGCCAGGCAGGCGGTGCTTGAAAGCGCCAAATTCCATGGTGTGCTTACTGGCATGTCGGCGGGGCGGTTTCTGTTCAATAACGTTACCGTTTTTGCTCCTTCGCGTGCGTTTGACGTACGAACCGACATCTTTTATTACAAGGTGGTGCAAGGGATACGCAATGCCGTGGAACCCCATGATGTGCGGATCAGTTACTGCGCAATTGAGGAAAACGACAGCGATGTGCCGCAGTTCCTCAAGAAATTGAGCGATCCGGCCTGCGAGACGGCGATCATCATCGGCATTGATGATCCGCGAGTGCATGAAATTGCGGCCGATGTCGGAAAACCCTGCGTGCTGATCAATTGCCGGGATCGAGGCATGCGACTGGATCGGGTATCGCCGGATCACTTTCTGATCGGCGAGTTTTCGGCACACTATCTGATTGAACAGGAGCATCGCGAGATACTGACCCTGATGTGCTTGCGGCGCAGAACCATGGAACAGCGTCTGGACGGTGTTCGTGAAGCTTTCTCCGATCACAACATGCCATTCGATGCGAGTCGTCACCTGGTGACAACATCGGGTTTCGGCGCAGAAGAAGCGTGTGAGGCGATCAGCACCTTTCTCTCAACCCGGCCGCGCGAGAACTATCCGACGGCGATTCTGGCGGGCGGGGACTTTATGGCCGTGGGGGCGCTGGAAGCCCTGGAGAAGCTCGGGTTGTCGGTGCCAAACGACGTCTCCATCATGAGCATGGATGGATTCAATCTGGCCGAGATTCACGACCTGCCCTTGACCTCGGTGCTTGTGCCGCGCGATGAACTCGGGCCGGAAGCGCTGCGCTTGTTGCAACAACGCATGGCGCGCCCTGATGCCCCGAGCAGCAGTCTGTTGTTGGGAGGCCGCCTGGTCGTACGCAGTTCGGTCAAGCGCCTTGGCAGTCGCAAGGTGAAAGCGGCGGTCAGTACCCGGGATCACGGCTTGTACGGCAATTGAAATCCAGCAGGCTTCGTGTGCCAGCGGATTTCGCCGTGGCCGGACAAAAGCGGCTCAGTCTTGCCCTGAATGGTTTCGAAGCGCTGCGTGAAGCAGTTCGCCGAGAAATTCTCTCACTTGCAAGCGCATGGCGGCCGTTTCTTGATGGCCGCAGTCATGGAGCTCTTGCCGCCAGTTCTCCGAGTGGCCGAGGGAGGCGTAAGCCGCTTTCAGGTCGGTATCAATGCGCGCGGTTCCGGAAGAGGGAGTCAATGGGTCGAGTTTCCCGGCGAGGGAGAGATGTGGCCGGGGTGCGATCAGTGCGCTGATTTCCGCCGCACTGAAATCGGAGAGCAAGCCGGGAACGAAGAAGTATTCGCCATGCAGGTCAAAGCTTCCATCGGCAAGCAATGCGTTGTAGTCCGAAAGGCAGCAGAGATCAATACAGGCCGATATGTCCGGCTCCAATGCGGCAGCCCAGACAGCCATGGTGCTGCCCATCGACAGCCCGAGGGTCGCCACGGGCAGGTTCTTGAATTCGGCACGATTGCGCAACCATTGGAGGGCGACAAGCGAATCGTGGACGCGGTAGCCCCAGAGTGTCTTGCCTTCCCAGAGCAGTCGTTTGACGGTGGCAGATTCACTATTCTTTGATCGCTCGCCGAAACACCAGTGGTCGATGGCGAGCACCGCGTAACCCAATGCCGGCAGCACGTCACCATAGGGCGGCGCTTGCAGGGCCGGGCGACCAAGGAGCAATTCGTTTTTGCCCGTAGCGAAATGGTGGCCGTGCGCGTGACAGTACAGCACCAGGCCCCTCGGTGCTTGATGCAAGGGGCGCAACAGTAGCGCAGGAACGGATTCCTCATTGTTCAGCTTGAGCATCCAGCGTTCGATGTGGGCATGGCTTGTCTCGCTCGCGTCGAGCAAATGGCCCTCTGGAACTGCGCCACGCCAAGGGCGCGGCCCGAGCAGCCGCCAGAGGTCGGCACGGCGGTTTTCTGTTGCATCATGATCACCGAGCCAGTTCCAGGGTTCCATGGTTCGTCCGTGAATTTTCAACGACGGTTGGTCGGTACTGCCGCCCGGTAAGTGTCGGATAGCGCCGCTATGTTCCGCATTTCCGCCACGATTGCATCATTCCCTGCCCAACCAGGTAGCCATCAATAAATACCTCCAGGTTGGCTTGCAGCGCCTCATTCTGGTCCATTCCGAGTTCCTCCACGGCGATTCTCGACAGTTCCAGGCGGAGGTCCCGTGTTCTTTTCTTTGTCTGTTGGCCATGGCGTAGCAGTGCGGAAATCTGGTAGTTGGTGATGCTTCGACAGGACTCCATCTTTTCCTGCCCAGCCAGGTAACCTTCAAGGAAAGCCTCCAGGTTGGTGTTTTGTGCCACCTTTTGATGTATCCCAAGCTCATCCACGACTATTTTCAGCATTTCAGTGCGGAGTTCGCGTGCCTCTTTCCTGGTCTGCTTGAAATCACGCAATAGCCTGGCAATTTCGTAGTTGGTCATGCGATATTTCCCGTCGCTGGTCGTTAGGTCTGGTACGAAAAAACTGGCTGGCTAGATAGTTGAGGTTTAATTTCCCAGGCCGTGGCGGCAGGATAGGGCCTCATTGTTAAGATTTTGCTGTGCTGGCGATTTTTCGACTTTCGCCGCCGATGTTCCTCTCCTGCGGTCCAAGAGGGCGGTCTTCGGGATGATCCGGTGGTGTCTTCCTGACATGGCTCCAGGTGGTTCCACGTGGGCTTGTGGCGTGTTCAGTCGGGGCATCCCGTCCAGTGGATGCCCCGCCAGGCCCGCTCCAGGCCATTACCGAATGGCTTTTTCCTGACCATCAGCCTCGAACAGGTGGCAGGTCTGGGTCTCGGCGTAGAGTGTGACGGTGTCACCGATCTGCGTCGGTTGTTGGCCTTCGCAGTGCGCGGTGACGCGCGTGCCGTCACTGGGCAGTGTGCCGTAGATCAGGCAGTGTCCACCGAGCTGTTCGACTTCGGTGACCTTGATCGGCAAGCCCAGCGAACCGGCTGTTTCAACCAGCGACAGGTGTTCCGGGCGCACGCCTAGCGTCAGGGCCGTTCCAGCCGCCACATGCTGTTCGGTCGGTAGCGTGATGCTCGTTCCGTGCGTCGTTGAGACCAGCCCGTTTTCGCCCGCTTTGACCGGTACGAAATTCATTTGCGGCGAGCCGATGAACCCGGCGACAAAGCGGTTGTCCGGCTTGTTGTACAGGTCGAGTGGCGAACCAACCTGCTCGATCTTGCCCAGGCGCAGCACCACAATCTTGTCGGCCATGGTCATGGCTTCGACCTGGTCATGTGTTACATAGATCATCGTCGAGCCAAGGCGGCGGTGCAGTCCGGTGATTTCACTGCGCATCGAGACGCGCAGTTCGGCGTCAAGGTTGGACAACGGCTCGTCGAACAGGAATATCTTCGGCTCGCGCACGATCGCCCGGCCAATCGCCACGCGCTGGCGCTGACCACCGGACAGTTGCGTCGGCTTGCGCTCAAGGAAGGTATCGAGGCGCAGAAGTTTGGAGGCTTCGCCGACTTTCGCTTTGACGTCTTTCTTGGCCATGCCCATGTTTTCCAGACCAAAGGCCATGTTCTGATAGACGGTCATGTGCGGGTACAGAGCGTAGGACTGGAAAACCATGGCCAGACCGCGATCAGCCGCCTTGGTGTTATTGACACGCTCGCCATCAAGGTGAATATCGCCGCTGGAGGCTTGTTCCAGGCCGCAGATCATGCGCAGCAGTGTGGATTTTCCACAGCCGGAGGGGCCGACGAAGACGACGAATTCTCCGTCATCGACCTGCAGATCGACGCCATGAATGACGCGCGTCTCACCGAAATCCTTGATGATGTTCTTGAGTTGAAGAGAGGCCATTTATTTAACTCCTGCCGAGGCGATGCCTTGCGTGATGTATTTCTGCAGAAAGGCGAAGACGATGGTGATCGGCAACAGCGTGATCACGGTCATCGCGAGTAGGTAGTTCCACTGGGTGACGAGGTCGCCCTGGAAGGCGTTGAGTGCGAGCTGCAGCGTGAAATTCTCGGCTTTCGAAAGCACGATCAAGGGCCACAGGAAGTCGTTCCAGCGCCACATCACGGAGAAGATCGCCAGCACGGCTAGCGCCGGGGCCGACAGCGGCAGCATGATGCGCCAGTAGATCTGCCATTCGCTGGCGTGGTCCATGCGTGCTGCTTCAAGCAGTTCGTCCGGGATGGTCAACATGTACTGGCGCAGCATGAAGACGCCCGTCGGTGTCGCCACCGCCGGCCAGATGACGGCCCACAGGCTGTTGAGCAGGCCGAGTTCGGTTATGACCAGGAAGTTCGGTACCAGAACGATGGCCGGAGGCACCATCAGGGTAGCGATGATCAGCAGGAAGACGCCGGATCGGCCCCGGAACTGGTATTTCGACAGGGCAAACGCGGCCATCGAATTGAACAGCAGGGTTAGGAAGGTGGCAACAACGGTGATGAACACGGAGTTCCACAGGTAGGTGCCGAAATTGAGTTTGCCGATGAGATCGGTGTAGTTTTCGGTGGCCAGACGGAATTCCTTGACCGGCTCGCGATCCTTGATGTTGCCCCGGATCAATTCGTCGGGTTTCGCCGGATCGACGTAGGTCGCCGTCAGACCGATCCGACGAAGCTCGGGCAGTTCCTTTGTTGTACCGTCTGCCAGTTTGACGCGATAGACCGGTTTGGCTTTTTCCTCGCCCGGTACCGAAATCGATTTCTGTCCATAGGGCA
>JBBQAT010000013.1:0-50339 GCA_038316625.1 Burkholderiales bacterium
CGGGGAATGGATCAGGTGGTTTGCCTGGCCCATCTGTCTGTTCGTCCTCCGACGATAGACGGTTCCTGCGACGAATTCGAACGCCAAATAAAAAGGCCTGTCGTTTCAACAGGCCTTTGTACTTAACGAAATTTACTTAAATGGGTATCCACTTCACGCACGCAACAGATCGATTCACGCAAAAAAGCAAGACACCGTTCGGCCTGAGCGTGTCGAAGGCCAGTGCTGGCGCGGAACCAGCGGTTCGACAAGCTCACCGCGAACGGTCATTGGTTTGCTGAAACGCAATGCTACGTGCGTCAAGGAGATCCCCATTTTTGCTAAAACGGTCGTTTGCAAGATAAGAGAAGAGGCACGGTTACTACATGTGTTGATCTTCGCGTAGTCCTTCAAAATCAAGACGTCCCCATTTTTTCTAACCATTCAGTTGAAAGCGTTTTGCGGTCGATCTTGCCATTTGGATTGCGCGGCAGGGGTCCTTGGCGCATGTCAATATGCGCCGGCACCATGTAGGCGGGCATCTGCTTTCGACATTCGGTGAGTAATTCGGCGACGTCAAGCGTGCTACCGGCTGGCGGCGTGGCGATGACCTGAATGGCTTGCCCGAGTGTGGCGTGATCGACGCCGAAGGCGACGCATTCTCCGACCAGCTTTGTGGCGTAGAGGATTTCCTCGACTTCGGTCGGGCTGACCCGGTACCCCGACGTTTTCATCATTTCGTCACGGCGGCCGATGAAGTAGAGAAAGCCTTCCTCATCTTTGCGAACGGTATCACCTGAAAAGACGGCCAGTTCAGGAATGACCAGACCAGGTTCGCGCCCCGGCGTGCTTGCGGGCAGCGGTTTGTAGCGTTCGGCGGTTTTTTCGTGGTCGTTCCAGTAGCCCATGCCGACCAGTGCGCCGCGATGCACGAGTTCGCCTGGTTCGTCGGGCGCACAGGGGGAACCGTCTTCGCGCAATACAAGGATTTCAGCATTGGGAATGGCCTTGCCGATGGAGTCCGGGCGGTGATCCACTTCGCTGGGTGGCAGATAGGTTGAGCGGAAGGCTTCGGTCAGACCATACATCAGGAAAGGCTTCGTTTTTGGCATGCGTGAACGCAAGGCGTCAAGGGTCTCGCGCGGCATGCGTCCGCCGGTATTGGCAAAGTAACGCAGATGTTCAGTGATGCTGGTGGGCCATTCCATTTGTGCGAGTTGGATGTAGAGCGGTGGCACGGCGGTGAGGCCGGTAACGCGTTCACGTTCCAGCGCCTTGAGTACGTCGCGCGGCATCAGGTAGTTGAGCAGAACGACGCGTGCGCCGACGTGAAATGCGGTGGTGAGTTGGCTGAATCCGGCGTCAAAGGACAGGGGCAGGGCGGCAAGCAGGGTGTCGCTGGCGGTGTTTTCCAGGTAACTCGCCACGCTCTTGGCACCGGCCACCATGTTGCGATGAGAAAGCACGACGCCTTTGGGTTTGCCGGTGCTGCCGGACGTGTAGAGGATGGCTGCCATATCGGTATCGATGACCCGGTGACCGGTTTGGCCCGGCGCATTGAGTAGATCATCCCAGCGAACACAGGTGATCTGATTTGTTGCCTGTGGTGGTTGCTCGGTATTGGTCAGGACAACATGACGCAAATCCGTACAAGTCTCCAGAGCCGGTGCAAGCAAGGGAAGGCGCTCATTCGAGGTGATCAGCACTCGCACGTTGCAATCACGCATGATGTAGGCGACCTGGTCGGGCTTGAGCAGTGGGTTGAGCGGAACGAATACGCATCCGGTGGCTGTGGTGCCGAAACTGGCGATAACCGTTTCGAAACGCTTTTCAAGGTAGATGGCAATCCGCTCGCCGCGTTGCAGGCCAAGTCCGAGCATGCCGCTGACAAATCCTTCAATTGACCGTTGCAGGTCGGCGTAGCTTATCGATTCTTTTCCATAGGTGAGGGCGACCGCATTCGGGGTGCGTTTGGCTGATAGGGCGATAAGATCAGGGAGCAGAAAGGTATCGGTCATTTTCAGTCCTCACAGAGTTGGATTCGGTTGGCAATTTTAGCGAATAGTACTTCGTAACACCGTGAAATTATTCCGGATGCTTGCGGAACGGGCGGATAAAGTGGTGTTTCGAGAGTTAGTGAACGCTTCGAGCGTCTGAAAGTTCCCCTGTTCGAGCGCGGTCCTGAATTTCGCAGGCGCTGCAAAAAATCCGGACCAAATGTTTCATCAGTATAATCGGCGCAGCGAAAACGCCCCACATTCGGGGGGCGTGTTGGAATTTACGAGGAGGTTCCATGGATGTTAAAAGCGAAGTGTTGTCGATTCTTGATGAGGTTTTGAGCCTGAAGGGGCGAGCGGCAAGCTTTTCGCTCGACACCCCGTTGCTCGGTGCACTACCCGAATTGGATTCAATGGCCGTTGTGGCTTTGATTACGACGATGGAAGAGCGTTTCGGTTTCATGGTCGACGACGATGAAATTGACGGGGCGTCTTTTGCTTCGGTGGCGACCTTGGTCGATTTCGTGCAGGGCAAACTTGCGGCTTGAGTTGCATCATTCATGAGCTTTGACGCCTTTTTTCTGCCGGCCAGCTCCGGGCAGCGGTTTTGCCTTTTTCATCAGCCCGATGCTCAAGTCGTCAGGCGCGGCGCGGTTGTCTATGTTCATCCCTTTGCTGAGGAAATGAACAAATCCAGACGCATGGCGGCCGTGCAGGCAAAAGCGATGGCGGCGGCCGGTTATTCGGTGTTGCAGATCGATCTGCACGGCTGTGGCGACAGCTCGGGCGGTTTTGGCGATGCGACCTGGGAAAGCTGGGTCGATGATGTGACCTTGGCGGGCCATTGGTTGCAACAACGCGGTGATTCGGATCTGTGGTTTTGGGGCTTGCGCACCGGCGGCCTTCTGGCCTGCGAGGCCGCCGCACGAATTAGCACGCCCAGCCAGTTGCTTTTGTGGCAGCCCGTGGTTTCCGGCAAGCAGTTTCTGCAGCAGTTTTTACGTTTGAAAATTGCGAGTGAAATGCTTGGGGGCGATAGCAAAGGTTTGATGGATCGCCTGCGTGAACAACTGGCACAGGGCGAATCGGTTGAAATTGCGGGTTATCAGCTTTCGTCAGACTTGGCCGCAGGGCTTGAAAAAGCTGAACTGGCTCTTCCAGAGCGATCGAACCGGATCGAATGGTTCGAACTGTCCGGAAAACCGGACGGCGCTTTGTCGCCATCGGCCAGTCTGAAAATCGAGAAATGGAAATCAGCGGGGAGCAAGGTAAGGGGAACGCCCGTCTATGGCCCCGCTTTCTGGCAAACGGCTGAGATTGCCGAATGTCCGGCGCTGATCAATGCCAGCCTTCTGGCCCTATCTGGTCTGGAGCCCGCATGAATTTTGTGGAAGAAGCGCTGATCTTCCCGGTCGCGGGTGAGCGATTGCTCGGTATCGTCGCTCAGCCGGAGTCTCCGCTTGATTGTGGGGTCTTGGTGCTTGTCGGTGGTCCGCAATATCGTGTTGGAAGTCATCGACAGTTTTTGCTGCTATCGCGCCGACTGGCCACTGACGGCTATCCGGTGATGCGTTTCGATTTTCGCGGAATGGGTGATAGCGGCGGTGCGTTGCGAAGTTTTGAGGCCGTGACCGAGGATGTCGGTGCTGGCATCGATTCTTTTCTGGGGGCTTGTCCTGCGGTGAAACGCATCGTGTTGTGGGGGCTATGTGATGCGGCTTCTGCCGCCTTGTTGTATTCGCAGGCAAGCCGAGATCCGAGAATAGCTGGTCTGGTCTTGCTTAATCCCTGGGTTCGCTCAGAGGCGAGCCTGGCGCAGACGCATATCAAGCACTACTACGGACAACGCTTGATGCAGCGCGAGTTCTGGCTGAAGTTGCTGAGCGGCAAGATGCAGATAATCAAATCGATTCACGGTTTGCTGAGCAATGCGATGCTGGCTCGCGGGAAAGGTTTGCAAACGCAGCGTGAATCCCGTTTGTTTCAGGATCTGATGGCAGAGGGCTTGGCTCAGTTTCACGGCGAGGTGCTGCTGATCCTGAGCGGACAGGATTACACCGCAAAGGAATTTCTAGAGTACGTTGCATCCGCTCCGGCGTGGTCGGGTTTGCTGAATTCCAAAAAGCTCAAACGGGTTGATGTATCCGACGCTGACCATACGTTCTCTTCAGAATCACTTCGTTCACGAATTGAGAACGAAACGCTGAAGTGGATCCGCACTCTTTAGATCTGCTGATCACTGAGCATGAGCGTCATCTCCCGTGCTTTTGTTCTCCTTTTATCGCTCTCAAGTCTGGGTGCTGGTCTATTTTTGGCGTTTTCTCATCCCATCGCGCCAGTGTCGGTGTCAATCGTTTTCATCGGCGTCCTGTTGGTGCTCTTTTGGCAACCCCGGTTTGCGATCTTTTTGGTTCCGGCATTTCTCCCGCTCCTGAATTTTTCCCCCTGGACGGGATGGTTGATTACCGACGAGTTTGATCTGTTGATACTGGCCGTCCTGGCTGCCGGATATTTCCGGATGCAACTGGATGATTTCCACTTTGCGTACGTCAGTCCTTTTCTGTTGCTCCTGTCGATTGTTGTTCTTTTGATCGTAACTGGCGCGAATGACCTGACCTTGCAGGATCTGAGCTGGTATTCAGCCTATACGACGCCGCTAAACGGGTTTCGTGTTGGTAAAAGTCTACTTTGGACGGTTCTTCTGTTACCGCTCGTTGCGAAGACCGGCAATTTGCTGCCCGTGGACACGTTGAGCCGTTATTTCTTCGCTTCTTGCCTGGTGGGTGCCGGCGGAGTTGTCCTGGCCATTTTGTGGGAGCGAGCTTTTTTTCCAGGATTATTGGATATAACGACTCCCTACCGCACGGTGGCATTGTTCTGGGAAATGCACCTTGGCGGCGCGGCTCTTGACGCCTATCTCGTGCTGATTGCACCTCTGCTTATCTGGGCATGGCGAGCTGTCGCTTCTATTCGAGGCAGGCTGGTCGTTGGCGCATTCATTGTGGTTTTCACTTATGTTGGCTTGACCACGTTTTCCCGTGGCGTCATTGGAGCTATTGCGGGAAGTGTCATTTTGCTTGCTGTTTTACTCGTGTTGCGTCGACTTGAAGGCGCTCAGGTTGCGCTTGTTATCAGATTATCCAGTGTCATTGTGCTTATTCTTGTCTTCGTAGAAATCGCGCTGGTGCTGGGAACCGATTCATTTATCAACAAACGTCTTGCGGCGAGTGAGCGTGATTTTGGTGGGCGTTTGCGGCATTGGGAGCAAGGAGTCGGTTTGCTGAAGATTCCCGGTGAATGGCTTTTCGGGATTGGCTTGGGGCAACTTCCGGTTCGTATGACGAAGGACGATGCAGGCCCTGCGCTTCCAGGCGCGTTTTATTGGCATGAAGGTGTTGCAGGCCGTCCTTCTATGGTGATCGATGGCGCTGACGGCTCATACGATGGCTACGACTTGGGGCGGTTCTTTGCACTTTCGCAGCGAGTTGATCTGATTCCAAAGCAGCGCTATCGCTTTTCCCTTGAAATGCGCAGCGATGAAGACGTGGCGTTACTCGTGCAAGTATGTGCGGAGCATCTTTTATATCCTGCGAGATGCCAATATCGAAAAATCAAGGTGAGTTCAGGCGGGTGGCAGCGCTGGGAATCAGTTCTTTCGGGGTATCCTTTCCAGTTAGGTTCCTGGCGGGGGTTTGGTCATGGGGTATTCAGGCTATCGGTTCTGACGCCGGGTGCGAAGGTCGAAACGGCCAATCTGGTATTGACCGCCGGGGCCGGCAATCTGTTGAGGAATCCAAGGTTTGAGGACAAGGAAGCGGGCTGGTTTCCAAGCGCGCATTCCTATTTTCTTCCATGGCACATTGACAATATTTATCTTGAAGTCCTTATCGAGACGGGATTTGCCGGCTTGTCTTGCTTCCTGGCAGGCGTGTTCTGGATCGTACGGCGGCTTTCGCGAGCCTTCGCTAAAGGAAATGAGCTTGCGCCCTATTTCATTGCGAGCATTGCTGGTCTGATGGCCTTGGGACTCGTTGTCAGCCTATTTGACATGCCACGCGTGGCGACCTTGTTTGGTTTGTTTCTGGTTTGGGCCTGGCAGAATTCCCGCAACGAACGGACTGTTGAAAATATCTGAACGTTCTTCGGGTGATTGCGGTCAGGTGATTGTGTAGTGATAGAATCCTGTCCCCGTTGTCATTGGTTCAGCTCAACCGCCTGCCAGATCGTTGATACACCCGCAAGCATGGGATTCCTATGAGCGGCTGGTCTTTGCTCTCGACAGTTTTTAACGTCGGTCCTGATCGGTAAAAAAATAAGCTGCCCTGTTGTGCATTTTGTCACGGTAACAAACTTGACCTGATGCTAGTCTTGTTTGTGAGAAAGATTGGCTTGGTTTTGCGTTTTGAAAGCAAGAATCCAGCAGATCAATTCGATAGATACCGTACTCGGGTGCAATAGAAGTTTGCTGGAGGCAACTCATGATTAAAGTATTCAGCCACTGGATTCATTGGAAAACCATTGTTCAGATTGTCCTTGACCTTCTGCTTCCGGTAGCCTGCGTTCTTTTGGCTGTAATCATGTGGGGAGTGGGCGGGCAAGAGGATTTCGAAGTCGTCGTTGTTTATTCAGTTATTTTTGCTCTTGTGATGGTTGTTTTTAACGGTTGGCTCGGGCTTTACCACCGTGCGCACAGCCGGACTATTGCTCAAACACGTGCGCGGGCAGTTTTGTCATTGTATTTGGCGGTGCCGCTTGCTTACAGCGTGTTTTTCTTGCTCTCGATCGCCAGTGCAGATCAAAAACTTCTGCTTTTGTCGGGGCTGGCTGCACTGTTTGGAACGCTCGTTCATCGTGTCTACACCATGCATTCTCGTACGGGGTCAATGATGCAGCATCGCGTAATGATTTTTGGTGCAGGTCCGGAGGCGAAGTCCGTTGGCAAAGTGCTCAAGAAGTCAGATCCAGACATTTACATTGTTGGCTACTACCCGGGGCCTACGGACGCTGAAATCTGTGTTGCAGACCAGTTTTTGCTACCTCGTTCGCAATCGCTCTCTGACACGGCGCACACTTTGAATGTTGACGAAATCATTATTGCCGTGCATGAACGACGTGGCGGCATTTTGCCCTTGCGCGAACTTCTTGATTGCAAACTTTGCGGCGTAAAGGTGCTTGATCTCGCCAGTTATTTTGAACGGGCGCTAGGACAGATACGACTCGATTCGTTGCGGGCGGGTTGGTTGATTTTTGGTGAGGGCTTCAGGCAAGGTTGGGGGCGCACATTTGTCAAGCGCGTATTCGATAGCGTTGCAGCATTGGTCCTGCTTTTTCTCGCCTTACCGGTGATGCTTGTTACGATGATTCTGATCGTCCTTGAAGATGGGTTCCCGGTGTTTTATACACAGGAGCGTGTTGGATTGAATGGCCGTCTGTTCAAGGTCGTCAAGTTCCGCAGCATGCGCAAAGATGCCGAGAGTGATGGAAAGCCGCGCTGGGCAACGGCAAACGATGATCGGACAACGCGTGTCGGCCGCATCATTCGAAAACTGCGTATTGATGAGTTGCCTCAGCTTTTCAGCGTTCTGACCGGTGATATGAGTCTGGTTGGACCACGCCCGGAACGTCCTTTTTTCGTTGATCAGCTTACGCGGGATATTCCGTTTTACGCCGTCCGCCATAGTGTCAAACCGGGCGTCACCGGCTGGGCTCAAGTTAGTTATCACTATGGGGCATCGGTAGACGATTCCATTCAGAAACTCCAGTACGACCTTTACTATGTCAAAAATCACACCTTGTTTCTGGATATCGTCATCCTGTTCGAAACCGTAGGTGTGGTGCTTACCGGCAAGGGCGCTCAGTAAGAACGGAGTCCTCTCAGGGCGAGTCGTATAATTGAACGCATTCTGGGGAGGTTTGACGTTTGGATGCAAGCAGAGAAGTAATATCTGTCTGGAGCTATGGCCTTGCAGGCTTCGTCTACGTTGCCTTTGCGATCTATCTCGCCGCAGGATGGCGTGTCGGTCTTAGAAACCGTGCTCTTTTTATCGCCACCGTGCTTTGCGCTTTGTGGGGTCTGGCGGGTCTTGCCTTTGCGCTAACGGGGCAGGGTATCTTTCTTGCTGGTAGTTTGCTCGCTGATCTCTTCCGGTTTGGCGGCTGGAACTTCTTTCTATTGGTCCTTCTCAAGCCAGAATCTTCGGCGGTTGAACGCTGGCCGAATCGCTTCAAATGGCTTAGCGGAATTGCGTTGGCGCTGTTCGTCATTGGTTTCTTTGCGCAGCTTATGGCGGTGCTGGGCATTCCTTTCGTTCTTCCCCCGCAGCGACTGGCGCTGTTCGATTCGCTGGCGATGACCGTTTTTGCTCTGGTTCTTGTCGAGCAATTGTTTCGTAACGTCGACGCTGACTGGATCTGGAGCATCAAGCCTCTCTGCCTGGGTTTGGGTGGCGCTGTCCTCTTTGATCTGTATCTTTACTCGGATGCTCTGCTGTTTAACCGAATTGACATTGATGCTTTCAGTATCCGTGGCTTCGTGCATGCCCTGGTCGTGCCACTGGTCGCACTATCGACTATTCGAAGCCGTGACTGGAAAACAAAAATCGTTCTTTCACAACGCGCGGCCTTGCAATCGGCAACATTGGTTGCTGTAGGCGTCTATCTCCTGTTCATGGCGGGGGCTGGATACTACGTTCGCTATTTCGGCGGAGACTGGGGGCGACCTTTCCAACTGGCACTGCTATTTGCTGCGTTGCTGGCGTTGGGCATCCTTAGCTTGTCTGGATCGATGCGGGCCAAGTTTCGCGTTCTGGTTGGCAAGCATTTTTTCAGTTATCGCTATGATTATCGGGAGGAATGGCTTCGCTTTACCAATACCCTTTCGTCCCAGGACGGTTTCTCGGAAATGGGGCGACACGCTGTCAAGGGTTTGGCAGACATGGTGGAGAGCCCCGCTGGAGCGCTCTGGTTGAAAGATCCGTCAGGATGCTTCTTCGCACAGTCTGCATGCTGGAATATGCCGGTTTCGTCGGTTACAGAAGATGCTGATAGCAAACTGTGCCAGTTTTTGCTCGATAGTGGCTGGGTCATCAATCTCGAGGAATATCGCTCGCTGCCGCGCCGCTATGATCGACTCGATCTGCCCGTTTGGCTCGTCGAGGTGCCCAATGCCTGGCTAGTTGTTCCATTAGCGACCGGGAACGAGATGATCGGTTTTGTTGTTCTGGCCACGGCGCGTACGCGAATTGACGTTAACTGGGAGGTCAACGATCTGTTGAAAACAGCGGGTCGCCAGGCCGGGGCTTTCCTCGGCCAGATGCAGGCAACCGAGGCCTTGCTTGAGGTGCGAAAGTTTGATGCATTCAACCGTATGTCTGCTTTTGTTGTCCATGACCTGAAGAATATTGTGGCTCAACTATCTCTGATGCTGAAAAACGCAGAACGTCATCGCGATAACCCTGAATTTCAACAGGATATGCTGATGACCGTGGAACACTCTGTCGAGCGTATGCGGCAACTGATGATGCAACTGCGTGAAGGAACGACTCCGGTTGATAGTCCGCGCGGTATCGATCTGGGCGACGTGATTCGGCGAATTCAGACGGCCAAGGCTTCCCAGGGGCGCGATGTGGTCATTGATCACTCAGAAAAGGTGTTTGCCAAGGGGCATGAAGACCGGGTTGAACGAGTCATTGGCCATATTGTGCAAAACGCGCTGGATGCCACTGACAACGGAGGTCAGGTTTCGCTGCGCCTGGAGCGGCACAGCAAGCACGCTGTGATCAAAGTTAGTGATACCGGGCATGGAATGACGCCTGAATTCCTGCGGGAACGCTTGTTCAAGCCTTTTCAAACGACCAAGCCGGCAGGAATGGGAATTGGTGCGTATGAGAGTTTTCAGTATGTGCATGAGTTGGGGGGCACGATTTCTGTGGATAGCACGGTTAACGTCGGAACTCAGGTCAGTTTGCTGTTGCCGTTGTTCGATATGGGGACTGGAATGGATTCGAGCGTGTTGCGTGAGGGACATCAATGAGTTCTGAAAAATTGCGTCCCCTGTTGATCGTTGAAGATGATCCGGCGCTGCAAAAACAGATCCGTTGGGCATTCGATCAATACGAGACGGTGACTGCGGGTGATCGCGAAAGTGCGCTAGCTCAGGTACGTCGATACTCGCCGCCGGTGGTGACGATGGATCTCGGTTTGCCGCCGGATGCCGATTCCGTTTCGGAAGGTTTTTTGTTGCTTGAACAGATTTTGACGACGGCCCCTGAAACCAAGGTTATCGTCCTGACCGGCCAGAATGATCGCTCAAATGCTTTGCGGGCGGTGGGGCTCGGAGCTTATGATTTTTTCGCCAAGCCATTCGAAATCGAAATGCTGGGGCTGACGATTGAACGTGCATATCGCCTTTATGATCTCCAGCAAGAGAACAACCGACTGCAGCTTATGCATCAGCCGGATGTCCTGGCGGGGCTGATTTCGAGGGATCCCGAAGTTTTGCGAGTCTGCCGCACGGTTGAAAAAGTGGCGAGCAGTGATGCGACCGTGCTCGTTCTTGGAGAAAGCGGTACTGGCAAGGAATTGATTGCGCGTGGCGTTCATGCGGCTTCGCCTCGGCGCAAAGAACGGTTTATCGCCATCAACTGTGCGGCGATTCCGGATAACCTGCTGGAAAGTGAGCTCTTCGGTTACGAAAAGGGTGCGTTTACCGGTGCCGCAAAAACCACGCCCGGCAAGATCGAAACCGCTCACCGCGGCACTTTGATGCTTGACGAAATTGGCGATCTGCCGCACTCCTTGCAGGCCAAGCTTTTACGTTTCCTGCAGGAGCGAGTCATCGAACGAATTGGCGGACGCCAGGAAATCCCGATTGATGTTCGTATCGTCTGCGCGACCCACCAGGATCTGAAAAGCCTGATCAAGGAAGGTCGTTTCCGCGAAGATCTCTATTACCGATTGGCCGAAATCGTCGTCAATATCCCGCCGCTCAGGCTTCGTCAGGGTGATACCGCATTGCTGGCGCATGCCTTCGTACGCCGCTTTGCGACGGAGCAGAATCGTGGCGTCATGATGCTGCGCGAAGACGCCTTGCGGGCTGTTGAGTCTTATACTTGGCCCGGAAATGTTCGGGAACTAGAGAACTGCATCAAGCGAGCGGTGATCATGGCCGATGGAAACCAGATCACGGTGGATGACATTGGACTCAATACAGAGGAAAATGTGCAAGTAAATCTTGATCTGCGGCAGGTTCGGGAAGAGGCAGAAAAACGCGTCATCATCACGGCGCTTGGACGTGCGGACGGAAACGTACTTAAGGCCGCTGATATGCTCGGGGTCAGCAGACCAACCCTTTACGATCTTATGCATCGTTTCGGACTGAAATAACTCACGTACTGCCCACTTTTATGGGGATACCAATGACTGCTCGGAATACATTCAGAAAAACTGCCCTCTCGGCACTTGTGGCGACCTTGATTGTGGTCGGCTGCGGCGGGGACAAGCCCGAGACCATGCTCGCTTCGGCCAGAGACTATATGGCCAAGAACGACAACAAGGCGGCAATGATTCAACTGAAGAACGCGCTACAGACTAACCCGAATCTCGGCGAAGCCCGCTTCCTGCTGGGCAAAGCGCTGCTCGACAGCGGGAATCCCGTGGCAGCGGACGTTGAATTGCGCAAGGCGGATGAGCTCAAATTTTCTGTCGATCAGGTGACGCCTTTGCTGGCAAAAACCCAGCTCATGTTGGGGCAGGCCAAAAAAGTGATTGATGATCTGGCCAAGGTTCAAATGACGTCGCCGGAAGGCAAGGCGGATCTGCAGACGTCAGTCGGTTTGGCCTACCTGATGACCGGAAAGAACGAAGCCGCGCAGACGGCGTTTGATGCGGCCATCGCCGCAGTACCGGGGTATGGTCCTGCAGCCATTGGTCAGGCTAGAATCAAGGCGGGAAATCGTGATCTTCCTGGGGCTCTGGCCCTGTTGAATTCGACGCTTGAAAATTCGCCGAAGCTCCACGATGCCTGGCAACTCAAAGGTGACATCCTGATTGCTCAGGGTGAGGCCAAGGGCGCGTCGGAAGCCTATCGCAAGGCGCTGGAGATCAAACCTGATTATGTGCCGGCTCACTCCGCACTGATTTCCATCCTTCTGGAAACGGGAAGTCTTGAAAACGCGGGCAAACAGATCGAGGCTTTGAAGAAGGTGGCTCCAACGCATCCACAAGCCACCTATTTGCAGGCGCAACTTTTTTATCGGCAGAAAAACTTCAAGTCTGCTCTGGAAACGATCCAGCAGCATCTCAAGGTTCTTCCTGAAAGTACGCTGGGTTTACAGCTTGCCGGAGCCATTGAGTACGAATTGAAATCGTACTCAACTGCAGAAACCTACCTGCAAAAAGCTTTGCCGAAAACCCCCGAGCTTGGCTTGGCGCGCCGCCTCCTGATTGCTACCCATTTGCGTAGCGGCCAACCGGCCAAGGCGCTTGCCACGCTGCAACCGGTTTTGGACAAGATCGACAAGGATTCGAACATGCTGGCGCTGGCCGGTGAAGTCTTTATGCAAAACGGTGATGCCGAGAAGGCCGGCGCGTATTTCACCAAAGCTGCGGCACTTGATCCTGAGAACAAGGTTAAAAAGACGTCCGTTGCACTTTCTCATCTAGCGAAGGGCGAAACCGAAATCGCGTACCGTGAACTGGAAGAAATTGCTTCGCTTGATACGGGCATCAATGCTGACATGGCGCTGATCGCCTCCCAACTCAGAGCTCGCAAATTCGATCAGGCGCTTAAATCGATCGATGGACTGGAAAAAAAGCAGCCGGAGAATCCGCTTCCCCATAATCTGCGCGGTACGGCTTTGGTCGGTAAGGGTGATTTGGCCGGTGCGCGCATGAGTTTCGAGAAAGCCTTGGCGATAGATTCGGCGTATTTCCCGGCGGCGGCGAGTCTCGCCAATCTGGATCTGGCCGACAAGAAGCCAGAGGAAGCGAAAAAACATTTTGACGGCGTCGTGGCCAAGGACCCGAAAAACGTTCAGGCTTTGCTCGCTCTGGCCGAGCTGCGTGCCAAGACCGGTGGCAAGGCGGACGAAGTGGCCGAGCTGATCAACAAGGCCGTGGCTGCCAACCCCAATGAAGCGTCACCGCGTCTAGCGCTCATCGGCGTATATCTCGGTGCCAAAGATGCTAAAAAGGCCGTTACTGCGGCTCAGGATGCGCTTGCAGTCTTGCCGGATCAGCCAGAAGTGCTTGATGCCGCTGGCCGCGCGCAGCAGGCGGCGGAAGATTTCAACCAGGCCTTGGCGACCTATGGCAAATTGGCTGGTCTTATGCCTACGTCCGTTCAGCCGCATCTGCGCATGGCCGAGGTTCATGTGGCCGCTAAAAACAAGGAGGCGGCCATGCAGAGTCTGCGCAAGGCGCTTTCGATCAAGGCGGATTCTATTGAAGCGCAGCGCGGAATCATGATGCTGGATCTCGATGCCGGACGTACGGCCGAGGCACTCAACACGGCTCGTCAGATACAGAAACAGCGTCCCAAAGAGGCGGTTGGTTATGTGCTTGAAGGCGATGTTCATGCTCTGAAAAAAGCTTGGCCAGAAGCTGCGGCGGTTTACCGTACCGGGATCAAGCAAAGCGGGGCGACTGAACTGGCGGTCAAGTTGCATGCGGTGTTGATGGCCGGCGGTGGCTCAGGCGAGGCAGACAAATTTGCCGATGGCTGGATTAAGGATCACGCCAAGGATCTGCAGTTCCGGCTTTATCTTGCTGAGAACGCAAATGCGCGCAAGGATTACACGTTGGCCAGCAAGCAATATCGGATCCTGGTTGATGCGCAGCCGAACAACCCGGCGATGCTGAATAATCTGGCCTGGAGTTCGGCCCAGATCAAGGATCCAAAGGCAATCGAATACGCCGAAAAGGCCTATAAGCTGGCACCGGATCAAGCCGCCATTGTTGATACCCTTGGGGGCTTACTGGTTGAAAAAGGCGATATGGCGCGTGGGCTGGAGTTGCTGCAGAAGGCCGTCAGTCTTGCGCCGCAGGCGACCGTGATTCGGTTGAATCTGGCAAAAGCTCTGGTCAAGGCCGGAAAGAAGGCTGAGGCGAAAATAGAACTGGATGAACTGGTCAAATTGGGCGACAAATTTCCGGCGCAGGCCGAAGTTGGCGAATTGTTGAAGAGTCTTTGACAGAAAGTTTTTTCCGGTATTAGTC
The DNA here is from genome assembly GCA_038316625.1 of Burkholderiales bacterium. GTDB lineage: Bacteria > Pseudomonadota > Gammaproteobacteria > Burkholderiales > Rhodocyclaceae > Propionivibrio. Next base: position 14,193 of record JBBQAT010000013.1, read on the forward strand.
ATCTATACCCAAGCCCCTCTGGAATGTGCATCAATAGGCGTTCCATGAGAGGGGATGTCGGAGCGCCAATAAATACGCGCTTCTTCAGGGCGGTTGTTTGTAGATCGTTTATCCATGCGGCCTGCAGCTTTATGGATCTTGAATATATTTTTTAACAAGGGTTGAGGAACTCATGACTATTGTTGCCGTTGTTGGTTTGGGCTATGTCGGTTTGCCGCTGGCTGTGGAGTTCGGGAAGAAGAGCCGAACGATCGGCTTTGATTTGTCGGCCAATAAAATCGCGAATTACAAGAAATTTATCGATCCGACCGGTGAGGTCAGCAGCGAAGGTTTGAAGGCTGCTCAGTATCTTGAAGTCGGGTGCGATCCAAAGGCGCTGGCCGAAGCGGACTTCATTATTGTCGCTGTGCCAACGCCGGTCGATGTGGCACATCAGCCGGACTTCGGGCCGCTGATCGGTTCGTCGGAATCGGTTGGTAAGAACCTCAAGCGTGGCGCAACCGTCGTCTTCGAATCGACGGTTTACCCTGGCGCGACTGAAGAAATCTGCATCCCGATTATCGAAAAACATTCCGGCATGAAGTGGAAGAAAGACTTCTTCGTCGGCTATTCCCCGGAGCGCATCAACCCCGGCGACAAGGAGCGCACGCTGACCAAGATCGTCAAGGTCGTCTCGGGTGATACGCCGGAGACGCTTGAGCGTGTCAAGCAGATGTACTCAAGCATCATTACCGCAGGTGTCTATCCGGCCTCCAGCATCAAGGTCGCCGAAGCTGCCAAGGTCATCGAGAACACCCAGCGCGATTTGAACATCGCCTTGATGAACGAATTGGCGATCATTTTCGACCGTATCGGCATCGATACGCTGGAGGTGTTGCAGGCCGCCGGCAGCAAATGGAACTTCCTGCCTTTCCGTCCGGGTCTGGTCGGCGGGCATTGCATCGGTGTTGATCCTTATTACCTGACGCACAAGGCAGAGATGCTCGGCTATCACCCCGAAGTCATCCTGGCCGGCCGGCGCATCAACGACGGCATGGGGAAATACATTGCCGAACAGACGGTCAAGAACCTGATTCGCAATGGATGGCAGGTCAAGGATGCGCCAATCATCGTACTGGGTCTGACGTTCAAGGAGGATTGCCCGGATCTGCGTAATTCACGCGTGATTGACGTGATTCGCGAACTTCAATCCTACGGTGCCAAGGTGATCGTGCATGAGCCGGTCGCTGATGCCGATGAAGCAATGCATGAATATGGCGTTGAATTGACGGCATGGGATGATTTGCCCGCTGCCGCCGCCATCGTCGCTGCCGTGGCTCACAAGGAATTCAAGAACCGGCCGCTTGCGGATTACGTCGGCAAACTGCAAAAGGGTGGTGTGATGACCGATGTGAAGAGCCTGTTTGACGAGGCGCAACTGGTTTCTCAAGGAGTGACGGTGTGGCGTCTTTGAGTTCAGCTACAGCCTACGAGCAACTTGGCCAGCGTTTGCGGGAGAATCCCGCGCGTTGGCTGGTCACCGGGTGTGCCGGATTCATTGGCTCGCACCTGGTCGAGACCCTGCTCAAGCTGAATCAAACGGTGGTTGGCCTGGACAATTTTGCCACCGGACACCGGCGCAATCTGGACGAGGTGAGGGCGCTGCTGTCGCCTGATCGGTGGTCGAAGTTCGACTTCATCGAAGCCGATATTCGCTCGCCGGAAGCCTGTCGCGAAGCGTGCCTGGGCGTCGATTATGTCTTGCACCAGGCGGCATTGGGCTCCGTTCCCCGTTCTCTGGCAGATCCGCTGGCTACCAATGCGGCCAATATCGACGGTTTCCTGAACATGCTTGTCGCGGCACGAGATGCCAAAGTCAGGCGTTTTGTCTACGCCGCCTCCAGTTCGACCTACGGCGATCACCCCGATTTGCCCAAGGTCGAACAAACCATTGGCCGGCCTTTGTCACCTTATGCGGTAACCAAGCTGGTCAATGAGTTATATGCCGAAGTGTTTGCGCGTTGCTATGGCTTTGCAGCCATTGGCTTGCGTTACTTTAACGTTTTTGGAGCCCGTCAGGACCCGGATGGTGCCTACGCGGCGGTCATTCCGCGCTGGACGAAAGCCATGCTGCTTGGCGAAGAGGTCTTGATTCACGGCGATGGCGAAACCAGCCGGGATTTCTGTTTTGTGGCGAATGCCGTTCAAGCCAACTTGCTCGCCGCAACCGCTGAAAATCCAGAGGCGGCCAATCAGGTCTACAACGTTGCGCTTAACGACCGGACCTCGCTCAACCGCCTATTTGAAATGTTGCGCGATACGCTGGTCGCAACGCAACCTGAACTGGGGAATCTGAAACCCAATCACGGCGAGTTTCGTTCCGGTGACGTTCGGCATTCGCAGGCGGATATCTCCAAAGCCATGCGTTTGCTCAACTACGCCCCGACGCATAGTCTGGAGGATGGAATTCGCGTTGCCATGCCCTGGTATATCGCGCACTTTACGGCACCGAAAGCTCGTGGGGTCTGAGCATGGGAGCCACGTACACGAAGATTCTTCGGAATTTGTCAGCGTTCGTGGCTTTGTTGAGCGTTCATTCATGCTTTGCGCTGGCGACGCCATCAGATTTGCCAACGCTGGGTGATCTTGAACTGTTGAGAGCCGAAGCGCGCTCCTACGAGCACGGTGAAGGCGTTAACAAAGATCCTCTGCGCGCCGCCAGCCTGTATTGTGATGGAGCGCGATACGGCGACGTTGAAGCCCAGTTCAACCTCGGCTGGATGTATGCCAACGGTCGAGGGGTTGAGCGTAGCGATGAACTGGCTGCGTACTTCTTCAAGCTGGCCGCTGAGCAGGGGTACGGGCCAGCGCAGAAAATGCTTCGGTTTGTCGGGCAAACGGTCGCGCCCATGCCCAAGTGCATGGAGATCGTTACGGTTGAAATCGAGGATGATGAGGTTTTCCAGGCGATTGGTCCGTCGCAGCAGAAAGTTTTCGGCTTGGTCAATAAATTGGCACCGGAATACGGCATCAATCCACGGCTCGTCATGGCTGTCATCCGGGCTGAATCCAACTTTGAACCCGCAGCCGTATCCCCCAAAAACGCTCAAGGCTTGATGCAGCTCATTCCGGAAACTTCGGTACGTTTTAACGTCAAAAAGCCATTCGATCCCGAACAGAATATTCGTGGCGGGATGTCCTATCTGCGCTGGCTGCTGGCTTACTTCGAGGGTGATGTCGCGCTGGTCGCCGCCGCCTATAACGCCGGTGAGGGCGCGGTTAACCGGTTCCGTGGAATTCCTCCTTACGCTGAAACCCGAGGTTACGTCAAACGGATTCTGGCCATCTTCAAGAAAGACGATCATCCATTTGATCCCGGAATAACGACCCCGTCACCGGAACTGCCAAGAATACGGGTTGCCAAAGCAGGCTGAACATCTCAAGGAGTAGGTCATGGGTTCGATACGTCTGGCAGTATCCCGGCAACTCAGGAAACTCCTTGTCTGTACCGTTCTTTGGTTTTTCTCTGGCGTCGCTCTTGCCGATCTGCCCGACTTGATCGACCAGATCAAACCCTCGGTTGTCGTCGTCGGAACCTACGTAAAAACCCGCAGCCCGGCTTTCATCATGCGTGGGACGGGTTTCGTCGTGGGCAATGGAAACCTGGTTGCGACCAACGCTCACGTCGTGCCGGACGTGCTTGATTCCGCCAACGGGGAAACCCTGATGGTCCTGGCGCTTACCGGGCACGTGGGAGCACAGCAGCGTCCGGCAAAGACGGTAGCAAGCGACAAAACCCACGATCTGGCGCTGTTGAGAATTGAAGGGCCGCCACTGCAGGCGATGGCTCTACAGGAATCAGGGAAAGTTCGTGAAGGCCAGAACATCGCCTTCACCGGATTCCCGATTGGCAGCGTTCTAGGCCTCTCACCAGTAACCCATCGCGGGATAATTTCGGCCATTACCCCGATTGCTTTGCCAGGGGCGACTGCCAACCAGTTGAACGAAAAGGTTATCAAACGCCTGAAAAGCGGCCCATTTGAGATCTATCAGCTTGACGGTACGGCTTACCCTGGAAACAGCGGAGGACCACTTTTCGAGATGGATAAAGGCGAAGTGATCGGCATCGTCAATATGGTGTTCGTTAAGGGAACCAAGGAATCCGTGCTTACGAATCCGTCCGGGATCAGTTATGCGGTGCCTGTGGTCTATTTGCAGGATTTAGTGCGTAGCCTGCAATAGGCAACCGGTCCCGACTAGAGATTCAATTCGTCTTTGGTCAACGGTACTGATATAACTTTTGGCGGAAACAAGGCTTTGTGCCCGAGATGGAAGGCCAGCAGATGAGGCGGCATCTTCAACCAGTGCGAACGCATATAGAGAAGTTTCCGTGCAAACGGCGAAAGTGCGTCGGACGTGCTTTGGTGCTGTGGAAGAAAAACCCGGAAGTAAATTGCGTCCAGGAGTCTCTGCCCGAGTCCGTTCGAATCCAACGCATGCATATCGAGCATGATGTCTGTCGGCACCGGGGTATTCAGGAGTCGGTTTGCATAGCGCAAGGCCAGTCGCAGGGGGCCGTCAAGCTGTAACTGTCTCGCTCGCCCCGTAAGTTTGTTCCAGAAATCTGCTTTCGCCCCGAAATGTCTCAGCAGCAGATCAAGATCACTCAGGTCTCGCAAGAGGTTGTCCGGTTCGCCCTCATGGAAAAGATGAGTTGCGCTGTGCAGCACCATGTCGCTTGGGCAGAGAATGCGTACGCCTGGCGTATCCTCAAGTTCAATACTCGCATCGATCAGAAGAGCCGGGTCAGGTTTGAGGCGCGATGTCGGCGGCAGAATCGTGTGGTGAACGTCCAGTGCCGTGCCGCGGAACATGTGTTGCATGGCTGGCAGTTCGTGCATCCATTGCCGGTAATAGCGTTGATCGTAGGCGTCGATCTCAGTCGTAACCCAACCGGTTTGCATCAACGCCGACTCTGCGTCGCTGAGTTGTGCGTGAGGAACGAGAACATCAATGTCAGCGAAAACCCGACCGCTTGTCGCCGGCAGCCCGGCCAGCACGTAGGCCGCTCCCTTGAGCAGAATGAGAGGGAGCTTGCGACGGCTGAACGTCTCGTGCAAAAAGCCGATTTCGTACTTGATCGACACGTGTTGCCGATCAGCCATGATCGAGCCGGAGAGCAAGTGATTGTGTGGGCGCTCGGGAATTCCCGCAAGCTCGCCGGATTGCTCAAGAAAACGATAGAGACGGCCGAGCAAATTTGCATGGCGAGCCTGACGAATCAAGAGATCCCACTTGACGGGTGTTAGCTGCCGTACTTGCGCTGGATCGTTCAATACCGAGATAAGCAGGGCCACCAGGTCAGTCCTCCGACGCAAGGCGATCAAACTGGGTGATCGCTTCGTCCAGTTGGCTGTATTCAAAATTGAAGTGTTTGCAACGGTCAACAAGCTGACCAACGGCCTGGAAACCCTTGAGTCCGAGCACGTGGTAATTCATCGCGTTGTCGGCAATCTGAAGAAAAGCAACGCCAGTTTGCATCGTGGTGAGCGAAGTCGATGCCTCTGGGTTGTATCGCGGCAGGATCATCCAGTGGGGCATGGTGAGTTGCCCGACATCGTGAACACTTTCTGCCGAAGGAGCCATCAGTGCCACGGTTCCCTTGGCGGTATCGAGAACTGGTTTGGTCAGGAATGCCTCCGGCGCAAAGCTGCGGATGATGTCGATTGACCTGTTCTTGAGATTCACAGGTCGGGCCAGACCTGAAATTTCGCCAGTGTCGAGACGAATGATGGTCAGTTCGTCCGAGAGCAGGCGCCAGCCGCGATTGACCAACGCAGCGCACAGGGTGCTTTTTCCCGAACCTGGAGGCGCAGGCATGATGATGGCACGGCTGCCACGAGCAACCGCCGCCGCGTGAAGAATGAGCACATGCTGGCTGTAGGCGGTGATGCACCAGTTCATGCCCCATTCAATCATGGGCAATGCCTGGCCGCTTGGTAGTGGCGTAAATGGCTCGATTCCGTCGACGACGAAGCGAGCCTGTGGTCGCAACCAGCGCCTTACTCCTCGCCCCGGTTCGATGGAGACATGAAAGTCGACAAATTCATCATCCGCTACCAGCGGGTGGTTCGCGTAGAGTCGAGCGAATTCCGTGACGATGTCGTCAACACCGCTTTGCAAACGACAATTGAAGGGGCCAGAAGCGATTCTTAAGCCTTCGCCACGCAAGCGACTTCGTATTTCGTTGAGTGTTAGGTGGCTTACGATCAAGGCTGTATAGAAAGGATGAAGTTAGCGTCGGATAGTATCCTTAGAACAGCCTCTACTTCAACACGGCAATCGTCCTGTTCGGTGTCAGGTTCTACGTGCAGGACTTCTCGGGCGATGTCCTGTGGCGAAAGAGGTACTTTGCTTTCATCTATCAAATCAATGATAAAGCGAGCCAGTGAGGAGATTAGTTGCGTTCCCCCAGTACTCTGGTCGTAGCGAATCCAGCCTTCTTCGACATCTTTCCAGAAAACTGTTTCTCGATTTTTGCTGTTTCTTGACGTGTGGTAAAGCAAGCGAGTGTGTACTGGAGTGTGTACTGAAATAAGGCGGCCTTACAGCGGTAAGCCCATTACATATTTCAAGTAATCCGTGCACTCTATGGCATTCCACGGGATAGTATTGCCAAGAGGTATATAGGTATTACTCCACATTTGCTTGATATTGGATTCGGAAACGCCAGAGACAAAATGGCCTGCCTTGATGCCAAGGTACGCGGCAGCAACCAATGCCGAAAAAACTGTATCGCCTAACCCAAGAACCTCTAGAAAAGTGCGTGCGTCGTTACCGCCAAAAACATCTTTAAACGGGGTTGTCGTTTTTATTGTGGAACTGTAGATGCCGCTGAATTTTTTGGTGGAGTGATTGTAGTGGCTCTTCCAATACGAGGGTTTGTATGCGGGTTGTGTGCAAGTTGCCCCGCCATTGCGGCTCAAATTTCCCGAGGTTGAGAAACCGGAAGGTAACTTGCAGTTGCACGCCAGCACAGGTGAACTCTTAAGCGCAAGTAAAATCGGCGCACCGACCAATGCCCCACGAATCAGTTTTCGGCGACCCTCGGAGGCTTTTTCCTCGGCCTCTGGAGGTTTGTTTTGATCAATTTTATTACCCGATTCCAAGTCCATTTTTAGCCCCTCTTTGCACACAACTTTTTACATTATGAGCAGTATATGTCATTCGCCAATTCAGATGCGTGAAGGAAGTCACGCAAGATTCTTTTTCGAGTTGTTTAATGCAATTTCCGTGCCTTGTATTGATTGATAAGTCTACCACTATGTTTTTAAATGAATATGTTGCATTCGATGAGTTTCACAACTGCGTTCTTGCAGACCGGTGTAAAGAATTCCGACACGTTCTTTAATCGTTTGGTTGGACCGTGAGCAAAGAGAGAAAAACAAGCCCTAGAGTCTTCGAGTGTGGATCGGTTTTCTCGTGACCTTAAAAATGCGCAGTGTCGCGTGTGCTTGCAGATGCACTTACCAATAAAATCCAATATACTGTACATATGAACAGTATTCGGCGTATTGCTCACCTCGACATGGATGCCTTCTTTGCCTCCGTCGAATTGCTGAGTTTTCCAGAACTTCGGGGGCAGGCGGTGGTGGTTGGCGGGCGCTCGGTGCATCAGCCCGTCGCGTTGCCCGACGGCACACGGAGCTTTTCTCGGCTGCGCGATTATGTCGGTCGCGGGGTGATTACTACCTCGACTTACGAAGCTCGCGCACTCGGCGTGTTTTCCGGGATGGGGCTGATGAAATCGGCCAAACTGGCTCCAGAAGCGATTCTTCTCCCGGCCAATTTCGACGCCTACCGGAACTACTCGCGCAAGTTCAAGGCTGCTGTGGCGAGTATTGCGCCGATTATCGAAGATCGCGGGATTGATGAAATCTACATTGACCTGAGCCGCATCCCGGAAGAGACGAACGCCTTGGCACGGGACATCAAACAGGCGGTTTTCAACGCAACCGGTTTGAACTGTTCGATTGGCATCAGCCCGAACAAGCTGCTCTCGAAGATTTGTTCCGATCTTGACAAACCGGATGGCATCACCATTCTCAGCATGCAGGAAATCCCTATGCGGATCTGGCCCTTGCCTGCCAAGAAGATCAACGGCATCGGCCCCAAATCGTCTGAAAGGTTGGCCCGGCTCGGGATCAATACCATCGGCGAACTGGCAACAAAGCCCGTCGAGTTTCTGGTTCAGCACTTTGGCCGCTCTACCGGTGTCTGGCTGCACGAGGCAGCGTATGGCGTCGATGATCGGCCGCTGGTTACCGAATCGGAGCCCAAGTCGATCAGCCGTGAAAGCACCTTCGAGCGTGATCTGCACGCCAAGCTGGACCGGGCGGAGCTTTCGGAAATTTTTACTTCGCTTTGCATGCGCGTGGCGGATGATCTCAAGCGGAAGGGCTATGTCAGCCAGACGATTGGCATCAAGCTGCGCTATGCGGATTTTCGGGCAGTAACGCGGGATGTGACGATGCCGGTTCATGTAAGGGATGGGGCTCAGATTCGCAAAGCCGCCGGAGAGTGCCTGAAGCGCGTTCCGCTGACGCAAAAAATTCGTCTGCTTGGCGTTCGGGCCAGCGGGTTGGCGCCTGTGGTAGATGAGCGTCTGGTTAGGACCGGTATTCAGTCAGAACTGCCTTTCTAGACGAAAACCTTGGCGGCGCAGCGATGTCGGGCCCTTTGTCGATAGGGAATATCACCGTCCGCCGCGCGAGCCGCCCTTGTCCCAGCCATATCGTACCGTCCGTTGCCAACGGCTATCGGCCTGACGCAACGGGTTCGACACAGGTTGGCGATTTTGCGGTGCCGTGGGCTTCGGGGCTGAAGGCACAGGCGGTTTTTGCTTGATGCTCATGGGCGGAGTAGGATGATCTCTGGCGGGGTCATGTTAGACTTTCCCGCAATTCTACCGCTCCAGAGAAATCCATGTCCGGCAATACGATTGGTACTTTATTCACCGTTACCTCTTTCGGCGAGTCGCACGGGCCGGCGATTGGCTGCATTGTCGATGGCTGCCCGCCGGGGCTGGAAATCAGCGAGGCTGATATTCAGGCCGAGCTTGATCGGCGCAAGCCGGGAACCTCGCGTCATGTGACGCAGCGCCGCGAGCCGGATACCGTTGAGATACTTTCTGGTGTGTTCGAGGGTAAATCGACCGGCACGCCGATTGCACTGCTCATTCGCAACCAGGATCAGCGCAGCAAGGATTACGGCAATATCGCCGAGACTTTCCGTCCCGGGCACGCTGACTACGCCTACACCCAGAAATATGGCTTTCGCGATTTTCGTGGCGGTGGTCGTTCGTCGGCCCGCGAAACGGCGGTGCGCGTGGCGGCCGGGGCGATTGCGCGGAAATGGCTGAAAGAACGCTATGGTGTGACGATTCAGGGCTGGATGAGCCAGCTCGGGCCAATCCAGATACCTTTTGTTGATGCCACCCAGATTGCTGAAAATCCCTTTTTTGCTCCGAACGCCGAAATCGTTCCGCAACTTGAGGATTACATGGATGCGCTGCGCAAGTCCGGCGATTCAGTGGGTGCGAAGATAAGTGTTGCGGCGAGCGGCGTTCCTCCCGGCTGGGGCGAGCCGGTGTATGACCGCCTTGATGCCGAAATTGCTTATGCGATGATGGGCATCAATGCGGTTAAAGGCGTCGAGATCGGTGCCGGCTTTGCCAGTATCGAGCAGAAGGGTAGCGAGCACGGCGACGAGATGGCGCCGCAGGGGTTCCTGTCCAACAACGCCGGCGGCGTACTCGGCGGTATTTCCACCGGCCAGGATATTCTGGTGCACATGGCGATTAAGCCGACCTCAAGCATTCGTTTGCCGCGCCAGTCAGTGAATCGGGCAGGCGAAGCGGTGATGGTTGAAACGCATGGGCGCCATGATCCCTGCGTGGGCATTCGTGCGACACCGATTGCCGAAGCCATGCTGGCCCTGGTGCTGATCGACCATGCCCTGCGCCATCGTGCGCAGTGTGGTGATGTGGTGTGCACGACGCCACGGATATGAGTTGCCTATACTGTCCAAAATTTCAGTATCAGGGGGCTAAACAGTTTTGTAATGTGGTGATACATTAGTCGAACAGGCTTTCGGGTTTTAAATTTTTTAAACCATGCTGGCCGCTCCTCCGGGTGGCCAAAAACAGAGAGAGGATACGATCATGCACGTCGAGCACCATGATCTTCACCATGAGTTTCCTGAAATGAGTGATGCAATCAATGTATTGCGCAACGGGAATCCGCTGTTTTCGCGCTTGTATTCGACTTACCAACGACTAACGGGCAAGGTTGAAGATCTGGAAGAACACGACATGCCGGTGGACGATTTCACCATCGAAGACATGAAAAAACATCGGTGCAAGATCAAGGATGATTTGTACCATCTGATGATGGCGTATCGATCCGGCCAGCAGCAGACGGCCAAGTAAGATCACCGTTTCAGGCGATGCATCCGGTAAAATTGCTGGATGCATCGAGTTCCCTATTGGCGGCTTTCCGCTTACTACTTCACGTATTTCTCCTTCATCGGCGTTTTCGCGCCTTACTTCGGGCTTTACTTCCAGTCTCTCTCGTTTTCTGCTTGGGAAATCGGCCTGCTGATGTCGCAAATGCAGTTGATGCGTCTGTTCGGGCCGTATCTGTGGGGCATGCTGGCCGATCGCTCCGGGCAGCGATTGTGGATCGTTCGCCTGACCAGTCTGGCGGCACTGCTGGTCTTCTCCGCCATCTTCTTCCTCAGTAGTTTTGCAGCATTGATGATCGCCATCGCCGTTCTGGCGTTTTTCTGGACGGCTGCGCTGCCGCTGGTTGAAACACTGACCTTCGATCACCTTCGCGAGGATTCGGCGCGCTACAGCCGAATCCGGCTGTGGGGCTCAGTCGGGTTCATTGTTGCCGTGATGCTGGCCGGCGTTCTGCTCGATCATCTGCCCTTGATCAGCATGATCTGGTTCAGTGTGGCCATGCTGATCACGATTGTCTTCAGCTCATTGCTGGTGCCCGAGGCACCGGTTGCCCATTTGGTGGAAGATCCGGCACCGCTCGGTGAAATCCTGCGTCAGCCACGTGTCTGGGCCTTGCTGGCGGCGAGCTTTGCCATGGCGGCGGCACACGGTGCGCTGAATATTTTCTATACGATTTTCCTGGCGGACCACGGCTACAGCAAATCGACGGTCGGTAGCCTCTTTTCTCTTGGCGTCGTCGCCGAAATTGCGGTGTTTTTCGTCATGTCGCGGGTAATGCGGCGCTACAGTCTGCGCACCATTCTTATCGTGAGTTTTTCGACCTCGGTCGTTCGTTTTGTGACGATTGGCTGGGGCGTTGACTTCATTGGCGTGCTGGTACTGACTCAACTGATGCACGGTCTGACCTTCGGCGCTTTTCACGCGGCGGCGATTTCGGCGATCAATCGCTGGTTTCCGGGGCGCACCCGTTCTCGCGGGCAGGCCCTGTATTCAAGCCTGGCATTTGGCGGCGGCGGGTTGTTTGGCGGGGTGATCAGCGGCTGGACGTGGGATCACCTGGGTGGTCAACTGACTTTTGCGCTCGGCTCGATCTATGCCCTGATCGGGCTGGTGCTGGTGCTTGGCTGGGTTCGCGATGAGGATGTTGGCGAACAAAATAACACGTGCGTTGTCGACGCTTCGGACACTTTATGAGGTTTTCCATGGACCGTCGTAATTTCAGGTTGAGCTTGTCTGTTCTGTTGGCAACGCTTATTGCAGTCGGATGTGCCACGACTCAAACCACCTCGGGTGGTGTGGTGGGTGTTGATCGGCAGCAGACCATGCTGGTTTCGTCGTCCGAAGTTAACAACGCGGCCGAAAAAGCCTATCAGCAGACGATGCACGAAGCTCAGGGCAAGAATCAGCTCAATCGCAATCCTGCCGTACTGGCTCGGGTTCGAACCATCGCCAACCGATTGATTCCAGCCACCGGCGCTTTCCGCAGCGATGCGCCTGCCTGGCGCTGGGAAGTCAACGTGATCAGCTCGAAGGAACTCAACGCCTGGTGCATGCCAGGTGGCAAGATCGCCGTTTACACCGGCCTGATCGAGCAGTTGAACATTACGGACGATGAATTGGCAGCGGTCATGGGGCATGAAATTGCTCACGCCCTGCGCGAGCACGGACGCGAAAAGGCCGGGCAGTCGGCTGGCGTCGGTGTTGCCGCAGCCATTGGCGGTGCGTTGATCGGCTCGTATTTTGGCGTCGATTCGGGCCTTGGTGAGAACATTTTGGGGGTGGCCGGCGAACTGGCCTTCATGCGCCCGAATTCTCGCGGCATGGAGCAGGAAGCGGACCGTGTCGGTGTCGAACTGTCGGCTCGTGCCGGCTATGAGCCGCATGCAGCGATTACGCTGTGGGAAAAGATGGGGCGCGTTTCCGGTGGGCAGACGCCGCAATGGCTGTCGACGCATCCGTCACATCAATCACGGATCGTCGATTTGCGAAACTACGCGGATCGTGTGCAACCGCTCTATCTTGCTGCACGTCGCCGATAACATGCTCTGAAACGCGCATGGATATTGGCTTCCCGGGTTATTGCGTTGAAGATGCCCGTGTTTATTGCCTTGTGGGCCATTCGATGCTTCCGGTAACGACAACTATTACTTTTGCTCTACACCTCCCGCGCGTTGCCCCGGCTGACAGTCGGGGCAAGCCGTGCGATAATCAAGAGCTCCTACTGGCCGATTGGGCCTGACTTTTCGGGATAGCCGACATATGCCGCAAAATTTATACGACAAACTCTGGCAAAGCCATGTGATCCATGAACAGGACGATGGTACGGCGCTGATTTACATTGATCGTCATTTGATGCACGAAGTGACCAGCGCACAGGCCTTCGAGGGCTTGAAGCTGTCCGGGCGCAAGGCTTGGCGTAATACCTCCATCGTCGCCACGGCGGATCACAATACGCCGACCGATCACTGGGAACGTGGTATCGAAGATCCGGTTTCGCGTCTGCAGGTGGAAACACTGGACGCCAATATTCGCGAAGTCGGCGCATTGGCTTACTTCCCGTTCAAGGATCTGCGTCAGGGCGTCATCCACGTGATCGGGCCGGAAAACGGCGCGACATTGCCGGGTATGACCGTCGTTTGCGGCGATTCGCACACCAGCACACACGGTGCGTTCGGTTGCATGGCGCTTGGTATCGGAACATCAGAAGTTGAACACGTGCTGGCGACGCAAACGTTGTTGCAGAAAAAATCGAAGACCATGCTGTTCCGCGTCGAAGGCAAACTCGGCAAGGGCGTGACCGCCAAGGATATTGCGCTGGCGATCATCGGCCGCATCGGTACGGCGGGCGGTACGGGTTATGCCATCGAGTTCGGCGGCAGCGCGATTCGCGCTCTGTCGATGGAAGCGCGCATGACCTTGTGCAACATGACCATCGAAGCCGGTGCGCGCATGGGTTTCATTGGCGTCGATGATCTGACGATCAACTACCTGAAGGGACGTCCTTTGGCGCCCAAGGCCGAGCAGTGGGATGCGGCTGTCGCCTACTGGCGCACCTTGCACAGCGACGAAGGTGCCGAATTCGATTGCGTGCTCGACATGCGTGCGGAAGATATTCAGCCGCAGGTGACCTGGGGTACTTCACCCGAGATGGTCGTGGCTATCGGCGACAAGGTTCCCGATCCGGCCAGCGAAACGAATCAGGCTCGCCGTGAAGGCATGGAACGGGCTCTGAGCTATATGGGCCTCAAGGCTAATACACCGATGAATGAAATTGCCATCGACAAAGTATTCATCGGCTCCTGCACCAACTCGCGCATCGAGGATCTGCGTGCGGCCGCCAACGTTCTCAAGGGGCGCAAGGTGGCATCCAGTCTAAAGCTGGCGCTGGCGGTTCCGGGGTCCGGTCTGGTCAAGAAGCAGGCGGAAGAGGAGGGGCTGGACAAGATTTTTGTGGCGGCCGGTTTTGAATGGCGTGAGGCAGGGTGTTCGATGTGTCTGGCGATGAATGCCGACCGGCTGTCTGCCGGCGAACGTTGCGCCTCGACCTCGAATCGCAATTTCGAAGGTCGGCAGGGAGCGGGCGGACGGACGCATCTGGTCAGTCCGGAAATGGCCGCTGCGGCCGCGATTGCCGGGCATTTCGCCGATGTGCGTGACTTACTTTAGGAGACAAACCGTGAAAAAACTTGCGTTCATTCTACTTGTCATCGTTTCTGCCACGTCGCTGTCTGCTTGCAACACCATTCATGGTGTTGGCAAGGATATCGAAAAGGGCGGTCAGGCTATTGAAAAGGCCGCCAAGTAAGGCGCTTACAAGGGAAATCATGGATAAGTTTATTCGCCTGGAAGGGCTGGTTGCACCGCTTGACCGAGCCAACGTCGACACCGACGCGATCATTCCAAAGCAGTTTCTGAAATCGATCAAGCGCTCGGGTTTCGGTCCGAACCTGTTTGACGAGTGGCGCTATCTGGATATGGGGCAACCCGGCGAGGACTGCACGAATCGTACGCGCAATCCGGATTTTCTGCTTAATCAGCCTCGCTATCAGGGTGCTCAGATCCTGCTGACGCGCAAGAACTTCGGCTGCGGCAGTTCGCGCGAGCATGCCCCGTGGGCTTTGCTTGACTACGGCTTCAGGGCGATCATTGCCGAGAGCTATGCCGACATCTTCTTTAACAATTGTTTCAAGAACGGCATCCTGCCAATCGTGTTGTCTGGCGATGCGCTTAATCTCCTGTTTGCGCAGGTCGAGGCTACGCCGGGTTACAAGCTGACCGTTGATCTTGAGAAGCAGCTGGTAGTTTTCCCTGATGGCAAAACGTTGCCGTTTGAGGTTGATGCCTTCCGCAAGGAATGCCTGATCAATGGTTGGGACGATATTGGCCTGACGCTGCTCCATGCTGACGAAATTCGTGCGTTTGAAGACAAGCGTCGTGTTGAGCAGCCATGGCTGTTTGCTTGATTTTTTAGGATGACATTGTGAAAATTTGTGTTCTGCCGGGCGACGGAATCGGTGTTGAAATCATGGCCGAGGCCGTGCGCGTACTCAAGGCACTTGACCTCAGGTTCGAGCTGGAAACAGCGCTTCTTGGCGGTTGCGCCGTCGATGCGACGGGTAGTCCATTTCCTGAGGCGACTCAGAAGCTCGCTCAGGACGCTGATGCCGTGCTGCTTGGTGCTGTGGGTGGCCCGAAGTGGGATGTGCTGCCGCGCGAGCAGCGTCCGGAGCGCGGCCTGCTCGGCATTCGCAAGCTACTCGGGTTGTTCGCCAACCTCCGTCCGGCCATTTTGTACCCGGAACTGGCCAACGCCTCGACGCTCAAGCCCGAGGTGGTCGCCGGTCTCGACATCCTGATCGTGCGCGAATTGACGGGCGACATCTATTTCGGTCAACCAAGAGGCATCGATACGCGTTTAGTCGATGGAAAGATGCAGCGTTTCGGCCTGAACACCATGCACTACACCGAGAGCGAGATTCGTCGCATCGGTCGTGTTGCATTTGAGGCAGCGCGCAAACGCAACAAGAAAGTGTGTTCGGTCGACAAGATGAATGTTCTGGAAACGACGCAGCTCTGGCGTGATGTGATGATTGAACTGGCACCGGAGTATCCGGATGTCGAACTGTCGCACATGTTGGTGGATAACGCCGCGATGCAGTTGGTCAGAGCGCCCAAGCAGTTTGACGTGATGGTCACCGGCAACATGTTCGGCGACATTCTGTCGGATGAAGCGTCGATGTTGACGGGGTCGATCGGCATGCTGCCTTCGGCTTCGCTCGACGAGAACAACAAGGGAATGTACGAACCCTGCCACGGCTCGGCGCCGGATATCGCCGGCAAGGGCGTGGCCAATCCACTGGCAACGATTCTGTCAGTCGCCATGATGATGCGTTACACCTTCGGCAACGAAGAAGTCGCGCTGCGGATTGAAAATGCGGTCAAGAAAGTGCTGGCTCAGGGCTATCGCACGGGTGATATCTACGAAGTCGGTACGAAGAAAGTTGGAACAAGGGAAATGGGCGACGCAGTGCTCGCGGCGCTGTGAGTTGATTGGTTCTGAGGATTTTCTTAAAGAGGCGAGTGAAATGAAGAAGGTTGGTCTGGTTGGCTGGCGCGGCATGGTGGGTTCGGTTCTCATGCAGCGCATGGTGGAAGAGGGCGATTTCGGTTACATCGAGCCCGTGTATTTCTCGACATCATCCGTGGGCGGAAAAGCGCCGACGCTCGGTGGTAAAGAAGGTGGCGTGCTACACGATGCCATGTCGATTGATACGCTGAAACAGATGGACATCGTTGTCACGTGCCAAGGCGGTGATTACACCAAGGAAGTCTTCCCGAAACTGCGCGCCACCGGTTGGAATGGACACTGGATCGATGCGGCTTCGTCGCTGCGCATGGAGAAGGATGCTGTCATCATTCTTGATCCGGTCAACCTCAACGTGATTCAGGATGCGCTGGTCAAGGGCGGCAAGAACTGGATCGGCGGTAACTGCACGGTTTCGCTGATGCTGATGGGGCTGGGCGGCTTGTTCCAGAAGGATCTCGTCGAATGGGTTTCGGCGATGACCTATCAGGCTGCTTCTGGCGCTGGCGCGCAGAACATGCGCGAACTGCTCTCGCAGATGGGCGCACTGCATGATGCCGTAAAAGCTGATCTGGCTGATCCGGCTTCGGCCATTCTAGAGATCGACCGCAAGGTTGCCGAAACGATGCGTTCTTCCAGTTTCCCGACCAAGAATTTCCGTAATACCGCACTGGCGGGAAGCCTGATTCCGTGGATCGACGTTGCCGTTGAAGGTGGACAGTCGAAAGAGGAATGGAAGGGCGGTGCAGAATGCAACAAGATCCTTGGCCGTCCGGCGTTCCGCACGCCTGGCAGCATTCCGATCGACGGCTTGTGTGTGCGTATCGGCGCAATGCGTTGCCATTCGCAGGGCCTGACCATCAAGCTCAAGAAAGATGTGCCGCTTGACGAAGTGAGTGACATCATCGCCAATGGCAATCCATGGGCCAAGGTCGTTCCGAACGAGCGGGAAGTTTCTGAGCGTGAACTGACTCCCGCTGCAGTAACCGGCAAGTTGACGGTGCCGGTTGGACGTCTGCATAAACTTGCCATGGGGCCAGAGTATCTTGGTGCCTTTACGGTTGGCGATCAATTGCTCTGGGGTGCAGCAGAACCGTTGCGTAGAATGCTCCGCATATTGCTCGACAAGTAATTGATTCGTCTAAACAAAAAGGCCGGTGCACAAGCCCCGGCCTTTTTTATTTGCGCAAATTTTTACATCACAAGCAAGTTTAGCTTGCATGGCTAACTCCATGATGTTATTTTAATAATTCCGATTTCGACGCTCAGGGTGGCGCCGTGGCAAATAAAACACATAAAGCATTTAAATCTCTTGGGTTACGTACCTCCGTTTTGGCGGTTGCGTCCTGTCTTGCGCTTTCGGGCGTGCCGTTGGCGGCACAAGCGGCAGGGCTTGGGAAGATTGTCGTATTCTCATCGCTTGGACAACCCTTGCGAGCTGAGATAGAGCTTTCCGCAACGCGCGAAGAGCTTTCCGACATGAGAGCCCAGCTTGCGTCGCCGGATGCATTCAAACAGGCGGGGCTGGATTATGCGACAACCCTGTTGGGAATACGCTTCAGTCTGGACAAGCGTACCAACGGACAGTCCGTTATCAAGCTGAGCTCCGATAAGCCGATCAACGATCCGTTTGTTGATATGCTGCTTGAACTCAACTGGCCTGTCGGCCGCTTGGTTCGCGAGTACACCTTCTTGCTCGATCCGCCTGACATTATGGCGAAGAGTTCGACTGCTGTTCCTGTTGCGCCGCCGACGGTCAAGTCTGCGACAAAGTCAGGTACGGCTCGTGCGGCGGCGATTGACGAAGAAGTGCGCGGCAAGGCGATAGCTAAGGTTCGCACTCAGGAGTCAGCCCAGAAAACGACGGATCAGACCGCTGATGGGAAAGATGTTCGTGAAGTCAGGCGTGGCGATACGCTGCACAAGATTGCCAGCGAAACTAAGCCCGAAGGTGTGACGCTGGAGCAGATGCTTGTTGGGCTACTGCACGCCAATCAGGATGCTTTCGACGGTGGCAACATGAATCGTCTGAAGGCCGGCAAGATTCTTTCCGTGCCAGACAAATCAGCGATTGAAGCTGTTTCCACTGGGGAAGCCAAAAAGATAATCGTTGCACAGTCATCTGACTGGAATGCCTACCGAAGCAAGCTGGCCGGTGTGGCTGCGCAGGCTCCGATGAAGGAAGATGCCTCTAAGCAGGATGCGGCTGGCAAGATTACGGCAAAGGTCGAGGATAAAGCCGCTCCGGCAGTGGAGTCGAAAGACCAGTTGAAGGTTTCAAAAACCGACACCTCTGGGGCTAAATCGGAAACTGCATCGAAACGTAGCGAAGAAGATCAGATTGCCAAGGAAAAGGCACTCAAGGAAGCCAACGAACGCATGGCCTCTCTTGAGAAGAACGTTAGCGACCTACAGAAACTGATCGAACTGAAAAATCAGAATCTGGCCGAGTTGCAGAAACAGGCCGCAGCCAAACCCGCGTCGGTCGAAGTCAAGAAACCGGTGGAAGAAGTTAAGGCCATAGCGCCACCGCCTGCCCCGGCTGCAGTTGTTGCGCCGCCTCCAGCCAAGCTTGAGCCGGTTGTTGTCGAGAAACCGGTTGAAAATGCGCCCGAGCCGAAGCCAGTTGAAGCGGCACCAGCAGCAAAACCGGAACCCAAACCGGCTGAAGCGCCAAAGCCAGTGGTAAAACCTGTTGTTCCGCCTCCTCCGGCACCGCTTGAGGAACCCGGTTATTTGAGCGATTTGCTCGACAATCCGCTGGCGCTGGCCGGTGGGGGTGGAGTACTAGCCCTTATCGCCGCATATTTTGTAGCGCGGCGGCGTCGTGCCGGCAAAGAGGAAGTGCCCTTGAATTTGGGTAGCACCCTGACGCCGCAAGGCCAAAGCCTGACGGCCAATTCCGTTTTCCGTAGCACCGGTGGTCAGAGCGTTGATACGTCGCATACGCCGGCTCAAACTGATTTTAGCCAGGCTGGGCCAGGCAGTATCGATACGGATGAAGTTGATCCAGTAGCTGAGGCCGATGTTTATATGGCGTATGGCCGTGACGTCCAGGCCGAAGAAATTCTGATCGAAGCGCGGCAGAAGGATCCGAAGCGCTATGCCATCCATCTGAAACTGCTTGAAATCTATTCGAATCGCAAGGATCTCAAGCAATTCGAGTCATTGGCAACCGATCTTTATGGTGAAACAGGCGGTGTCGGCGCAGACTGGGAAAAGGCAGCGGCGATGGGCGTCAAGCTTGATCCAGCCAACCCGCTGTTCGGCGCATCTGCACATGCGGTTTTGGCGACGTTCGATGCTGACGCAACGGTCATCGTTCCGTCGTCGTCCGTGAAGAATACGGTGGGCATGCCAGGGGAGCTGTCACAATTGGCAGCGGCTGCGATTGCAGAGGCGTTGCCGCCGGAACCAGTTGCTCCAGTGACAGCGGCTGCCCCCGATCTGGCGAACCTTGATTTCGATCTTGGTATGGAAGACGACAAGCCAGTGCCGGATTCAGCCGTTGCCAAAGACGAAATGATCGATACGCTTAATCTGGCGGAACCCGCCGTTGAGACTGGTGCGCTCGATTTTGATCTTGGGATGGATACTCCGTTCGCTTCCACCTATGCAACTGCGGGTGCTGATGAGACAAAGATCGGTATTGATTTCGGTCTCCCCGATGTTTCAGCAGGTGCATCCTCAGAGGCAGGGAGCTCGACTGAGTCCGCCGCCGATCTTGATTTCGATCTAGGAATCGAGTTGGAGCCGGCAGCCGTCAATGTGGGAGGGCGATCAGACGCGTTGAATGACGTGCCGGAAGTTGGACTGGTGGCTGACGATGGTGTCGAGTTTGACGTTAGCCTGACCGAATCGACCTTCCTTGGCCGGTCGATGCCTGAGCCGACTTCATTCGACATGTCCTCGATTGATCTGGATCTCAACGAGCCTCCCGTCGAGTGGCCAATGACGCCTCCGGTTGTTGAAACCGAAGTTCCATCGAATTTGTCCGATCTTTCAGATACGTCCGAGTTTGAGTTCGATAGTGTCCAGGTTTCGACGGCTGTCAATCCGGATTTCTCGATGGAACAGGCAGAAACGGTCGTGAGCCCGAACTTCGGCGTTGAGCCAGATCTTCTACCAGAGCAGGATTTCCTGACGGAGCAGTCAGAAACGCTTATTGTCCGGCCGCTTGAGGTTGAAACTTCTCTATCGCCGGATCGGGATTTTGAGGAAGTGCAAGCAGCCACACAAGTGAATCCGCAGTTTGGTGTTGAGGCAGACGATCTGGTGCCGGAATTCGATATCAGTTCTAATGAGGAGGTAACCACCAAACTCGATCTGGCGAAAGCCTATGAGGAAATGGGTGATCTTGAAGGCGCACGCGAGCTTCTGCAGGAAGTGGTGAAGGAAGGCGACGCCACACAGCGTGAAAAAGCGCAGGCTATTCTGACTAGAATCAGCGACTAGCCAATTAGAAACGTAAGATTACGGCCGTGGCTCTGCAAGAGCTACGGCCTTTTGTTTGTTCGAACTGCACCAGGACACTCTTTTTGAAGCTTGTCGTCCATCCTGCGATACGTCTCATTGCATGGCTTCTGCTTCTGGTTGCCGTGCAGAGCCTGGGTGGACGAGCGTTGGCGGGCTCTTTCCTGTTGTTTCCCTTGTTTGGATTGAGAATTATTCGGCGAGGCGGACAACTCATCTGGCGTACGCGCTGGTTGTTGCTTTCGCTTCTCGTCATCTTTCCATGGGGAATTGCCGGTCAGCCGCTCTGGAACGGTGTCGGCGCACCGACGCAAGAGGGTGCGCTCGAAGCGCTGACCCATCTCGGGCGTCTGTTGCTGGTGCTGATGGTGGTTTCTGCTTTTCTGGAAACCATGCCGCTTCAGGATCTGCTGGCGGCCACGCATGTATTGCTCAAGCCGATGCGTGGCTTTGGGTTTGATCCTGACCGTGGCGTTGTTCGCCTTATGCTGGTGTTGCGTTACGTCGAAACGCTACCGCGACCGCGTGACTGGCGTAGTTTACTGGATGCGCCAATATTGAACGTGAGCGAACGGGTTGAGGTCAATCACCAGCCGCTTCGTTGGTCGGATTATGGTCTGACGCTCATCTTCATTGTGGCGGTAACATTCTATTATTTACGCTAGGTGTTAACGATGAGGCTGGCACTTGGTGTCGAGTATGACGGAAGCGCTTTCCATGGCTGGCAGACGCAGCCGGGCGGCGGGACGGTGCAGGACGCGCTGGAGGCGGCACTGGGTCGGATTGCCGGTGTCGCCGTCAACATCATGTGCGCGGGCCGGACAGACGCCGGGGTTCACGCAACTGCCCAGGTCGTGCACTTTGACACTCCGGTTGAGCGTCCGCTCACTGCCTGGGTTCGCGGCGTCAACACCTTTCTTCCGCCGCAGGTGGCAGTGCGCTGGGTGCATCCTGTGCCCGACGAATTCCATGCGCGCTTTTCGGCATATGGTCGTCGCTATCGCTATGTCCTGATCAATCGCCCGCAACGGACAGGTGTGTGGCACGGCCGTGCCGGTTGGTATCACCATCCGCTCGACGTCGAGGTCATGCAGCAGGCGGCGACGTTGCTGTTGGGTGAGCACGATTTTTCGGCATTTCGGGCCGCAGATTGCCAGGCGAAATCGCCGGTCAAAACGGTTCGGCGAGCCGATGTGCGGCGATTTGGTGATCTGATCATTTTCGATTTCGAGGCGGGTGCTTTTCTGCATCACATGGTTCGCAATCTGGTTGGCAGTCTGGTTTATGTCGGGCAGGGCAAGCATCCTCCCGAATGGATGGCGCAGTTGATGGCCTCGGGTGATCGGCGCCTGGCCGCGCCGACGTTTGCGGCGGCCGGACTTTATCTGGCCGGTGTTCTCTATGAGCCGCGCTGGGCGCTGCCGGTTTGCGATGATTCGTTTTTGCCGGGTGGCCCGGTTCTTTGAGCAACAGGAGATTTATGGTGACGAAACCGCGCATCAAGATTTGTGGCTTGACCCGGCTTGAAGATCTGCAGGTTGCGTTGCAGGCCGGTACCGATGCGATCGGTCTGGTTTTTTATCCGCCAAGTCCGCGCTATGTCGATCTGAAAACGGCGGCCGAGCTGGCGCGTTCCGTTCCGCCTTTTGTCACCATCGTCGGCCTTTTCGTCAATGCCGATCCGGCGCTGGTCAAGGAAACGCTGGCTGCGGTACCCATCCACCTGCTGCAGTTTCACGGCGATGAGGATGAAGACTATTGCCGGCAGTTTGACCGACCCTACATGAAAGCAGCGCGCGTCAAGCCGGGAATGGATTTGGTACAATACGTTGCAGATTTCCCTTCGGCGCAGGCGATTCTTTTGGATGCCTTCGTTGATGGCTACGGTGGTGGCGGCAAGGTGTTTGACTGGACGCTGATACCGCCAGGGTTGAAGAAGCCGATTGTGCTTTCCGGTGGGCTGGATGCTGGTAATGTTGGCGAGGCCATCGTTCGGGTACGACCGGCGGCGGTGGACGTTTCATCCGGCGTTGAAGCCGCCAAGGGGGTCAAGGATGCTGAGAAGATTCGTGCTTTTGTTGCTGCTGTGCGTGCGGCTGAATTGACGCCGACCGATTGATTCGGAAGAGGATTATCGATGCGCAAGACGCCTGGTGGAATCACCCGTACCTGCTGGAGACGCTTCTTCGCCAACCATGCCTGAGGCCGACGACGGTTTTATGATCGTTCGTCCCTTTTTTGTATCTGCCTCAAGGAGAAATCATGGTTACCCCTAGTTACGACTTGCCTGACGCCCTTGGCCACTTTGGCCGCTATGGTGGCGTTTTTGTTGCCGAAACACTGATCCCGGCGCTTGAAGAGCTGAAGGAAGCCTACGCAGTCGCGCAGCGCGATCCGCTCTTCATCGCCGAGTTCGAGTACGACCTCAAGCACTACGTCGGTCGCCCGAGTCCGCTTTACCACGCCAAACGATGGTCCGAGATGCTCGGCGGCGCGCAGATCTATCTAAAGCGCGAAGACCTGAATCACACCGGCGCACACAAGGTCAATAACTGTATCGGCCAGGCCATGCTGGCTCGCCGCATGGGCAAAAAACGCATCATCGCCGAAACCGGTGCCGGCCAGCACGGTGTGGCGACAGCGACTGTGGCCGCGCGTTACGGGATGGAATGCGTTGTTTACATGGGTTCCGAGGACATCAAACGGCAGGCGGCCAACGTCTATCGCATGAAGTTGCTTGGGGCGACCGTGGTTCCCGTCGAGAGCGGTTCCAAGACGCTCAAGGATGCGCTGAACGAAGCCATGCGCGATTGGGTGACCAACGTTTCCAGTACCTTCTACATCATCGGCACGGTGGCTGGTCCGCACCCGTACCCGATGATGGTGCGCGATTTCCAGTCGGTGATCGGCAAGGAAGCCATCGGGCAGATGCAGGAGCAGTGCGAGCGCCAGCCGGATGCGGTGATCGCTTGTGTCGGCGGCGGCTCCAACGCGATGGGCATTTTCCATCCCTACATTCCGGTTGAAGGCGTTCGTCTGATCGGTGTTGAAGCGGCGGGTGACGGCATGGAAACGGGTCGCCACGCCGCCTCGCTGACGGCGGGACATCCCGGCGTTTTGCACGGCAACCGTACCTATCTGCTGCAGGATGAAAACGGCCAGATTATCGAAACGCATTCGATCTCGGCGGGACTCGACTACCCCGGCGTCGGCCCGGAACACGCTTGGCTCAAGGATAGCGGCCGGGCGGAATACGTCACCATCACCGATGCCGAAGCCTTGCAGGCCTTCCACAGCCTGTGTCGTCTGGAAGGCATCATTCCGGCGCTCGAATCGAGCCATGCTGTGGCCTATGCCACCAAGCTTGCGCCGACCTTGCCGAAAGACAAGATCTTGCTGGTCAATCTCTCGGGTCGCGGTGACAAGGATATGCACACCGTAGCCGAAAAATCGGGGATTACATTCTGATGTCCAAAATACAAGCCACATTCGAGCGCCTGCAGGCGCAAGGGCGCAAAGCGCTGATCCCGTTCATTACCGCCGGCGATCCCGATCCCGCGCTGACCGTGACGCTGATGCACACCCTGGTCGAAGCCGGGGCGGACATCATCGAGCTCGGCGTTCCATTTTCTGATCCGATGGCCGACGGGCCGACCATTCAGCGTGCTTCCGAACGCGCCTTGCGCAAGGGCGTCAGCCTGCGGCAGGTGCTGGGCATGGTCGCCAACTTCCGTGCCGACGATAATCAGACGCCGGTGGTCCTGATGGGCTACGCCAATCCGATTGAAGCCATGGGGGTCAATGACTTTGCCGCAGCGGCGTTTGACGCGGGTGTCGATGGCGTATTGGTTGTCGATTATCCACCGGAAGAGAGTATTGAGTTTGCGCACGCGATGCACGCCAACGCGCTTGATCCGATCTTTCTGCTGGCGCCGACCTCGACCGCTACGCGCATTTCGCAGGTCGCGGCGCTGGCCAGTGGCTACGTCTACTATGTTTCGCTCAAGGGCGTGACCGGTTCAGCGCAGCTTGATGTGGCGGCTGTGGCGGCGCGCATTCCGGATATCCACGCGGCAACGGGCGTTCCGATAGGCGTCGGTTTCGGCATTCGGGATGCGGCAACTGCCGGTGCGGTAGCGCGCATCGCCGACGCGGTTGTCGTCGGCAGCCGGATCATCGAAGAGATCGAGCAATCGACCTCCGACAATGTTTGCGCGAGAGTCCATGCGTTGGTAGCCGAACTTCGTCGAGGTATCGATGAGGCCGTTGCGACTTCCTGAGGAATGCGCTGCAAGCCAATAAATACGCCAATCTTCACGAATTCCTGCCTGATACTGAATGTTTATGCGGGTCTCAGGCAGGGTGTCTTGTAGAAGTCCATTTTTCGCGCCTTACCGGGCATAAGTGGCGTCAAAAAATGGTGGTCATTTGTTTGCTTTGACCTCCGGCACGGAAAACAATGCATGAGACTACTGTCTGACTGGCTTGCTCATCTCGAAGGCCTTCACCCGAAGGGCCAGGGCGGGATCGAGCTTGGCTTGGATCGTGTCGGCCGTGTCAAGGATGCCTTGAAGCAGAAGCCGCAGTGTCCACTGATCATTGTTGGCGGCACAAACGGCAAAGGTTCAACCTGCGCCTATTTGGAGGCGATCTACGCCTTCGCCGGCTATCGGGTCGGCTGCTATACCTCGCCGCATCTGCTTGAATACAGCGAGCGTGTGCGTGTTAACCGCCTGTCGATTGATGACGAGACGCTCTGTCAGGCTTTTGCCCGGGTCGAAGCCGCGCGACAATCTGCGGGCAACGTTGCGCTAACATATTTCGAATTCGGAACGTTAGCGGCATGGGAAGTATTCTCTGCGCGTCAGGTTGAGGTAATCATTCTTGAAGTAGGCCTGGGTGGCCGGCTTGATGCGGTAAACGTTTATGAGCCGGATTGTTCGGTAGTGACGGGCATCGCGCTTGATCACACCGACTGGTTGGGCTCGACGCGCGAAGCTATCGGTTTCGAGAAGGCCGGGATTTTTCGCAGCGGGAAACCGGCTATTTGCGCCGATCTGGAACCGCCGCAATCTTTGCTGGATCATGCAGCGGTGATCGGAGCCGATCTGCGATTGCTTGGTCGTGATTTCGCCTATTCGGTGGGCAAAACGCAGTGGGATTTCCGGGGCGGTAATGGGCGCGTTCAGCATGAGTTGCCATATCCCGGCTTGCAGGGCGGCTGCCAGTTGCGCAACGCCTCTGCTGTCCTAGCGGCCGTCGATATATTCAAGGAGCGTTTGCCTGTCTCCGAACAAGCTATTTCGCGCGGTTTGGTTGAAGTCGAATTACCGGGTCGTTTCCAGGTTTTTTCGGAGCGTCCATCGGTGGTGCTGGATGTGGCGCACAATCCAGAGGCTGCCGAGGGGTTGGTCGAGAACCTCAACACGATGGGGACTTTTGAACGGACTATTGCTGTCGTCGGCATGCTTGCCGATAAGGATATTGCGGGTACACTTTCGGCGTTGGCCGGGAAAATCGATGTCTGGCTGTTGGCTAGTCTGGAGGTGCCGCGCGGAGCGCCAGCCGAGGTGCTGGCTTCCGTCGTGGCTGATGGAAAGCTGGGCGGTTGCGTTGAGCGCTTTGCTTCTCCTGCTGAAGCCTTCAAGCGCGCTGCCAAGCTGGCAGGGGAAAATGATAGAATCGTGTCCTTTGGTTCGTTCTACACGGTAGCAGCGGTTACGCGCGCGATGAAAAACCGTGGTTGACAACATTTACCGCTTACCTTTCCCTGAAATTACTGCTTCTACAGAACCCGATGGTCGACTCCCCTGACGCAAATATGCAGTTAAAAAAACGGGCACGCCGTCGTCTGGTGGGGGCGGTTGCCATTGCCGGACTGGCCGCTGTGATGTTGCCTATGGTCATGGACGAGGAACCGAAGCAGCAGGTGCAGGATGTCCAGATTAGAATTCCTGGTCAGGACAAGGCTCCGCCTTTCGCGCCAAAGGTTGCCAAGCCGGTTGCGGCTCCAGTCGCCGGGGAAAAGGACGCCGCGCCGGAAAAAACAGAAGTGGCTCCGGCCACCCCGCCAGCTCTTCCCGCTCCTGTGGCTAAGGTTGCTGAAATGCCAGTAGTCAAACCGGTTGAAAAGCCTCCGGAAAGACCTGTCGAGAAGAAAGCTGAAAAGACCGTGGAAAAAGCGGCTGAGAAACCCGTGCCAAAGGCTGCAGAAAAGCCCGCCAAGACGAGCGATAGCGATGCGCAGCGCGCCACCGCCATCCTTAGTGGCAAGTCGCCGGATAGTGCCGCAAGTAATGGTGGTTCCGGTCAGTTCGTCATTCTTATTGGGGCCTTCTCTAATCAGGCGAACGTCAAACAGTTGCAGTCCAAAATCGGTGAGTTGGGCGTAAAGGTTTATACGGAGTCGCTCGATTCGCCCGAGGGCAAGAAAACACGCGTACGCGCTGGCCCATTCCCGAACCGTGACGCGGCCGACAAGGCGCTCGACAAAATGAAACGGATTGGCGTCAACGGCGTCGTAGCGGCCAGGCAATGACCGCTTTCGACTACGTCGTTATCACCATCGTGGCTGCCTCCGTGCTGTTGGGCCTTTGGCGCGGCGTGGTTGGCGAAATCCTCGCACTGGTGGCCTGGGTTCTGGCGTTTTTTGCGGCCAAATTCTTCGGCGCGGACGTGGCGCGTTTCGTGTTCACCGGCATTTCTGACCCCGCTTTGCGCATCGTCGCCGCTTGGGTGGCCGTGTTTGTCGCCGTGTTGCTCCTGATGGCCCTTTTGCGCCTGGCGGTGCATGGCTTGCTCAAAGCGCTCGGTTTAAGCCTAACGGATCGCCTGTTGGGATTGTTTTTTGGCGCGGCACGAGGACTGGCTATTGTATTGGTGCTTATTGCTGTTGGTGGGATGACGATGGCACCAAAGGAAAAATGGTGGAATGAGGCGGTTTTTTCGGCTCCGCTCGAAACGGCGGTGCTGGCCGGGAAACCCTGGTTGCCGCCGGAAGTGTCTAAACGGATTCGATTCAGGTAGGAAATACTATGTGCGGGATTCTCGGAGTTGTTGCAACCACGCCGGTCAATCAGTTGCTCTATGATGGTTTGATGGTTTTGCAGCATCGCGGTCAGGACGCGGCGGGCATTGCCACCGGTGAGGGTGACGCTTTCCACATCCACAAGGGGTCCGGGCTGGTGCGCGATGTTTTCCGTACGCGCAATATGCGTGCATTACCGGGAAACATGGGAATCGCCCATTGCCGTTATCCGACCGCCGGCTCGGTGTCTGATTCAGCGGAGTCGCAACCTTTCTACGTCAATTCGCCCTTCGGACTGGTGCTGGCGCACAACGGCAACCTGACCAATACCGAACAGTTGCAAGAGGAGATGTTCAGGCAGGATTTGCGCCACATCAATACCAATTCGGATTCCGAGGTGCTGCTCAACGTTCTGGCGCACGAACTGCAGGAGACGGCCAAGGGTTTTCGTCTTGATCTGGACACGATTTTTGCCGCCGTTGCCGGCGTACACCGTCGCTGCAAGGGCGCGTACGCCGTCGTTGTGCTGATTGCCGGATACGGCATGTTGGCCTTCCGCGACCCTTTTGGTATTCGGCCGCTGGTGATCGGCGTGAACGAAACACCGCAAGGTACGGAATATCTGGTGGCATCGGAATCGGTAGCGCTCGACACACTGGGTTTTCGCGTGCTGCGTGATGTGGAACCGGGCGAGGCCATCTTTGTCGATACTTCACTCCAGATGCATCACCGGCAATGTGCCGAAAACCCGGTGCTGTCACCGTGTATCTTCGAATATGTTTATCTGGCACGCCCGGATTCGGTGATCGATGGCGTTTCGGTCTACGAAACGCGTTTGCGCATGGGCGAGTATCTGGCCGACAAGGTGGCGCGCGAGATTCCCGTGACCGAGATCGACGTGGTGATTCCGATCCCCGATTCGGCGCGTCCCGCGGCCATGCAGCTGGCCCAGCGCTTGCGGGTTCCCTATCGCGAAGGCTACGTCAAGAACCGCTATATCGGCCGCACCTTCATCATGCCCGGGCAATCAACGCGCAAGAAGTCGGTTCGCCAGAAACTGAATACGGTCGGCCAGGAGTTCAAAGGGAAACGCGTGCTGCTGGTCGACGATTCCATCGTGCGTGGTACCACCAGCCGCGAGATTGTCGATATGGCGCGTGCCGCCGGTGCGCTCAAGGTTTACTTCGCCTCGGCTGCGCCGCCCGTGCGTTATCCCAACGTCTACGGCATCGATATGCCAACGCGAAATGAGCTGATCGCAACAGATCGTACACACAGTGAAATTGCCCATGAGATCGGCGCGGATGCACTGGTCTATCAGGAGCTGGACGCCCTCAAAGCCTCGATACGCGATTTGCGGCCGGCACTGAGTTGTTTCGACTGTTCGTGTTTTGACGGCCTTTACGTCACGGGTGACGTGACGCCCGAATACCTCGACGCCATCGAACTGGCGCGCGAAGGCAAGCTGGCATCAGCCAAGAAGGATCGCGGCGATGCACGCCAACTCCAACTGAAACTCAACGCGGCCCAAGCTATCAATGAATAAAAAGTACCAGCCTGAAACCTTGGCCGTTCGTGCGGGACAAGCCCGAAGCCAGTTCAATGAGCATTCGGAAGCGCTCTTCCTGACCTCCAGCTATGTTTTCGACAGCGCAGCGCAGGCCGCCGCGCGTTTCTCCGGCGAGGAAGAGGGCAATGTCTATTCCCGCTTTACCAATCCGACGGTCGCCGCGTTTCAGGAACGCCTGGCTGCATTGGAGGGCGCTGAGGCTTGTGTGGCAACGGCTTCTGGCATGTCGGCCATCCTTTCGCTGGTAATGGCGCTGTGCAGCGCCGGCGACCATATCGTGGCCTCGTCCAGCTTGTTCGGGGCAACCCAGCAGTTGCTGGGTACCATCATGCCGCGCTTTGGCGTGCAGACCAGCTTTGTCAATCAAACCCGCGTCGAAGCGTGGGAAGCGGCCATTCGGCCTGAGACAAAGCTGTTTTTCCTCGAAACGCCGTCCAATCCACTGACCGAAATCGCCGATGTTTCCGCGCTGGTGGCGATTGCCCATGCACGCGGTATTCTGGTGGCTGTGGACAACTGCTTTTGTACGCCGATTTTGCAGCGTCCGCTCGATCTGGGGGCTGATCTGGTAGTGCATTCGGCGACCAAGTTCCTTGATGGTCAGGGGCGCGTGCTCGGCGGTGCCGTTTGCGGGGCAAAGAAACTGACCGACGAAGTGCTCAAATTCCTGCGTACGGCCGGGCCGACGCTTTCCGCCTTCAATGCGTGGGTACTGCTGAAGGGGCTAGAAACGCTCAAGATTCGGCTCGAAGCGCAATCAGCCAATGCCTTGGAATTGGCGCGCTGGCTGGAAGCGCATCCGAAGGTCGCGCGAGTTTACTACCCCGGCCTGGAATCGCATCCGCAGTTTGAACTCGCTCAACGCCAACAGAAAACCGGCGGCGCCATCGTCGCTTTTGAAGTCAAGGGCGCACGTACCGAAGCCTGGACGGTCATTGACAACTGCAGTCTGCTCTCGATTACGGCAAATCTCGGTGATACCAAGACCACGCTGACGCACCCGGCATCGACCACGCACGGCCGCATCACGCCGGAACAACGTGCGGCGGCTGGAATTACAGAAGGCTTGCTGCGTGTTGCGGTAGGGCTCGAAGCCGTCGTCGATCTGCAAAACGATCTCGACGCAGGCCTCTCGCTTATCTGAATCCGCGTTTAGTGGTGCCGGTTGCCGCTATGATGTGAACCGCTGCTTGGCTTGCTGGCCCCGCCTGAGCGATGCCCGCCTGGCGCTTTCGGAGAGCTTCCGCGTGGCGCGCCACTCCCTGAACGGTTGCCTTGCGAGCGCTGACCGCCGCGTGTTCCGGCCGAGCGCATCAGGATCGGCTCAGCACGGATGCTTGGATCAGGCGCGTAACCCGGGAAATCGACGACTTCGATCTGCTTCTTGAGCAGGCGTTCGATATCGTGCAAGAGCTTGTTTTCATCGACGCAAACGAGTGAAACGGCGGCGCCCTCGGTTCCCGCGCGACCAGTCCGACCGATGCGGTGAACGTAATCTTCGGCGACGTTCGGCAACTCGAAATTGACGACGTGCGGCAATTCGTTGATGTCGATACCGCGTGCGGCGATATCGGTTGCCACCAGTACGTGCAGCTTGCCGCTCTTGAAGTTTGCCAGCGCTCGGGTGCGGGCATTCTGGCTCTTGTTGCCATGAATGGCATCCGCCTCGATCCCGGCCTTGAGTAGCTTCTCGGTCAGTCCGTTGGCCCCCCATTTTGTGCGCGTGAAGACCAGGACCTGATACCAGCCTTTTTCACGAATCAGTTCGATAAGCAAATCGCGTTTGCGCTCGCGGTCGACTTTGTAGACGTACTGCTTGACGAGATCGGGTGCGGTATTACGCCGTTCCGATTCGACGTATTCGGGGGAAACCAGGAAGGTGCCGGCCAACTCGCGGATTTCATCCGAGAAGGTCGCTGAGAACAACAGATTCTGCCGTTTTTTTGGCACCAGCTTGATTATTCGCTTGATGTCATGGATGAAGCCCATGTCGAGCATGCGGTCGGCCTCGTCGAGCACCAGCACTTCGACGTGCGAAAGGTCGACGTTGCGCTGTTGCGCGTGATCGAGCAGACGGCCAGGCGTGGCGACGAGAATATCGATCCCGCTCTTTAGTGCCGAGATCTGCGGGTTCATACTGACTCCGCCAAACATGACCAGTGATTTGAACGGCAGATGGGCACCGTAAGTGCGCACGCTTTCTTCAACCTGTGCAGCCAGTTCGCGCGTTGGCGTCAATATCAGAACACGTATCTTGCGCGGCCCACTGACCGGGCTTGACGCCAGGCGATTGAGAATCGGCAGGGTAAAACCGGCGGTCTTGCCGGTACCCGTCTGGGCGCAAGCCATCAGATCGCGTCCCGAAAGGACGACGGGAATGGCCTGGGCCTGAATCGGGGTGGGTGTTTCGTAGCCTTGATCGGCAATGGAACGAAGGATCTCGGGTACGAGACCCAGTTCGGTAAATTTCATGCGGGAGAACTCCAGGCGTTTACCACGCGTGCGCGGATTGACAAGCAATAACCGCTGATGCACGAACCAGTCTGGGCAAACACTCAGGGATTGGTGAGTCGGGCGAGGCGGAATGCCTGGCCACATCGGACGAACGCCAAGACTGATGAATGGCGTAACGAGGAAGCCAAATTATATCACGTTGTCGACATGCCTTGATCATATCGCCGGCTCCTTGAGTGGTGGCCTTCACCTCGGGCGAATGTCAATTGACGCGTTACTGTGAATATAAATGCTTGCGGAATAGATTGGCTATCCATTTACGACGACTCCGTCTTCGAAATTGGCTGGAAGCTGGCAACGACGCCGGGTTCGGTAATTTACGAGAATGAATTGATCCAACTGATCTAGTACACCCCTGCGACGCTTAATAGCAGTCAGCACATGTATTGAGTGCCGGACGTGCAGGGTCGATGCGAGGAATATGATCGACCCTGTGATCACCCTGTTGGGGAATAATATTGATGATGTACAATTGTGCTATGCAGCATCAAGGCGCCGTATAGAGCGTATCTCACACAATTTCCCAATGGAGAGGTCTTCATGTCCGAGTCGGTGCGATTGATCAAGAAGTACCCGAACCGCCGTCTTTACGACACAAAGACAAGTGCCTACATTACCTTGAGCGATGTAAAAGACCTTGTTCTTTCACTCGTTAATTTCAAGGTGGTGGACGCTAAAACTGGCGACGATCTGACCCGAAGCATTTTGCTCCAGATCATCATCGAAGAGGAAACAGCAGGCGTTCCCTTGTTTACGACCGATCTCCTCGCACAGATGATCCGCTTCCATGGACATGCCATGCAGGGCATGTTGGGCAAGTATCTGGAAACGAACATCAAGTCGTTTTCCGAATTTCAAAGGAAGCTTCAGGAACAATCAAATTCGCTTTATGGTGAGAACAGCAGTCAGATGCAAAGTGATATGTGGTCCCAGTTCATGAACTTCCAGGGACCGGCCATGCAAACGATGATGGCGACCTACATGGATCAGAGCAAGAAAATGGTTCATCAGATGCAGGATCAACTGAAGAATCAGACCTTGAACATGTTTTCTGGTTTTCAGGTGCCCGGATTCGCTCCCGAAGACTCAAAAAAGCCAAACAACGCTGACAAGTAAGTCGGCTTTCCGCAGTTCTTTGAAGACTATCCCGAGACCGTCGATTTTCGCTGGCTGTTTGATGCGGGTTCCTGGTCTCGCGAGTACCCGAGGGGTCTATCGTGCCTGGTGCCTATGCTCATATCACTCTCGTTAATCTGGCTCGGGAGCCGGAGCGTCTGGATACCGGGCCGGGGATGCCCAAGCCGGCGGGCCTGGCGCTCGGTCGCTGGTTCAAGTTCTGCGAACTGGGGGCCGTTAGCCCGGACTATCCCTATCTGGCGATTGGTGCGCCAGGTGCTGCTGCTTGGGCCGATTTGATGCATTACGAGCGCACAGGTGAGATGGTGAAGGTCGGTGTCGAAACGGTGAAAGGTCTGACCGGTAATCTTCGGGACAAGGCTTTTGTATGGCTTCTGGGTTACGCCGCACACGTGATCACCGACGCCACGATTCACCCTGTGGTGGAGCTCAAGGTTGGCCCCTACGCGCAGAACAAGACCGCTCACCGCGTTTGCGAGATGCACCAGGATTCCTACATCTTCAACCAGTTGAATCTTGGTAATGTCGGAGTCGCCGACTACCTGAAATCGGGGATCAAGCTCTGTTGCACACCTGACGGAATGCTCGATCCGGCTGTTGCAGAGCCCTGGCGGGCCATGCTCGGTCGCTGCCATAGACAGCAGTTTCTCAGCAACCCGCCTGATATCGCGCGTTGGCACAAAGGTTTTACCTCGGTCCTTGACGTGGGAGATGAGGGGTATCGTCTGATGCCCATTGCTCGCCATGTCGCCGTTGATTGCGGGCTGACCTATCCGCTGTTCAAGGATGTGGATCGCAAGACCTACATCCATTGCCTCAACACGCCGCACGGTCTGCATACCTACGATGAAGTCTTCGACAAGGCGCTTCGCCACGTAATTGAAGGCTGGCATCTGATTGCCGAGGCCGTGTTCGGCAACAGTACCGCTTATCTGACGGCGTTCTGGGACTGGAACCTTGATACCGGCAGGGACGCCACGAACACAATCGTTCTTTGGGAGGAGGGCGCGTTATGAAATTGTTAGCGATGCTAGTTCTTATTCTTGCTGGCTGTTCGACGCTGCCGCCAAGAGACAAATATTCGGAAGCGGAGATGATGAACGCGGCCGCAGCGCTGACCAAGGTATCTGCGGCAGCTGAAGCTAACCTGCGCTATGGTTCGTCGGCTGATGCCCTGTCAGATCCCGATTTCCTGGCAGAGTCCGTTGCCCACGATCCTGGGTTGCTGATTTCCCTAACCGGCTACCAGATCAAATCAATGCGCAAGGACGGCTATTCGGCGATTCTGCTGTGTACTCAAGATGGTGCCAGTGCCTTGCTGGAGGATGCCGGATGTACTGCGGCTCTGGACCGGCACCGCTGGCGCGACGATCCGGACAGTTCGTGCACGTATTCGTTGGATCTGAAACAACTGTGTTCCCAAACTCAGCACTGATTCTCATTGCAAGAATCGACCCCGACAGAGCTCAGGATGAACGAATGTCAGGTCTCATCGGGGCAGCGTAAACGGCGATATCCTAGTTTGGCAAGTGCGTGAACTGGCTCCGGAGGAACTTGGCGATGGACTTGGAGCGCGGCGAACGTTCCATCCAGTCGATCGCGGCCTCGGCAACATATGGTGCGACCGCACCAATGGCAAGCAAAGCGTAGAGCTCGTCCAGATCCATGATGTTTCTCCTGTCGTCCTGTTTAGAGACAGAATGAAGAGGTTCACCGGTGTTGCGCGGAGAAAACCTCGCCCACTCATTCCCCTTGGCATTGATCAACAGCATTGGTTCCTGAAAAAAGAAACATCTGCGATCTAAAGTGGCTGACCGCCGCCTACCGGATGTGATATTTGTTTTATAAACAATATATTAGGTATAAAACTTAAACCTTTTTATAGTTTTTGGAAAGCACTTTATCCAGTAGGCTGGCAGTCTATCCATCGATGATGTCGACTTAAACGTGGTACTTTTCACGCAAGCGTGCAGCAGCTTCCACCATGCTTTTCAGCTTACCCTCCGAAATACGGCTCGACGCCAAGGGGTTGTCCGCAAAGGTGGCAAAACCGCAGTCTGGGTTGAGTAATACCCGCTCCGCGCCGAATAGCGCGATAGCCGCCTCGGCACGGACAAGCACTTCTTCAACACTCTCGACCTGCTTGAGCTTCTGGTTGACGACGCCGACGCCGATCCGACGGTCGCCCGGCAGATCTCGCAACACCTCAAGTTCGCCGGCACGTGGTGTGGCGAGTTCGAGCATGAAGGTGCCAACATCGAGTTGCTTGAAATGCGGGAGCAGGGCGCGGTAGTCACCGGCCAGTGCCACCGACTCGTCGGGTGACCAGTTGCCGCGACAGACGTGCATGGCCGTGCGCTCACGCGGAAAACCGGCAACGACGGCATTCATCAGGTCGCGCGCAAAAGCCAGTTCCTCGTCGATGGGCTTTTTCTCGCCAAGCGCGCCGCACATGAAGCTGCGTCCGCCGCTACCGGCCTTGGCGCGAGCGAAGACGACTTCCGAGAGGACGGGCTCGTCGAACTGGACGAGTGCCACACCCGAGCGCAACAGGTCGGCCAATTCCTCGCGCAGGATGCGCACGATGTCTTCGGCCAGCACCTCGCGCGAGGCGTAGGCGCGATCCGACAAGCACTCCATCCACATCGTACGCGTCAGCAGGTAGGGGCCGGGCAGGGCGATCTTCACCGGTTTGTCCGAGATGCTTTGCACGTACTTGAGTTCGTGCAGCGCCAGCGGTTGGCGGCGGGCAATACGACCGAAAACGGCGGGGTGGCGGACTTCATGTGCTGGAATGTCAAGCGCGCGCAGTTCCTTCTCGAACTTCTGTGGATCGCTGACGTAGGGCAACAGATCGGTTAGGGGTATGAGCTGGCAGTTTTCCAGGATGCCGCCGACAAAGCTGGCGTAGGAATCACGCCGCTGCTCGCCGTCGGTCAGGACGTCAACGCCGGCGCGCAGCTGGGCGTCAACCGCCTGACTGACCGCATCGTCCGCCGTGGCCTGGAATTCGTCCTCGGGCATGCGGCCGGCCATACGGTCGTGCATCGCACGCAACATCCAGCTCGGACGCGGCCACGAGCCCATTCCCATCACCGACAGAGGACGGATGGGCTGAGCTTCGACCGGTGCCTGTTCGGCTGCCGGAGCCGCCGTCACGGGCGCGGCCTTGACGCTGCGTTCGACCGGTGCGCCCTTGCTGTGGCCGCCGAGCTGAATCTGTCTTGTTCCAGCCGTGACGAACGGGCATTTTCTTTGTCGTCCGTCTTCTTCAGATAATCGTATCTGACGCGTCTTCTTCGGGTTTATTTCCGTTTTCTTCAAACTTCGCCTGAGGG
>JBBQAT010000014.1:0-49634 GCA_038316625.1 Burkholderiales bacterium
TAGCCAGTTCGGTCGCTTGCGGATGGGCCAGTTCGCGGTCGGCCATGAACGACGGAATCACGCCGTAGGCCTTGCCGCCTTCAGCCAGAACGCTGTCGGCCACGATGCCCATCAGGCCCACGTTCCCGCCGCCCCAGACCAGTTCGATGCTTTGGCTGGCCAACAACTCCCCGAAACTCGTTGCCGCCGCAGAGTACGCCGCATCACGTCCGGAGGACGAACCGCAAAAAACGCAAATGGATCGCATAGGTCACCAAATCAAAGGGCTTTACGACGAAAATCCGACGCTATAAACAAAAACGGTTCGCCTGAGTGCGAACCGTTTTATTAGTCAAACGAGTCGTCAAACAGCTGATTCGCCAGTTTCACCCGTACGAATACGCACGACTTGCTCAACGGTCGTTACAAAGATCTTGCCGTCGCCGATCTTGCCGGTACGCGCGGCTTTGACGATTGATTCAATGGCACCGTCGACCGCATCGTCGGAAACGACAATCTCGATTTTGACCTTGGGCAGAAAATCGACGACGTACTCGGCGCCACGATACAACTCGGTATGCCCCTTCTGGCGACCGAAGCCTTTGACTTCGGTCACGGTCAGGCCGGAAACGCCGATTTCCGACAGCGCCTCACGGACTTCGTCGAGTTTGAACGGTTTAATGACAGCTTCAATTTTTTTCATTGCAGTTACTCCCGGATAAGTTAGCCAAATCGTAACAGAAATCGAGTCTCAGTATGGGTCGCGATAGCGATTGGTGATCGGATAGCGCCAGTCCTTGCCAAAGCCACGGTGCGTGACGCGGATGCCGACCGGCGACTGGCGCCGCTTGTACTCGCTGATGCGAAGCAGACGAACGACGCGACGCACATCGGCTTCGCTGTAACCTTTGGCGATAATCTCGCGCGGGCTGAGATCGTTTTCCATGTAGGCCTCAACGATGGCGTCGAGCACTTCGTAGGGCGGCAGGCTGTCCTGATCGGTCTGCCCCGGTTTCAGTTCTGCCGACGGCGGACGAGTGATGATGCGTTCCGGGATCGCGTAAGAGACCGTATTACGCCAGTTCGAGATACGATAGACCAGCGTTTTGGCGATGTCCTTGATCACCGCGAAACCGCCGGCCATGTCGCCGTAAAGCGTGCAGTAACCGACGGCCATTTCGGACTTGTTGCCGGTCGTCAGAACCAGCGAACCGGTCTTGTTGGACAGTGCCATCAGGATCATGCCGCGAATGCGTGCCTGGAGATTCTCTTCGGTCGTATCAGACGGAAGGCCGGCAAATTCCTTCTCCAGCAGGTGAGCAAACGTGGTCATGGCCGGCTCGATGGCGATTTCGTCGTAACGCACGCCCAGCAAGCGGATCATTTCACGCGAATCGGCCAGGCTGATCTCGGCGGTATAGGGCGACGGCATCATTACCGCGCGCACCTTGTCCGCGCCCAG
The DNA here is from genome assembly GCA_038316625.1 of Burkholderiales bacterium. Taxonomy (GTDB): domain Bacteria; phylum Pseudomonadota; class Gammaproteobacteria; order Burkholderiales; family Rhodocyclaceae; genus Propionivibrio. The sequence continues at coordinate 1,442 of JBBQAT010000014.1, forward strand.
GGCATCGACGGCAACACACAGGGTCAGCGCCGAATCAATGCCGCCAGAGAGTCCGATGATCGCTCCGGGGAAACCGTTCTTGCCAAGGTAATCGCGCACTCCTAATACCAGCGCCTGATAGACCTCCGCTTCGACCCCCTTCTCTTCAGTGATCAGGCCCGGTTGTGGTTCGCCGCCAACGAAATCGACAACGACCAGCGCTTCCTCGAACTTGGGCAACTGGCAACGGACTTCGCCGCGCGAATCCAGCGCAAACGATCCACCGTCAAAAACCAGCTCGTCCTGCCCACCGACCAGATTGGCGTAAACCACCGGCAAGCCGGTGGCGACGATGCGCTCGCGCAGCACCTCGGCACGGAGTTTCTGTTTGCCGATGTGGTACGGGGAGGCATTGAGCACGAGCAGGATTTCAGCGCCGGCTTCGCGCGCCTGATCGGCCGTTCCAGCCTCCCAGACATCGGCGCAGATATTGATTCCACAACGAACGCCCTTGATCGTCAGCACACACGGCGTATCGCCGGACTCGAAATAGCGTTCCTCGTCGAACACTTCGTAATTGGGCAGGCGCTGCTTGTGGTAGGTGGCGACGCGAACGCCATTGCTGATCAGCGTCGCGGCATTGAAACACGAACCGTTGCGAACGACCGGGTGGCCGACGAGCACGTCGATCCCCTTTACTGCGGCGGCCAGTGCATCGAGTTCGTGTTCGCAGGCAGTGTAGAAGTCTTCGCGCAGCAGCAGATCCTCGGGCGGATAGCCGCAGAGCACGAGTTCAGGCGTCAGCAGCAAGTCGGCACCGAGCACCTTGGCGCGTTCGGCAAAATCGAGAACACGCGCAGCGTTGCCGGCGAGGTCGCCGACCGTGGCGTTGATTTGGGCAATTGCGATCTTGAGTGTCATAGGCGTAACTATAAAACGATTCGCCCCCTCAGGACCACAAAAGACGGATAAACCGCCTTACATCACCATCGTTTTGGCTACTCCGTGCTCGTCAATTCCGAGTAACTGAAATCCAGGGTGCGGCTGATAAATCTGTCCGGTCGCCGAATCCATCAAACTCCCAGACATCGCCAGCAGGGTCAGCGCCGCCATCTGGAGATGCCCCAGATAGTTGATGTTGTGAATACTGCACACATCCCCGGTATGCATGGCCAACTCGACAGTCGGCAATACGGCTTCAATCGAATCGCTGCAATTCAGGGTCACATTCAACATGGTACTTCCCAGTTTCTTGTTAGGGCGCTGGACCTCATCAGGTTATTGGCGGAGACAAGTCCGTCAACGACTTTTGCTGCCTTAACTTGAGCCATCCTGCAGATTCCGGGACTCATCTCATGCCGGAAAAATAACCAGTAGCTATACAATCGATGACGAAGAAACTCATGCCGTTTGACCTGCTTATCGAAGATTGGAGACGCTTTTGGCTCATTTTCTGGGTGTGGATATTGGTGGCAGCGTCATCAAGAGCGGCCTGTTCGATGAGCATGGTCTTGAAAAAGCCGTCGCCTCACGGAACGACCCGGCCGTGACCGGACCGGTTGGCTGGAGCGAGCGCGACATGGATTCGATGTGGCAAACCGTTTGCTCAACGGTACGTCAGGTCATTGCCAAAAGCGGCGTCCAGCCGGGTGATATCAGGGGCGTCAGCTTTTCGGCGCACGGCAAGGGACTCTACGCCGTAGACCGTGACGGAAAGCCGGTGCGCAACGGTATCATTTCATCCGACAACCGCGCGATTTCCTTCGTGCGCCACTGGAAAGCGGATCGCGTCGACGCCACCGCCTACCCCTATGCTTACCAGCAAGTGTGGCCGAGCCATCCCGTTTCGTTGCTGGCCTGGCTAAAGGAGAACGAGGCCGGCAACTATGGCCGCATTCATCGCATCCTCATGGCCCATGACTGGATCCGCTACAAGTTCACCGGTGAATTTGGCGCCGAGCTCACCAATATTTCCGGAAGCAACCTCTTCAACGTCGACCGGGGAGAATATGAACCCGCACTGTTCAAGCTCTTTGGCATTGAAGAAATGCAGCAATGCACAGCGCCGGCAATCGGCTCGACCGAGAGTTCTGCCGGAGTATCGACACGTGCCGCCGACGAAACAGGGTTGCTGGCCGGAACGCCAGTTTATGGCGGCTTCTTCGACGTCGTGTCGGCAGCGGTCTGCGCCGGTCTGGCCGACCCGAACTACATCAACATCACCATGGGAACCTGGACCATCGAAACCTGGATTGCCGACCACATTCCTGCCGCCGATCATCCCTACACCTGGGGCCGCTATTGCATCCCCGGAAAATACTTTGTCCATGAAGGCAGCCCGACGTCAGCCTCGAATCTGGAGTGGTTCGTACGAACCTTCATGCCAGACGTCGCACAACCCTATCAACGCTGTAACGAGATGGTCGCCACGCTGAGAAAAGGCGAAACCGGCGTGCAGTTTCTGCCCTATCTCTTCTCCTCGAACCTTGGCGACAACCTTTCCGGCGGATTCTACGGACTGGCCAACGCACATGGCCTGCCGCATTTGATCCAGGCTATCTATGAAGGCATCTGTTTTGCCCAGCACTCACATCTGGAGCGGATTCTGGCACTCTCGGGCCGTGATCGCTTGCTGCGCATCACCGGTGGCCCAGCCCGTTCGGAAGTCTGGATGCAGATGGTGGCCGACATCAGCGAAATGCCGGTTGAAGTAATGCATGTGAAAGAATCGGGCTGCCTGGGGGCCGCCATCGCGGCAGCGGTCGGTTCGGGCACCTATGCGTCGTTCCTTGACGCCATGGCGGCGATGTGCCCGAGCGGTACGCGTCTGGAACCGGATCGCTCCGCTACAACGCGCTACCGGGAAAAGTATGCCTACTTCCGCGAATTAGCGCGGACCATCAATACACTGCCGCCCGCAAACTGAACAATCAGGCCGATCGAAACGCCAGCACGGTCATGTGCCGATAGGTCTCACCGGGCTCAACCCAGCAATCGGGCTGCGGCCACTCGGGATGATTCGGGCTGTCGGGCAGGAACTGTGTTTCCAGGGCCAGCCCCTGATTAGCCTCATAGAAACCACCTTCGCGTGACGGCGTTCCGGCCAGGAAATTCCCGCTGTAGAACTGCAAGGCGGGCTTGGTCGTGTACAAATCCAAGGCCAGGGAGCCATCGCCGGAGACCAGCGTGGCCGCAACGCCGGCCATGTCGCGACACTCTTGATCAAGTAGATAGGCGTGATCGTAACCGCGCGCGACCTTTTGCTGCTCATCCGCCATGAAGTCCTGGCTGACCCGCTTGGGGCGAGTGAAATCGAAGCCGCTGCCTTCGACCGCTGCGAGTGGCCCCATGGGAATGGAATCCTGGTCGATTGGCAAATAGTGATCGCCTTTGATCTGCAGGACATGCTGACGGGCGTCAGTCACGCCGCCATCCAGATTGAAATAGGCATGATTGGTAAAATTAACCGGGCACGGCACATCAACGGTCGCCGTATATTCCATACTGATTCGGGCACCGTCTTCCAGGCGGTAACACACCGTGGCAACCAGTTTGCCCGGGAAGCCCTGATCGCCGTCCGGCGATTCAATACCCAGAATGACGTAATCTGTGCTCTGCTCCAGAATGCGCCAGCGCCGGCTATCGAAAGCATCGGGGCCACCGTGCAACTGGTGCGCATCCTGATTGGGCGTCAGATGGTACTGCGTAGCGCCCCTGGAAAACTGAGATCGTCCGATCCGGTTGGCGTAGCGTCCAATCGTTGCCCCGAGATAGGCCGTCTGCGTGAAATAGTCTGGAATTTTCGCGCATCCAAGCAGCACTTCGCGCTCGACCTCTCCCATTTTCACCAGACAGGAGAGCCAGGTAGCGCCCCAATCCATCAGCGTCAACCGGACGCCGCTGGCGTGAGACAGTTCGATCAGGCGCACAGGCTGGCCATCGGGGCAGAGAGCGTTGCTTGGTATCATCGATTGATCTCCGGAATGGCGTGCATTAGCACGTTCTGGTGTGCGTTGAAGTCAGCGATCAGTACGTTTTCAGAAGGCACTTCACAGCTCGCAGGAGGTGCCTCGCTGCTTTTCCTGAACTCACTCGGACTAGTACCCACTCGCTTACGGAATACCCGCGAGAAATACATCTGATCGTCATACCCGACGAGGGTTGCGACCTTGGCAATAGGTAAACAGGTACTGTGCAGTAGATGCTTGGCCAGAATCATCCGCTGATCCTCGCGCCAGCGCATGATATTGACGCCCATCTGTTCCCGGAACAGGTGCGCCAGCCGCGACGGCGACAGGCAGACATGGCGGGCGATTTCATCCAGATTGACTTCATCAGCCAGGTTGCGCGACAGGAACTCGCAGGCCTCTTCAATGCGTACATCGATCGGCGTTGATTGGTGCTCGGGCGACTCTTCGAAACAACGAATCAGCAATCGCTCAAGCAGATTGATGGCCAGTTCCTCGGACGAACGCCGCCCGGCCTTGTAAGTCTGCTCGATTTGCTGGAACAGCTCGTCGAACTCGTTGACCACCGACCTGTCCGTAAGCGTCAGGCGGCCAACCTTGTTAATCTGGGTGCGCCACTGCAACCAGTGCAGCCAATAAGCGCGCGGCCTGAAGTAAACCCAGCGGTGATACCAGTCCGGGCTATCCGGTGCGCGCCCGTAGAAATGTGTGGCCTCGGGAGGAAACAACAGCAAGTCGCCCGGATTCGAATAAAACGAATCCCCCCCGTCAAAAACCTTGCCACGCCCTTTCACCGTCATGTTGATGATGAAACCGCTCATACCATTCTTGCGGTCGATGAAAAAATCGAGCGGGCCGTTTTCGATGATCGGCGTCGTGCCGGCTACGAGGTAGATGTTGAACGAATACCCTGGCAGTAGCGGATTAAGTTGTTGACCTGCCTCGATTTGGCGCATTTTCTTTCCCGTAAGGGCTGTGCTTCTCCTGGCCGGCCAATTGTTCTGACTCAACCGGATCGGTTGTATGCACGAATCGGGGGCACGATGCGAATGCACCCCGTAACTCGTACCAAGATTCGCTACTTGTTCTTGTTGTAGATGTCGACAAATACGGCGGCGACCAGAACGATTCCCTTGATGACCTGTTGATAGTCAATGCCAAGACCAATAATGGACATGCCGTTGTTCATCACGCCCATGATGAAAGCGCCGATCACCGCTCCGGTAACCCGGCCCACACCGCCGGTAGCCGATGCCCCACCGATGAAACATGCGGCGATGACATCGAGCTCGAATCCAACTCCGCCTTTGGGCGTCGCCGTATTCAATCGTGCGGCGAAAACCAGGCCAGCCAATGCGGCTAGAACACCCATCGTAACGAAGGTATAGAACGACAAGCGCTCCGTCTTGATGCCCGAAAGACGGGCGGCCTTTTCATTGCCGCCCAGCGCGTATATGCGCCGACCGACCGTCGTCCGATTTGTGACAAAGTCGAAGATCATCATCAGCACAAACATGATAATCAGAACGTTCGGCAAACCCTTGTAGGTGGCGAGCTGGTAACTAAAAGCAAGGATGGCGGTCGAAAAAACGACATTCTTGCCAATCACGAAACCGAGCGGTTCGGTCGCCGCGCCATAGCGCAACTTGTCCGCACGCTCGCGCAAACTTACGTAGAAGAGCCAGACAGCCACGACACCGCCAAGTAGCAGCGAGGTAATTCGCAGAGCCTCTCCGCCCAGCGGGTCGGGGATAAAACCCGAACTCAGGAGCTGAAATTCCGGTGGAAAAGGCCCCACCGACCGACCACCAAGGAGTGCCAGCGTTGCCCCGCGAAAGACGAGCATGCCGCCCAGCGTGACGATAAACGCCGGGATGCGATGGAAGGCGATGAAATAGCCCTGCAGTCCACCGATCAGCGCCCCTGCCAGAACACACACCAGCGTGGCTGGAACGTAGTGCCACTGGAACTGGACCATCAAAATCGCTGCCAGCCCGCCAATAAAGCCCGCGACCGAGCCTACTGAGAGGTCGATATGCCCGGCAACGATCACTAGCAACATGGCTAGCGCCATGATCACGATGTAGCTGTTTTGCAGCAACAAGTTCGTGAGGTTGAGCGGCTGCATCAGCGTTCCGTCGGTCATGTACTGGAAAAACACCATGATCACGGCAAGCGAGAACAGCATTCCATACTCGCGAATATTCTTCTTGATGAAGTTGGGTACCGTGACCGTTTCGGCGGTCGGTGCTATTGCTTCAGTTTTGCTGTTCATTTCAATCTCTCCCTGCGGTAACGATGGCGCGCATGATGTTTTCCTGGCTGGCGTCGGCGGTGTTCATCTCGGCGATGAACTCGCCTTCATTCATGACGTAAAGACGATCCGTCATCCCCAGCAGCTCCGGCATTTCCGAGGAAATGAGGATGACGCATTTACCCTCCTTGGCTAGTTGGGTGATGAGACAGTAGATTTCGTACTTGGCCCCGACGTCGATACCGCGCGTCGGTTCGTCGAGAATCAGAATATCCGGTCCGGCAAAAAGCCATTTGCTGAGAACAACCTTTTGCTGGTTGCCGCCCGACAGGTTGCTGACGTACTGGAAGACGTCCGGGCAACGGATATTGATTTTCTTCTGGTAGTCCTTGGCAACAGAGTATTCCTTCGCCTCGTTGATGACACCGAATCGCGATACGCCCGGCAGGTTGGCCAGCGTGATGTTGTGCTTGATTTCGTTCTCGAGCACGAGACCGTAGCCCTTACGGTCTTCGGTAAGGTAGGCGATACCGTGGCTAATGGCCTTCTGAACGGTGCTGACGTCAATTTCTTTACCGTTGAGCAACACCTTGCCGGTGATATTGCGGCCGTAGGTGCGGCCGAAAATGCTCATAGCCAGTTCGGTACGGCCGGAGCCCATCAGTCCTGCAATACCGAGGATTTCTCCGCGCTTAACGTGGAAGTTGATGCCTTTGATGAATTTCCGGTCCGCGTGCTGCTCGTGGTAGACGACCCAATCTTTGATTTCAAAGACGGTTTCGCCGATATCGGGCTCATGGTGCGGGTAGCGATCAGCCATTTCACGACCGACCATGTGACGAATGATCACGTCTTCGTTGGCCGGGGCCTCACGACAATCCATGGTCTGCACGGTGGAGCCATCGCGTAGAACGGTGATCGAGTCGGCAATGCTGGCGATTTCATTGAGTTTGTGCGAGATCATGATCATGGTCATGCCTTGCGCCTTGAATTCCCGCAGGAGATCCAGCAAGGCCTGACTGTCGTTCTCGTTCAAACTGGCGGTCGGCTCGTCGAGGATGAGCAGCTTGACCTTCTTCGAGAGCGCCTTGGCGATCTCGATCAGTTGTTGTTTGCCAACGCCGAGATTGGTAATCAGTTCGTCAGGCGATTCGTTAAGCCCGACTTTCTTGAGCAGTTCGACCGTGCGACGATGCGTCGCATTGGCATCAATCACCCCTAGCCTGGCTTCTTCGTTGCCGAGAAAGATGTTTTCGGCAATCGACATCAGCGGGACCAGGGCGAGTTCCTGGTGGATGATGATGATGCCTTCTTCCTCGCTGTCGCGGATCGAGTCAAACTGGACCGCGTGTCCTTCAAAAATAATGTCGCCTTCGTAGGTGCCGTGCGGGTGTACGCCGCTGAGCACTTTCATCAGGGTCGATTTGCCGGCCCCGTTTTCGCCACAGATGGCGTGTATTTCGCCCGTCTGGACCACCAAATTCACGTCTTTCAGAGCCACTACGCCCGTAAAACGCTTGGTGATCCCTTTCATTTCCAGAATGGATCCCACCGATTCACCCTTGCTTCTGTATTGATCAAGGGGCCTGCGCCCCAAGTAGTATCGTGAAAACGGCGCGCTCCGCATGGCAGAGCGCGCCGAAATTCCTATTACATTATTTCAGCTTGTCTTCCGTGATATAGCCGCTATCAATCAGGACCTTCTTGTAGTTGGTCTTATCAACAGCAACCGGCTTGAGCAGGTAGGACGGAACGACCTTGACCAGATTGTTGTAGGTCGTGGTGTCATTGATTTCCGGCTTCGAACCTGTCATGACCGCATCAACCATCTTGACCGTAACCTTGGCCAGCTCACGCGTATCCTTGAAGATGGTGGAGTACTGCTCGCCCTTGATGATCGACTTAACCGACGGAACTTCCGCATCCTGACCACTTACGAACGGCCAGGGTTGCCCGGCTGAACCGTAACCAACGCCACGCAGCGAGGAGAGGATACCGATGGACAGACCGTCATAGGGTGACAGAACGGCGTGAACCTTTTCCTTGCCGTAGTAGGCGGAGAGCAGATTGTCCATGCGAGCCTGGGCAACAGCACCATCCCAGCGCAGCGTACCAACCTTGTCCATACCCATTTGCTTGCTGCGAACGACGAGCTTGCCGCTATCAATATAGGGCTTGAGAACCTTCATGGCGCCATCATAGAAATAGAAGGCGTTGGTATCGTCAGGCGAACCACCGAACAGTTCGATATTGAACGGACCCTTGCCTTCTTTCAGTTTCAGCGCATCGACCAGCGTGGTGGCCTGCAACACACCGACTTCAGTGTTGTTGAAGGTGGCATAGTAGTCAACATTCTTGGTCTTGGTGATCAGGCGGTCATAGGAGATAACCTTGACGCCCTTGTCAGCCGCCTTTTGCAGCACGTCGGAAAGCGTTGTACCGTCAATGGCGGCGATCACGAGAACTTTGGCCCCCTTGGTGACGAGGTTTTCAATCTGTGCGAGCTGATTGGGGATGTCATCTTCAGCGTACTGCAAGTCGGCCGTGTAACCTGCTTCTTTCAGGTACTTGACCATGTTATTGCCATCGTCAATCCAGCGAGCGGACGACTTCGTCGGCATGGAGACGCCAACCAGGCCCTTGCCTTGGGCATATGCAAAGGGCACAACACCCATGGCACCAATCACCAGCGCAACTGTAAGCATTTTCCTTCTGTTCATGATCAAGCCTCCGATTCAAATGAAAAAATATTTATTAATAATAAGTACTTCAAATCACCATCCAACCTTCGAACGATCTTGGCACTTCCCTGACCACCCGAGCAAACAACGAATCCGGAGTGTTCTCCAGCCTGGCAACACGTCAGAAACGCCCCTCTTTCGAGTAGTGATCGCCCCAACGGCACCTTGACCCCAGAAATCCACTCCAGATGGAAATCGACTACGATTATCAGGCGGTAACATGATGTCACAAAATGTTACACAACTAAGTTACATCCAACTGCAACAAATATGGAAGCAGTTTCCTGCCTAAAGCATCAATATAAGCCTGTTTATCCATATTTACGACATTTCTCTCTCAAATAATCCAAATAAGTTCCATACAAAACCCAACACCTAAGCCATTTTGTACATATACATGACCATGGAAACCTGACAGAGCTAGGCAAAAAGTCCATATTGTTCGGTCCATACAAACACCCTGCTTCAGGAACGGAGTTACAAGAAATGGCAGAGACAATCGTACTTGGACTTGACTTCGGCAGCGATTCCGTACGGGCGCTGGCGGTTAATGCGAACGATGGAACCGAGATGTCTTCGGCGGTTGCCTACTATCCGCGCTGGTCAGAGGGGCTCTTCAATGAGCCCATGGCAAACCAGTTCCGTCATCACCCGATGGACTACATCGAATCAATGACGATTGCCGTGCGCGAAACCGTCGCCGCACTGAGTGAGTCGCAACGGCAAGCCATCGTTGGCATTGGTGTTGACACGACCGGTTCGACGCCGGCACCGATCGATGCCGACGGCAACGTATTGGCTCTCAGAGCAGAATTTGCCAGCAACCCCAATGCGATGTTTGTACTGTGGAAAGACCACACGGCCATCGCTGAAGCCGAAGCCATCACTGCGCTGTGCCAAAGCGGACGTCACCCCGATTACAGCCGTTACATTGGCGGCGTTTATTCGTCGGAATGGTTCTGGGCCAAGATATGGCACGTCTCGCGCCAGGACGCCACGGTCCGCGCTGCCGCAAAAAGCTGGATTGAGTTGTGCGACTGGGTCCCGGCCTTGTTGTCCGGCACCACACGACCGGAAAACATCAAACGCGGGCGTTGTTCTGCTGGCCACAAGTCGCTGTGGTGCGAAGAATGGGGTGGCTTGCCGGACAAGAATTTCCTCGCCGAACTTGATCCTTGCTTGGTCGAAGACCTGCCCTACCCGCTGTTCAAAGACACCTTTACCGCCGATCTGCCCGTTGGTCGCATTACGGCAGAGTGGGCCGACCGGCTCGGCTTGCCCACAGACGTCATGATCTCTGGTGGTGCTTTCGACTGCCATATGGGCGCTGTTGGCGCGGGAGCCAGCGACTACGCCTTGGTGAAAGTCATTGGCACATCGACCTGCGACATCCTGATCGCTGACGAGAAAGTCATCCAGAATCGGGCCATTCAGGGTATCTGCGGCCAGGTGGACGGCAGCGTCGTGCCGGGGAAAATTGGTCTGGAAGCCGGTCAATCCGCTTTTGGCGATATGTATGCCTGGTTCTCGCGTTTGCTGAGTTGGCCGCTGCAACTGGCGGCTCAACAAAACCCCACACTGGCACCACAATTACAGCAGATCGAAAACAACCTGCTTCCGGCGCTGACCGAAGCGTGGGCCAAAAATATAGATTATGCGCACCTTCCCGTTGTTCTCGACTGGCTCAATGGCCGTCGCACGCCGTTCGCCAACCAGCGCCTGAAAGGCGTCATCACCGACCTGAACCTTGGCACTGATGCACCGACCTTGTTCGGTGGATTCATCGCATCCACCGCTTTTGGAGCCCGCGCCATCATGGAATGCTTCATCGACCAGGGGGTACCGGTTGAAAGCGTGGTTGCGCTTGGCGGTATTGCCCGCAAGTCTCCAACCGTGATGCAGGTCTGCGCCGACGTGATGAATCGTCCAATCGAAGTCGTCGAGTCCGACCAATGCTGCGCCCTCGGAGCAGCGATCTTTGCGGCGGTTGCAGCGGGCGCCTACGCTGACGTCGCAGCGGCCCAGAACGCCATGGCCAGCCGGATCGAGCATGTCTATCAGCCTGAACCCGACGCCGTTGCCCACTTCGAGCGGCTGTACAAGCGTTACCTGAACTGGTCGGAACAGGCCGAGCCGCTCTATGCCGAGGCGGAAGCCTGATACCCATTACAAGCAGACCGTCAAAAGCGGCTATTTAACTCCATCCATCAATCGTCCGATACAGCGGACACGCCACAAAAGGACAGCAATAATGGAATTCTTCAAAAAACTGGAAGTTTGGTTCGTCGTCGGCAGCCAGCATCTGTACGGTCCAAAAACTCTGCAGCAGGTCGCTGAAAACGCGCAAGTCGTGGTTGATGGACTGAACGCTGCCGGTAATTTTCCGGTCAAGATCGTTCTCAAGCCGACCGTCAAGACGCCGGATGAAATCCTGGCTGTCTGCCGCGATGCCAACCATTCGGACAATTGCATCGGCATCATCACCTGGCTGCATACCTTCTCGCCAGCCAAGATGTGGATCGGTGGCCTGTCAGTGCTGGAAAAGCCCTACCTGCAATTCCATACGCAGCTCAACGCACAAATTCCGTGGGATACCATGGATATGGACTTCATGAATCTGAACCAGTGCGCCCACGGCGGTCGCGAGTTCGGTTTCATCGGTGCCCGCATGCGCCAGCAATACACCGTCGTCGTTGGCCACTGGCAGGATGCCGGCGCACACCGCAAGATCGACCGCTGGATTCGCGTCGCTGCTGCCGTTTATGACAGCCGCCGCATGAAGGTCGCGCGCTTTGGCGACAACATGCGCGAAGTGGCGGTTACTGAGGGTAACAAGGTATCGGCGCAGATCAAGTTCGGCTACTCGGTCAATGGCTACGCCATGGGCGATCTCGTCAAGTCGGTCGAGGCTGTATCCGATGCTGATGTCGCTAAACTCGTTGAAGAATACGAAGCCACCTACCAACTGTCCGATGTCGTAAAACTGGGTGGCGAAAAACGCCAGCATCTGGTCGATGCGGCAAAAATCGAACTGGGCATGAAGAACTTCCTCGTGCAGGGCGGCTTCAGCGCCTTTACCACCACGTTTGAAAACCTCTATGGCATTTCGCAACTCCCGGGCCTCGCCTGCCAGCGACTGATGCAACAAGGCTTTGGTTTTGGTGCCGAGGGCGACTGGAAAACGGCCGCCCTGCTACGCACCGCCAAGGTCATGGGCCACGGTCTGCCCGGTGGCACCTCGTTCATGGAGGATTACACCTATGATTTCACGCCGGGTAACGAACTGGTTATCGGTGCCCACATGCTCGAAGTCTGCCCGTCCATTGCCAGCGGAAAGCCACTGCTCGACGTGCAACACCTGGGTATCGGTGGAAAGGACGCGCCTGCGCGTCTAATCTTCACGGCCCAGCCCGGCCCGGCGCTCAACGCCAGCCTGATCGACATGGGTGATCGTTTCCGTCTCATCGTAAATGCCGTCGAGACGGTAGAGCAACCGCGCGCACTGCCAAAACTGCCCGTCGCACGTGCCGTGTGGAAGGCCCTGCCAAGTCTGGAGGTGGCTGCCGAGGCCTGGATTCTGGCGGGTGCGGCACACCACTCCGTATATAGTCAGGCCATCACGCCGGAATATCTGCGCATCATGGCCGAAATCTTCGGTATCGAATTCCTGCTGATCGACGGCAAGACCGAGATCCCGGCGTTCAAGAATGAAATCAACTGGAATGATCTGACATTTAGCCTGCGCCGTTAAGCGACGGTGGGCAAAATTGAAGCGTTAGGCAGAGGGGGATCGGCGGTCAATAGCTCCCCCTATTGGGGCTGTAAAAGTGCATGGATCATTCGATTAAAGGAAACGAGCCTGCACCTTGAAACACTGCGGTGACTGCTTAGAACACGTTACCGCGTATTCAACAGGATTCGCACGAAGCCTATTGAATTAATAAATATTGTTTGTTACAACTTTTATTGATTGTTTTGCTATACTGAAACCAAGCATTTGAATGACCTGACATTCGGGCTGCGTCGATCCTGACTGCGGACCGTATTAGCGAACCTGCTGTCATCAAACGACAGGTGCGTTGCAAGCCCGTAACAACGGGGAAAAACATCCGGGTAAACCGGTGTCCTATCAACCTCAGAGGAGTATCAACATGTTGAAATCCAGAAGATCAGTACTTTCCGCCATTGCCGCTGGTTTAGTTGTGGGTAGTCTTGCATTCTCCACGAGCGCCTCGGCGCTCACCTTGGGTTTTGCTCAGGTTGGCGCCGAAAGCGAATGGCGTACCGCAAACACTGTTTCGATCAAAGACGCTGCCAAGGCCGCCGGCATCACACTCAAGTTCTCGGACGCGCAGCAAAAGCAGGAAAATCAGATCAAGGCCATCCGCAGCTATATCGCCCAGAAAGTTGACGTCATCGCCTTTGCCCCGGTGGTCACGACCGGTTGGGACACCGTGCTGATGGAAGCCAAGAAAGCCAAAATTCCGGTCATCCTGACCGACCGCAGCATTGAAACCAAGGATCCCTCGCTGTATGTCACCATGATCGGCTCCGACTTCACGGAAGAAGGGCAAAAAGCCGCCAAATGGCTGGTGGACAACTACAAGACCCCAGGCGACGTGAATATCGTCGAACTGCAAGGCACCGTTGGTTCAGCACCGGCCATCGAGCGCAAGAAGGGTTTTGAAGAAGGGATCAAGGGCGAGTCACGCTTCAAGATCACCCGTTCGCAAACCGGTGACTTCACCCGTGCCAAGGGCAAGGAAGTCATGGAAGCCTTCCTGAAGACGGACAAGAACATCCAGGTTCTGTTCGCGCATAACGACGACATGGCCATCGGTGCCATCCAGGCGATCGAAGCTGCAGGCATGAAGCCGGGCAAGGACATCATCATTGTCTCGATCGACGCCGTCAAGGGTGCCTTCGAAGCCATGATGGCCGGCAAGCTGAACGTTACAGTCGAATGCAACCCGCAACTCGGTCCGCAACTGATGACGGTAGTGAAGGAAGTCAAAGCCGGCAAAGAGCAGCCAAAGTGGGTCAAGACCAAGGAAGGCGTGTTCCCGATGGAAACCGCCGCCAAGGAATTCCCGAACCGCAAGTACTGATATAGCGTAGATTGAAACGGATCCGGGAAACCGGACATAAAGCAAGAAAGCAACACCGACAAACGGCCCATTTCCGGGTCGTTTGTCCACCTCAAGGGAGTCTCGTTTCATGAGTGCAGAACCCATTCTGGTAATGAAAGATATCTGCAAAAGCTTCCCAGGAGTCGTCGCGTTGAAAGACGCGCAATTGCGGCTTTTTCCCGGCGAAGTCCATGCGGTCATGGGTCAGAACGGCGCGGGCAAATCGACGCTAATAAAGGCGCTGACCGGAGTCGAACTGCCGGACAGTGGTGAAATTCGGCTCAAGGGGCAGGCAATCCAGCCCACGTCAGTAAATGAAGCTCAAAAAATCGGCATCAGTACCGTCTATCAGGAAGTCAATCTCTGCCCCAACCTCTCGGTTGCCGAGAACATTTTTATCGGCCGTTTCCCGATGCACGGTTTCGCCATTGACTGGAAGGCCATCGAACGCGAATCGACAGCGGCACTGGCCGCACTGAACATCCACATCGACGTCAATCAGACCCTCTCGACGTTTCCGGTCGCCATCCAGCAGATGGTGGCCATCGCCCGCGCATTGAGTACCGAAGCGCAGGTGCTGATTCTCGACGAACCAACCTCCAGCCTGGATGAAGACGAAGTTGAGCGGCTATTCAAAGCCTTGCGTCAACTCAAGGCCAAGGGCATGGCGATTCTCTTCGTCACCCACTTCCTCGACCAGACCTATGCCATCTCCGACCGAATCACGGTGCTGAGAAATGGCGAGTTCATCGGCGAATACAGGGCCAGCGCGCTTTCCCGGCTGGACCTGATCAATACCATGGTCGGCCGCGAAATCAATGAATCAAGTTACGCCGCACAAGACGCCAACAATGAAAGCCGCGTGGCGGACAAGCCCTTTGTTTCGGCCCAGGGACTCGGATCGATCGGAAACATGCGCCCAATTGACCTGGACATCTATCAGGGACAGGTGCTCGGTCTTGGTGGTCTGCTCGGGTCCGGCCGCACCGAAACCGCGCGCATGCTGTTCGGCATCGACCACGCCGATAAAGGAACCATCCGGGTCGACGGCAAGCTGGTCAAACTCAACTCGCCGAGCAAGGCAGTACAACAGGGCATCGCCTTCTGTCCAGAAGACCGCAAGACTGAGGGCATCGTCGCCGACCTGTCGATCCGCGAGAACATCATTCTGGCCCTGCAAGCCCGACGCGGCGTCTTCCACTACCTGCCCAAACGTGCGCAAACGGCGATTGCGGACCAATACATCAAGCAACTAGGCATCCGCACACCGGATGCCGAAAAACCCATCGGTCAACTTTCCGGCGGCAACCAGCAAAAGGCGCTTCTGGCGCGTTGGCTGGCCACCGATCCGAAGATGCTTATCCTCGACGAACCCACACGCGGCATCGATATCGCTGCAAAACTGGAGATTATGGAATTGGTCAAGGCTCAATGCCGCAAAGGCCTGGCGATCCTGTTCATTTCCTCGGAAATGAGTGAAGTTTTGCGTGTCAGTGACCGCATCGCCGTACTGCGCGACCGGCAAAAGATTGGTGAAATCAGCGGCAAGGATGCCGATGAGCAAAGCGTATTCCGGATGATTGCAGGGGCCGAAGCATGAACGAGAAACTCCGAAATCTCACGCACAGCCAGCTATTCTGGCCTTGCGTGACGCTGACCCTGATGTGCATGGTCAACTTCTACTTCAACCGTGGCTTTTTCGACATCGAGATCAAGGATGGCCACCTCTACGGCAGCGTAATCGACATTTTGAACCGCGCCGCGCCGATGTTGCTGATCGCCATGGGCATGACGCTGGTCATCGCCACACGCGGCATTGACATCTCGGTTGGCGCCACGGTGGCCATTGCTGGTGCCGTTGTCGCCTCGATGATCGGCGGTTCTCTGGTCATTCAGGATGGCGTGCAGACCTACGTGTCGAACGTGCCGATGCCGGCGGCCATCATCTGTGCCCTGCTGGTCGCCCTGCTCTGTGGGTTATGGAACGGTTTGCTGGTTGCCGGCGCAGGCATGCAGCCAATCGTTGCCACGCTGATCCTGATGGTCGCCGGTCGAGGCGTCGCGCAACTGATTACCGAAGGCCAGATCGTCACGGTTTATTACGAGCCCTTCTTCTTCATTGGCAACGGTTTTCTGCTTGGCATTCCGTTTTCGCTCTACATCGTCGCCGTGGTGTTGATCGCCCTGCTGTTCATGGTCCATCGCACCGCGCTGGGCCTCTTCATCGAAGCCGTCGGCGTCAACCCGGTCGCCGCCCGTTTCTCCGGAATCAGCGCACGCGCGCTGGTCTTCTGGGTGTATGCCTTCTGTTCGCTCACTGCCGGCATCGCGGCTCTGATCGTCACCTCCAACATAAAGAGCGCGGACGCCAACAACGCGGGCCTTATGCTTGAGCTTGACGCGATTCTGGCCGTAGCGCTTGGCGGCACCTCGCTGGCCGGTGGACGCTTCAACCTGATCGGCACACTGCTCGGCGGACTGATCATCCAGACACTGACCTACGCCATCTATTCGCTCGGCGTTCCGCCTGAAATCAACATGGTGGTCAAAGCCATCGTTGTGTTTGCCGTTTGCCTGATCCAGTCGTCCGCGCTACGTGCCTTGCTCGCCAAACACATGTTCCACAAAGGGGTAGTCGCATGAATTTTGCACATGGAATCAATGCGCGGAGCTTGCCGCTGATTGTCACCAGCCTGCTGTTCGTTCTCCTTTTCGGATTCGGTTCGGTGTCCTATGACAGCTTCTTCTCGCTGCAAGTCTTCCTCAATCTGCTGATCGATAACGCCTTCGTCACCGTCGTCGCCATCGGCATGACCTTTGTGATTCTCACCGGCGGCATCGATCTTTCCGTTGGTTCTATCGTGGCGCTGACCACGATGGTCACAGCGTCTCTGGTCGAGCAACATCACTGGAGCATCTGGGGCGTGATTCCGCTGGTTCTGGTCATGGGCTCCGCGTTCGGAATGATGATGGGGGTACTGATTCACACGTTCAAACTACAGCCTTTCATCGTCACGCTCGGCGGCATGTTCCTGGCGCGCGGACTGTGCTACGTCATCAGCATCGACTCGATCTCCATTACCGATGAGACGTATGCAGCAATCTCTCAATATCGCATCGGTTCAGACGAAGCCTCGGTCTCTGTCAGCGCCGTCATCGCGTTACTGACACTGGCCTTCGCCATCTTTCTCGCCCAATACACGCGCTTTGGCCGAACTGTCTATGCCATTGGCGGTAACGAACGTTCGGCCCTACTGATGGGATTACCGGTCGGTCAGACCAAAATCCTGGTCTATACCCTGAGCGGATTCTGCTCTGCGCTGGGCGGTATTCTGGTGACCTTCTACATGCTCTCCGGTTACGGCTTGCATGCACTGGGGCTGGAAATGGACGCCATCGCTGCGGCCGTGATCGGTGGCACCCTACTGACGGGCGGCGTCGGCTATGTCGCCGGCTCACTGGTCGGCGTACTGATTCTGGGCGTCATCCAGTCCTTGATCGCCTTCGATGGCACACTCAGTTCATGGTGGACGCGCATCGCCATCGGTGTACTCCTGTGCCTGTTCTGCCTGATGCAACGCTTTTTTGAACGTGGCGGACTGAATCTGGGCTTCCTCTTTTCGTACTGGAGGACACCCGCCGGGCAAGAAAGCAAAACGAACTAGCCGTCAGTCGCTCTAATTTCAGCATTCGTGGTCGGCAATTCTCGGCACGGTGTTAAAAATGGGGGCGCGGCGACGTCAAATGATCGTCCGCGTTCAGGTGCTACAAGGGAACTGGCTGAGTCAGCAGAGAGTGCTGGCTTCACGAGGGAAGAGTCCATCCAAACGAATCAAACTCCAACAATAATCGGTGTTAAAGCGCGGTGCTTCTCACAGTACAAACCCGGTGGTTTAGCGGTAACATCCGATCACAATTGGGAGAAATGACTCATGATAGTTGCCGGAAACAAGACCCTCTACATGGATGGAGAACAGGGCATAAAGGTTATGCAGGTGCTGGGCAATGAAACACGCATCCTGATGCTTAGCCTGCTGTCGCATCAATCGCTAAATCTCTCTGCTCTGGCAGAAGCCATAAATCTTCCTCAATCAACAACCGCTTTTCACCTCAAGCAACTCGAGTCAGCGGGCTTGGTGAATGTGCAATACCTGCCCGGAACTCGGGGGCAACAAAAGCTCATTTCAAAGCGATTTGACGAAGTTCATTTCAGAATGCCCGGTGTTGCCATTGAATCAGCCAGTGATGTGGTCGAGGTCTCAATGCCGGTCGGGAACTATCGGCGCATCAAGGTCACACCAACCTGCGGCCTGGCCACCCAGACAAAGTACATCGGGATGATCGATGACCCAAGAAGCTTCTACGAACCCGAGCACGTTTTCGCACAGATTCTTTGGTTCCGCCAAGGCTTCGTCGAGTACGATTTCCCGAACAACACGCCCTATGGAGCAGAAGCTGCGGAGATTCAGTTTTCCATGGAAATCTGCTCCGAAGCGCCGGAATACGACCTTGACTGGCCGTCCGATATCTCGCTCAGCATCAACGGAGTTGAAGTTGGCACGTGGACCAGCCCGGGAGATTTTGGCGGGGTTCGCGGACGACTCACCCCGGAGTGGTGGCCAATTGAGCAAACGCAGTACGGGGTATTGAAGATATGGCGAATTTCGGCCGACGGAGCTTTTGTTGACGGCGAAAAGATTTCAGACATAAGCCTTCCACAACTGGGAATTGGCGAGAACCCTCACATTTGCTTGCGACTCGAGGTCAAGGAAGACGCGCGCAACGTAGGCGGAATCAACCTTTTTGGAAAGCGCTTCGGCAACTACGGACAGGATCTGGTGATGCGTACGCGTTATGTCTTCCGGGACGGAGAACGACCTTATGCTCTCAAGTAGTTTGCCTCGACACCTGCCCTGAAAGGCAATAAAGACGGCCATCTTCGGAGCATATGCCGGGAGAGCCTTTGGTCATGAGCTTCTCCGAGCACCCTACATATGGACAAATAGGCTCAATTCGCTAACGGCCGAGGGTAATTTCAACATGCATTTCCTGGTAGCTTAAAATGCGATCTTCAGCCATTAAATCATTGGAATAGCACGAAATGTTTGATCCGACCGACCATCCGCATCGCCGCCTCAACCCGCTCACCGGCACCTGGGTTCTGGTTTCTCCACACCGCGCCAAGCGTCCCTGGCAGGGCCAGCAGGAAACGCCGGACCGCAGCGTCCGCCCGGCGCACGATCCCGACTGTTTCCTGTGTGCCGGTAACCTGCGCGTCACCGGCGAACGCAATCCCGACTACAGCGGAACCTTCGTTTTCACCAACGATTTTGCAGCGCTGACTACCGACGCGCCTGATGCTCCCGAGTCATCGAATCCGCTGTTCCAGACCGGCAGTGCGCGCGGCACGAGTCGCGTCATCTGCTTCTCGCCCGATCACAGCAAGAGCTTGCCGGAATTGACGCAGCCAGCCATTGTGCAAATCATCGAAACCTGGTGCGAGCAGACCACGGAACTCGGCGCGCTCTACCCCTGGGTGCAGGTCTTCGAAAACAAGGGTGCCATGATGGGCTGCTCGAACCCGCATCCGCATGGCCAGATCTGGGCCAACAGCTTCCTGCCCAACGAAGCGTCCCATGAAGACAAAAATCAGCGCGCTTACTTCGCAGCGCACGGCCGACCGCTGCTGCTCGACTACGCCACTCAGGAATCAGGTGGAGAGCGCGTCGTCGTCGAGACCGAGCACTGGCTTGCCGTCGTTCCCTACTGGGCTGCATGGCCGTTCGAGACGCTATTGCTGCCGAAAGCCCACATTCGCCAGTTGCCGGATCTCGACACCCCGCAACGGCAGGATCTGGCGCTAGCGCTGAAGAAACTGACCAGCCGCTACGACAACCTGTTCCAGTGTTCCTTCCCTTACTCGATGGGCTGGCATGGCGCACCGTTCAACGGAGAAAGCGGTGACCACTGGCAGGTTCACGCGCACTTCTACCCGCCCTTGCTGCGCTCCGCCACCGTGCGCAAATTCATGGTCGGTTACGAAATGCTGGCCGAAACCCAGCGCGACCTGACGCCCGAACAAGCCGCCGAACGCCTGTGCGCGCTCAGCGATGTCCACTTCAACGAAGCCTGAACTTGAGCAAAGCCATGTCTCCAACAGAAAATACCCGATCTGCTTTCGCTACTGCCTTCGCGGCCCCGGCCGCCGTCACCGTAAAGGCACCGGGGCGCGTCAACCTGATCGGTGAACATACCGATTACAACGGCGGCTTTGTCCTGCCGTGTGCGATTGACTACCACACCGCCATTTCCGGCTCGGCCCGGAGCGACCGCCGGGTGCGTGTCATCTCAGTCGATTATGGCAATGAGCAGGATGAATTCAACCTCGACGCGCCAATTGAACCTCTCAACGACCGCCTCTGGGCCAACTACGTGCGCGGAGTGGTCAAGCACCTGCTCGAAGCCGGCTACGCTCTTGGCGGCGCCGACATGGTCATCAGCGGTAACGTCCCCCAGGGTGCCGGCCTGAGTTCTTCAGCGTCGCTTGAAGTCGCCGTCGGACAGTTTTTCAAATCCCTGTACCAGCTCGAGATCACGCCAACCGAAATCGCCCTGATCGGCCAGCGCGCCGAGAACCGCTTCGTTGGCTGCAACTGCGGCATCATGGATCAACTGATCTCGGCGCAAGGCGAAGCCGATCATGCACTGTTGATCGACTGCCGCAGCCTGGTCACGCAGTCGGTTGAAATGCCGCGCGACATCGTTGTTGTGATCATCAACTCCAACGTCCAGCGTGGTCTGGTCGGCAGCGAATACAACACCCGCCGTGAGCAATGCGAAGAGGCAGCACGCTTCTTTGGTGTCAAGGCCTTGCGTGATGTCGACCTGCCAAGTTTCGACGCTCGAAAAGCCGGGCTTGATCCGCTTGTCGCCCGCCGTGCCTGTCACATCATTACCGATAGCCAGCGTGCAATCGACTTGTCTGAGGCCTTGAAAACAGGCGACCTGAACCGCATCGGGCAACTGATGGCCGACTCGCACGCCTCGATGCGCGACGATTTCGAGATCACCGTCCCGCCGGTCGACGCGTTAGTCGATATCGTCAAGCGGGTTCTCGGCAATTCCGGTGGTGTTCGCATGACCGGCGGCGGATTCGGCGGCTGCGTGGTCGCACTGATGCCGCAGGAATTGGTCGACCCAGTCCGCGCCGCCGTCACCGCAGAATACCGCGCTGCCAGCGGTTTGGACGCATCGATCTACGTCTGCCACGCCTCCGCTGGCGCCAGCCTCGTCAGCTGATTTACATCAACAGGCGCTGAAGCGATAGATCAGCGCCGTTTCTCCAAGCATGCGCGGCAGAGGCAGACCAGCCTCTGCCAGCCAGGCACCATGCGCTTGTATGGGTTCCCCATGACCGCCAGCCGCCGCGATCAAGGCGTCATTGAGCGGCGAGCTGGTCCATTCCGCAGGCGTCGGATCAAGTCGGCAGATGCGGTAGCTGATTGTCTTGTTGAGCAAGGGCAAACGCAAAGGTGGCGTGTAGCGGTGCGTCGTCGGTGTCAGCCGGTAGACGAACACGATCACCTCGCGCGCTTGCTCGTCACCATGCGCCTGCCAGACCACGCCATCACCCGACTCGCCGCACCATACCCGCCCGTGATGCAGTTGGTCGCGCAGTTCCTTGTATAAATTAACCCATTGTTTAAGCGCCAGACGCTGTTCAGCATCAAGATGGCGAACATCAGTCTCGATGCCCAGGTGGCCAGGCAAGGCGACCCCAGCGCGGAAATTCAGCGACTGGCTACGCCCCGTAGTGTGGGCAGGAGCCGGGCCGATATGAGCACCGAGAATCTCCGGCGGGAAGAATTGCAGCGCACCCCGCTGAATGGCTACGCGAGAAAGAGCATCGTTGCAGTCGCTGGTCCATACGCGATGGGTATGCGCCAGCACGCCAAAATCGATACGCGCCCCACCCGAGGCACAGGTCTCGACTTCCACGGCCGGGTGCGCTGCCCTGACGCGCCCGAGCAGCGCGTACAAGGCACGCACGAACGACCGGTAGGCCGCGCGCCCCTGCGCGTCACCCGCCGTAGTCAGGTCACGGTTCATGTCCCATTTCAGGTAGCTGATCGGCACGGCGTTCAGGAGCGCATCAAGCCGGGAAAACAGGTAGTCGCCCACTTCGGGGCGCGCCACATCAAGCACCAGCTGATTACGCATCGTCAGCAAGGGACGGCCTTCAAGCTGTAGCGCCCAGTCCGGATGCGCTCGAAACAGATCGCTGTCTGGATTGACCATTTCCGGTTCGACCCACAAGCCGAACTCCATGCCTCGATCCAGCACGTGCTGAGCCAGCGGCATCAGACCATTCGGGTATTTCCCCTCATCCGGCCACCAGTCGCCGAGTGCCGCACGGTCATGGTGGCGTCCGTGAAACCAGCCGTCGTCCAGCACGAAACGTTCGACGCCGACGTCCGCCGCCGCGTCGGCCAAGGCTTTGAGTTCGTCAATGTGATGATCGAAATAGACGGCTTCCCAAGTATTCAGATGCACCGGACGCGGACGCATCGTACCGCCCTGCCAAGGTATCAACCCGCGCACAGCGGCGTGGAAATTAGCGGCCAGCCCGTTGAAACCGTTGTTCGAGCAGGAAGCGAACATCTCTGGCGAAACAAGCGCCTCGCCGGGGGCCAGACGCACTTCACCCGGTGCCAGCCATTCGCCCATCTGCCACTGGAACTGCCCGTCATGCAGCCACTCAATGCATTGCCGGTGATTTCCCGACCATGCCAGGTGTGCGCCATAGACCGTTCCGGCGTGCTCGGTTGCCCCCGGCAGAGCAACCACTGCGCCAGGGAAGGTGTCATGCGACGTACGTCCACGCCGGTTCTCGCGCTGCCACAGGCTGCGGGAAAGTGCTTCGGTCTGCAACTGGAACTCATTTGACCATTGCCCGAAGTAGGAGCGCACCTGATCAGACTGCCCCGGTAACGGCACCGTCCCGGCGGCCAGCCACTGGACGTCCAGCACATCCGGCCCGTCATTGACGAGGCGACTTTGCAGACGCAGCACATCGTGCTCATCGAGTTCCAGATGCAGGGACAGACTCAGTTGCGCCACCGGATCGTTCAAGTGCACGATCAGCGCTTGTCCTGCCCTCACCCATTCCACGCGGCAATCGGTGAAACTCTGGGCAAACTGCTTACCGGCCCGATGTGCCAGCAAAGCCGTCTGGCCATACCAGCCAACACCGAAACTCGGGGCCAGCGTCAACGGTTGATCGAATTCCATGGTGGATGGCGGTATGGCACGGCCATCACGCATCGGCGCAATCGGCAGGCAATCGGCGGGCAACCTGGGCCCCCAGTAACGCCAGAGTGGTGCCTCGGTCGGACGGGTTTCCAGAACCAGGCTGGTGTCCGTTCCGTGCAGGACGAGGAATGAAAAGGCCGATTCGGCGGGATGAGTACTCATGATCCTGGCTCTCTAAAACGTGCTTCCCAAAAGACCGGGGCCGGATTACTCCGGCCCGGTGGTGACTTTTCTACGGCAGGAAGTGATCCTTGCTTTCCTGATCAATAGATCCGCTTTCCTTTCTTGTCGAAGAGCAAGGCGACGTCGGTACGAAAACGCGCATCAAACTGCTGACCGGATTGCAGGGCCCGGCCGTGTTTGGTTTCAATGACAACCATGGAACCTGCGGCAGAACGCGCATAGGCGAAGGTTTCGCCACCCAGGTGCTCAAGCATATCGATCGTCAAGCGCAACAGACCTTCGCCATCGTCGTGAAAGTGCTCGGGACGCACCCCAAGCGAGACCTCCGACCCAATGGCCGGCATCGCGCCCTTTAGCGGAATGGCAACGACGGTGCTATCGAAGGCAGACAACTCGACGTGACAACGCGAACCTTCACCCGCTTTGACGCGCCCTTCAAAGAAATTCATGCGCGGGGAACCGATGAAACCGGCGACAAACGTATTGGCCGGGTTGTCGTACAGGTCCAGCGGAGCACCGACCTGCTCGATGATGCCGGCACGCAGAACCACAATCTTGTCGGCCAGCGTCATCGCTTCGACCTGATCGTGGGTCACGTAAACAATTGTCGTTCCAAGCTCGCGGTGCAGGCGGGCAATTTCGATGCGCATGTGCACGCGTAGTTCAGCATCGAGGTTCGAGAGGGGTTCATCGAACAGGAAGACCTTCGGCTGACGCACAATGGAACGTCCAATCGCCACGCGCTGACGCTGTCCACCAGAAAGCGCCTTCGGCTTGCGATCCATCAAGCTTTCGAGGCCCAAAATCTTGGACGCCGAATTGACCTGCCGGTCAATTTCGTCCTTGGGAACCTTGGCGTACTTGAGCGCGAAACTCATGTTCTCGCGCACCGTCATGTGCGGATAGAGCGCGTAGGACTGGAAGACCATGGCAATACCACGCTTGGACGGATCAACATCGTTCATCACTTCGCCGCCGATGCGCAATTCGCCGGACGTAATATCTTCCAGACCGGAGATCATCCGCAGCAGGGTCGATTTCCCGCAACCCGACGGCCCAACGAACACGACAAATTCGCCAGCGTTGATGTCGAGATCCACGCCCTTGATGACATCGACCGGGCCGAAGGATTTACGGATATTGGTCAGTTTTACATCAGCCATGATTCACTTCTCCAAAGGCCAGCGGCCTGTCTAGTTCAATTCGGATAGCGCCAGTTACCCAACTCTTTGTCTTACACGGCTCGCAAAACAACAACTTGCTGCCCTAGCCTTCGGGTCGATACCGTGACGACAATTTCGCCCGCTTCACCGGTCGTTTCGACCCAGAAACCTCCGATACCCGCCTTGAAGGCAATGGCATCTGGCCCAAGCAAGCGAGCCGGCCCAGCGACCTGGATCGTCAGGACATCGTCAAAGACCGGAAGCACATTACCGAGTTGATCCAGCGCGCGGACGATAAAACGGGTGGAATCTTTTTCTCCAGCCAGCAGTTCGAGATCATCGGACTGGAGTTGCAGCGAACTGGCCACCGGATTGCCAGACAGACGGACTTCGACCACGGCCTTGCCATTGACGAAGCCGGTGAATTTTCCATCTTGCCAGCGCATGCCCCAGGCACCCATTTCCGCCATATCGACAAAGCGACTATCAACAATCACGGGGGGATGCGGCAGGTGCGGATAGGTGGCACGATCTGGTTCTATGCGCTTACTGGGGAAATCGCCGAACTGGAACTCGACGTAGTCGCAGTTGGTCAGTACGATCATCGGCAGCACTTCGCAGCGATCCTTCTCTCCACGCGCCCAGAAAGTCACCGGCTTGAGTACGATATCCTCTGATGGTTCGCATTGGCTGGCATAAACGTAGGCGGCATATTTCGGCTCGCGGAAGATATCAAGCACACCGTGGTGGCAGATCCGGTCGCCAGCGCCAAAATCCCTGTGCGTGTTGTAGTCTGCCATG
Source organism: Burkholderiales bacterium (assembly GCA_038316625.1). Taxonomy (GTDB): domain Bacteria; phylum Pseudomonadota; class Gammaproteobacteria; order Burkholderiales; family Rhodocyclaceae; genus Propionivibrio. Next base: position 26,972 of record JBBQAT010000014.1, read on the forward strand.
CACCAGCCGATGCTGCCGGAAATCTCTGCGTCCGAATAGGCCTTGTCGAGCACCTGAAGGTAACGCGTCACATGCTCGGACTGGCGCACTTCTGGATCGGTACGCTTGGTCGGAAACATGTGTCCGTTGAACTCTGTCACCATGTACGGTAGTGTTTCTGGCCTACCCGTCACCGTGTGCTGGTCGCGCAACGCGGTTGGCTCACGACCGGATAGAAACGCGGGGCTGGCGCTGTGATTGAAGTCGTTCATCGTGAAAACGTCTTCAAGAAACTCGCTGTTTTCGTGACAACGCACGCCGCCAATCTGTCGCGTGGAATCGAGTTCGCGGGCAACGCGGTTGGTTTCGACATAAAAATCGTGGCTGTCGGGCGATTCGTTGATACGCACGCCCCACAGAATGATCGACGGATGGTTCCAGTCGCGTTCGATCATCCGCCCCACGTTGCGAATTGATTCCTGCTTCCAGACATCCCCGCCAATATGCTGCCAGCCGGGAATCTCTTCGAAGACCAGCAAGCCCAGTTCGTCGCATTTATCCAAAAAATAGGTCGATTGCGGGTAGTGCGAGGTGCGCACCAGGTTGCACTTGAGCGTGTTCTTGAGGATTTCTGCGTCTTTTTCCTGCGCCCGGCGGCCCATGGCATAGCCGACATAGGGGAAGGATTGATGCCGATTCAAACCGCGTATCTTCAACTTCTGGTCGTTGAGGAAGAACCCGTCGGCCGCAAAATGGGCGGTGCGGAAGCCGAAGCGTGTCGTCAACTCATCGCAGCCATGAGCAGTAGTCAGCGTGAGCTTGAGTCCATACAGACACGGTGCGTCAAGTTGCCAAAGAGCCAGCCCGGCAAGGTTCTCGAACGCGATCTGTGCAGACTCGCCGGAAATTTCGATTTGCTTCCGGTATAGCATACGGCCATCAACGGTACACAGTTCGGCCAGCAGCGTTCCAGCCACCGAATGACTGCACGGATTGTTCAACTGGCAAGCGACGCCCACAGCCTTGGTATCGCTCAGTTCGTTCCCGGTTTCAATCTTGACGTGCCGGATTGAAACCGGATCAGTCACTTTGAGCCACACATCGCGATAAATGCCAGCGTAGGTCAGGTAGTCGATCTGGCCACCGAAGGGCGGAATTTCCGGGTTTTCCGTTCCATCGACCTTGATGGTGATCAGGTTATCACCCGGTACCAGCTCATCGGTCAACCGAATCTCGAAGGGCGTGTAGCCATCCTTGTGCGAACCGGCTTCTTTACCATTGATCCAGACCACGGAATCAGCCATGGCGCCATCGAAAACAAGTGACACTTCCTTGCCTTGAAAGGCCGGCTGCCATGCAAGGATGTTCTGGTAGACGAAGGCTTTCTGGAATGCGTTTTCGTCAAAGTAGTTGAGTTCAAGATCGACCGCGTTGTGCGGCAAACGGACCGAAGTGCCGGCCCCCTTGTGTGCGATCAGGTCCGAGGAGAACGCCGGATGAAAGGTCCAGCCGGCGTTGAATGGGGTGACGGTGCGCATGATGACCTTATTTAACGGACCCGAGCATGCCTTGAACGAACTGGCGTTGCATCGCGAAGAACACAAGAAGCGTTGGCAGGGTGGCCAGTACCGTGGCTACCATGATGACGCCAAAATCGGGGGAATAAGACGAGCCAAGCGATGAGATGGCGAGGGTGATCGTCTTGAGTTCGTTGGATTGAAGCACGATCAGTGGCCACAGGAAGTTGTTCCAGGCGGTCATGAAGACGATGATGAACGCGGCGGCATACGTCGAGCGCATCACCGGGACATAGACAAACAGGAAAATCTGCCACTCCTTGAGCCCATCGACACGCGCCGCGTCACGCAACTCGGACGGGAAGGCCTTCGTGCTCTGGCGAAAGTAAAAAATGATGTACGCGGATGCAACGGCCGGCAGAATCACCGCCATATGAGTATCAAGAACATCGGCCGTAGCCAGCAGCGTAAACAGGGGGATCATCAAGGCGGCAAACGGCACCATCATCGACAGCAACAAGGCCTGATAGACGCGCTCGCGCAACGCCGAGCGAAAAATCTCAAAGCCATAGCCGGCCATCGACGAGATCAGCAAGGTAAAAAACGAACCAACAATGGCGATCTTTGCTGAGTTCAGAAATATCTGACCAACATCAAACAGCTCGGTGAGCTTTGCATAGTTCTCAAAAAACGCAGAGCCAAAGGTGATCTTTCCCTTGGTGACGTCGGAATTAGTGTTTGTTGCGCCGATCATCATCCAGGCGAACGGAAACAGGGACATAAAGGCCATCAACGCGAGAAACACATAGGTGAAGGCCATACGGATTGTTTCAGGAAGGTTTTTCATCAGTCGCGCTCCCGGGCGGCGTAGAACTGAACGAAGGCCAGAATGGCAACCAGAACGACAATGACATAAGATACGGTCGCAGCATAGCCGAAATTGGGCACGTAGCGGAACGATAGTTTGTAGATATAGAGCGATAGCGTCAGCGTTACATCGGAGATCAGTCCGTTCGTGATGTTCATTGGTTCGTCGAATAACTGCAGGGTACCGATGGTCGACGTAACCGTCGTAAACAGGATCACCGGTTTGAGCATGGGCACGGTAATCGACAGGAAGCGCCGCGTGGCGGAAATACCGTCGATACGTGCGGCTTCGTAGATCGACTTGTCTATATTCTGCATTGCCGCCAGATAGAAGATCATGTTGTATCCGGTCCAACGCCAGGTAATTGCGGTAATCACGACAACTTTGGCCCAGAACGGATCGCTAAGCCAGGGAATGGCCTGCGAGATCAAACCGGTCTTGAGAAGCAGCGAATTGACCAGACCGTCGTAGGAAAACATGCTCTTGAACAGAACCGAATAGGCCACCAGCGAGGTCACGCATGGCAAGAACACGGCGGTACGCAGTATTCCGCGAAACTTGAGATTTGGCATGTTCAGACAGGACGCCATGATCAGGGCCAAAACGATCATGATGGGCACCTGAACCACCAGGAAAATGAATGTATTGGTCAGAGCGGTAAGAAAAATCGGGTCGGTGAACAGGCGTTCGACGTTCCCGGCTCCAACAAACTTCATGACCGAGCCCTGCCCCGAATGCAGGGACAGCCAGAGCGATTTTACGATCGGATACGCCATGAAGACGCCGATCAGCACCATTGACGGCCCGACGAAAAACCAGCCGTTTAGATCGTGATACCGGCGATAACCGGGCCTGGCCGCTTTTGCCATGAAGAACCTCCGGGCAAATCAGGCCGGGGCGAACGCTTAAGCGTCCACCCCGGACAAGGTGATGTGCTACTCGTTGGAAGACTCGAAGTGTTACTTGTTACTTGTTACTTGACTTGCGTGGCAAGCTGATTGTGGATGTTTTCCAGAATCTTGTCCGTCGGCGTGCCTTGCATCAGGGCCGGAAGTTGCGAGGCCATGGCGGCATCGGCTTCACCGGTGAACATGCCGTAGTTCACGCTCGGAACTTTGGCCATCCAGTCGCTGAAACTCTGCCAAACCTTGTCGCCGCCGAAGAACGGATCGGCGGCGGAATACGCTTTTCCACCGCGTGAAGCGGTCAGCGTACCCACGGCACCACGGCTATCCAGAATGGTCTGATAGAAATCGACGTCCTTCGCCCAGACTTCGTTCAGGAAGTCGATTGCTGCTGCCTTTTCCTTACCCCCAGCCAGAACGTACCAGCTCGAACCACCCAGATTCGAGGCATTGACAGAGCCAGGCGTACCCAGGGACGGGGTCGGTGCAACGCGCCACAGACCGGACTGGCTCTTCTCGGCCTTGACTGATCCGGTGATCCAGACTCCCGAGGTAATTGAAGCCACGTCACCCTTGTTCAAAGCCGCCACCCACTCGACCCAACCGGACGTCTGCTTGACAATGCCGGACTTGAACAGCTTGGCCTGGGCTTCGAGCGCGCCCTTGAGCGCTGCGTTGCCCTTGACGTCGAGTTTGCCGTCCTTGTCGAAATACCAGCGACCACCGGACTGCATCATCACGCGAACCATCCCGCCATCGCTCGGATCAAGCGCCAGCATCTTCTTGCCGGTGGCCGCTTCGACCTTCTTGCCGATCTCGATGTAACGATCCCAAGTGATATTCTGCATGTCCTTTTCGGTAAATCCGGCCTTCTCGATCAGATCCTTGCGGTAGAACATGCCGGTGACGCCCGAATCGAACGGCAAGCCATAGACCTTGCCATCAATCGTCATCAGATCAACCTTGTACTTGGCGAACCCGGCGTGATCAACCTTGCCGGAGAGCGGCTCGAAGGAACCAGGGAAGGAGCGCAGGTACTTCGGCGCGTTGTAATCTTCGACCAGAACGATGTCCGGCAACGACTTGGTCGAACCGGACGCCAATTGTGTCTGCAGCTTCTGCTCAACGTCAGCCTTGGCCATATCGACAATTTTGAAGGTCACGTCAGGATGCTTCGCCGTGTAACGTGCGCCAGCCTCTTTCATGATTGCGATATTGAAATTCGGATCCCACGCCCAAACAGTGACTTCCTTGGCGGACACTGCGCTGGCGGTCATCAGACCGGTAGATGCAAGAACAAGACCGGCCATCATCGAGAGGGTCGTTCGCTTCGTGAAGTTCATGGTGTTCCTTTCAATTAAACAGTTAGACATCCCCACATTTCCTCCTAGACGCCCAGCATTTCCTCTATTTTTGCGGCGCGCCCGCTGATTTGACCGCTTAAATTTTTTCCAGATGTAAATTTAAGCGGTTAAATTCAACCGTTTTCGAAATATACTTACGGTTTGCGTAACTTGCAAGAAGGATTTGCCACTTTTTTGAAATATATTTTTCGCCCCCACCGGAGCACCATCCAGAGACTGTAAAATCGCCCGCTAGCCTCTTCCCGGTGATCGAGTCCGGTTCCTGCACCAATAACACGACAGAAACGAACCATGGCTACATTGAGTGAAGTCGCACAAATCGCTGGCGTTACGACCGCAACGGTGTCGAATGTTCTGCGCAATCCTGACAAGGTAAAGCCGTCAACCGCAAAACGCGTCAAAGCCGCGATTGCCGCTACCGGCTACAGACCGAATCTGATGGCACGTGCGCTTTCCGAAGGAAAATCGTCGATGGTAGCCATTGTCTTGCCGAATATCATCAACCCGTACTATCCGGAGTTTGTGCGGATTGCCGAGCGTGTGGCGCGGCAAAGGAAATATTTCCTGATGGTCTGCAATACGGACGAGCAAGCTGAAATTGGCTGTGCCTACATCAGACAAATTGCGGGTACGCTGGCCGATGGCGTTCTGGTTCTGGATACCGGCATCAGCACCTCTGAGATTCTCGAACTGAAAGGCGGAAGACGATCGCCCATCGTCCTCGCTTCAGAAGAGACTGTTGTCTTTCCAGAAACGATCCCGCATGTTGTGGTGGACTTCCGCATGGCCGGGCTAATCGCCGGTCGGCACTTGCTCCAACTCGGACACTGCCGCATCGGCGTCATCGTCGGCCATGGTTGTGACGGTATGCAATACCTCAGGCGAGAAGGCTTCAGGGACGCCCTTGTCGAGGCTGGGATGACCTTGAATGAACAAGATGTACGCTACGTACTTGACTCTGTTTCAGGTGGCCACGACGCGGCTCTTTCTTTGCTCAACAATGATCCGGGTCTCACTGCCATTTTTGCCACCAATGACCTGCTCGCCTATGGCGCAACTCAAGCGCTGGCGGACACTGGCATCCGCATTCCCGACGATGTCTCAATCATGGGCATTACCGATATTCAGCTAGCCCAGGAAATGCGGCCAGCGTTGACGACGGTGGCGCTGAACATCGAAGACGTCGCAACGGCGTCGATCAATTTGTTGCTGGACATGATCGAGAATCCCGAGCATCAGCCGACGCTCGTTCGCATTCCTGACCCACGGCTGATGATCAGAGCATCAACCAGCCACGTGCGCAAGAAGAAACTGCTCAGGTCAGCTTGACCAGGCGGCCAGAAACTCGCGCCAATGCGGCTTGTCGAGCCGTTCCAGCTCACTTCGAACGAAACTGATTTCGGTATTGTATTCAGCACGCGACAACTCCCCGCGCATCAGGCGGAAGCGCAACGACACCAGGTAGGTGTTCATCACGTCGGTTTCACAATAATCGCGAATCCCGGCGATCTCACCGTTCTGCCAGGCTTCCCAGACCTTGCTGCCATCCATGCCCAGCTTGCCGGGGAAACCGATCAACTTGGCCAGCGCATCGAGCGGCGCGCTGGCACGGGGCTGGTACATGGCCAGCAGGTCCATGAGGTCTAGATGGCGCGTGTGGTAGCGGCCGATGTAGTTGTTCCACTTGAAATCGCGGCTGTCACCATAATCGCCATCGCCCAGGTCCCAGTATCGAGGGGCCACAACGCCGTGAATCAACCCGCGATAGTGCAATACCGGCAGATCGAACCCGCCGCCGTTCCAGGAAACAATTTGCGGCGTAAACTTTTCGACACCGTCGAAAAACCGTTGGATGATTTCGCCTTCGCTCTGGTCCGGCTCGGCGAGCGACCACACCCGGAGATCCTTTCCGACGCGCAAAGCGCAAGAAATGACAGCAACCCGCTGCAAATGGTGCGGCAAGAAATCGTTACCGCTTTGCGCACGGCGGTGCTGGAATGCCAGCTCCGCCACCTCGGCATCAGACAGCGCCGGATCGAGATCGTGCAGACGGCGCAAGCCCTGCACGTCAGGAATCGTTTCAATATCGAAGACGAGAACTGGATTCATATCAGCCTGGAAAAACACCGGTCGAAAGATAACGATCACCCCGGTCGCAAACAATGGTGACGATCGTGGCATTCTCGACTTCGTTCGCCAGCCTCAACGCAACGGAAACGGCACCACCGGATGAGATCCCGGCGAAAATACCTTCTTCACAGGCCATGCGCCGCGTCATTTCCTCGGCATCACCCTGCGACACGGATTCAACACGGTCTACCCGCGTGCGGTCAAAAATCTTGGGCAGATAGGCTTCCGGCCACTTGCGGATTCCCGGAATCTGCGAGCCCGGCTCCGGCTGACAGCCGACGATGCAGATAGCCGGATTCTGCTCCTTGAGATAGCGCGAAACGCCCATAATCGTCCCGGTCGTGCCCATACTACTGACGAAATGCGTGACCCGCCCTTCCGTCTCGCTCCAAATCTCGGGACCGGTGCCTTCGTAATGCGCCAACGGATTATCCAGATTGGCAAACTGGTCAAGAATAATGCCACGCCCTTCGTCGCGCATCTTCTCCGCCACGTCACGTGCCAACTCCATGCCACCATCCTTGGGCGTCAACACCAGTTCGGCGCCGAACGCGCGCATGGTCTGCCGACGCTCAACGCTCTGGTTTTCCGGCATGACGAGAAGCATCCGGTAACCACCCATCGCCGCCGCCATCGCCAGCGCAATCCCGGTGTTGCCAGACGTCGCCTCAATCAGCGTATCACCTGGCTTGATATCACCGCGCAGCTGCGCGCGACGGATCATGGAAAGCGCCGGCCGATCCTTGACCGATCCGGCCGGGTTATTGCCTTCCAGCTTGGCCAGAATGATGTTCCCGCGCGCCTCAATCTCGGCACCAGGCAAACGTTTCAGGCGAACCAGCGGCGTACCGCCAACATAGTCTTCGAGCGTTTTATACACGACAACTCAACCACTGAACGTATTGCGCTACACCTTCCTCAACACTGGCAAACGGGGAATCGTAGCCAGCCTGCCGCAACTTGCTGAGATCAGCCTGAGTGAAGCTCTGATACTTGCCCCTGAGCGCATCGGGAAAGGGGATGTATTCGATGAATCCTTGTTCGAGCAGACCACCTAGCAACTCCTTCGGTTCCCCAGCCAGACCGCGACAACTATTCACGTTGGCGACGGCAAGTTCGTTAAAGCTTTGTGCACGCCCTGTTCCCAGATTGAATATTCCGGACTTCTCGGGATGATCAAGGAAGAAAAGATTCACCTTGGTCACATCGCCGACAAAGACGAAATCACGCTTTTGCTCGCCATTGGGGTAACCATTACTCCCCTCGAACAGTTTGACCTTGTGGTCAGCGCGAAACTGATTGTAGTGGTGGAAAGCCACGGAGGCCATACGCCCCTTGTGCGACTCGCGCGGGCCATAGACATTGAAATAGCGAAAGCCGACGATCTGCGATGACGCTTCCGGCAAACGCTGACGCACGATCTGGTCAAAAAGAAATTTTGAATAGCCGTAGACGTTGAGTGGCGATTCGAGGTGCCGTTCTTCCCTGAACTCGCTGCTGCCGCCATAGGTTGCAGCGCTGGAAGCATAGAGAAACTGCACCTCCTGATCGATGCACCAGTCAAGCAGGCCGAGCGAATAACGGAAGTTATTCTCCATCATGTAGTGCCCGTCGGTTTCCATCGTATCCGAACACGCACCTTCATGGAAAACGGCATCGACATCACCGTCGAAATACCCGGACAGAAGCCGCTCGATAAATTCATGCTTGTCGAGGTAATCGACAATCTCGCAATCGACCAGATTTTTGAATTTGTCAGCGCGCGTCAAATTATCGACCGCAATGATCTTGTTTACGCCACGCTCGTTAAGCGACTTGACAAGATTGGAGCCGATAAAGCCGGCCGCGCCGGTAACGATGGTATACATCGATTTCTCCTTAGTTCAGTGCTGCATCAAGTTCATCACGTGTCACTACCGCCGTGCCCAGCTTGCCGACCACTACGCCGGCGGCTACATTCGCCACATGAATCGCGTGCTCCCAATCAGCGCCATGCGCCAGCATGACGGCCAAAGTTGCAATAACCGTATCGCCCGCGCCAGACACATCAAACACTTCACGCGCAACGGCCTTTTCATGAACAGAGCCCCCCTCATGGAAAAGCGTCATTCCCTCTTCGCTACGCGTCACCAGCAGCGCCTCCAGCGAAAGCTCTTTGCGCAGGGCATTGGCCTTGCGCTCCAGTTCGGTATCGTCCTTCCAGCGTCCGACGACTTCGCGCATTTCGGATCGATTTGGCGTAATGATCGTCGCTCCGGCGTAGTTCGAATAATCGTCGCCTTTCGGATCGACCAAAACAATCTTGCCAGCGGCACGCGCCAGTTTGATCATCTCGCGGATGTGCGTCAATCCGCCCTTGCCATAATCGGAAAACACAACCGCATCGCACGCCGGCAAGCGCTGTTCAAATTCGGAAAGCTTGGCGCGCAGTGCTTCATGCGACGGTGTTGTCTCGAAATCTATGCGCAACAGTTGTTGCTGGCGACCGATCACGCGCAGCTTGACGGTGGTCGTAACGGCTTCGTCAATATGCAAACTGGCGTCGATACCGCCTTCGATCATCAGGCGCCTAAGACTCTCGCCGGGTTCATCGTTGCCGATCAAGGCCAGCAGCGAGACCTGCGCTCCAAGCGCCGCAGCGTTCCGCGCTACGTTGGCGGCTCCACCCGGACGCTCCTCGCTGCGTTCAACCTTGACAACCGGCACCGGCGCTTCGGGCGAAATGCGCGACACTTCGCCGAACCAGTAACGGTCAAGCATCACGTCACCGACAATGAGCAAACGTACTGCTGAGAGATCACCTATAACCATCGCTACCTAACTCAAAAATGGGGAAAAACACTCAAGGGGACAGATCGAACTCTTCGGTACGTTTCGGCGAGTAGGTTTCCCACCCACCGCACGCCGGGCAGCGCCAATAGAACTGGCGTGCCTTGAAGCCACAATTATCGCACCGATAACGCGCCAGTCGCCGCGTGTAGCCTTGCACAATGCTTTTGGCCAGATCAAGATCGGCGCGCGCCTCGGGCTGTGAGACTAACAACCGTGCTTCGATCAGCTTGTCAAAACCAAGCAGGGTCGGATTACGCTTCAATTCATCACGCACCATTAAGTACGCGGCATCCGGGCCTTCACTTTCAAGCACCAACTGGAAAACGACATCAAGCAAATCAAGTGAAGGATAGTGTTCAAGATAGCCTCGCAATAGCTGCAAACCTTCGTCACGACGCTCAAGCTTGCGAAAGGCATCAAGCAATCGCTGAGCAACCAAGGCTAGGTAGGTCGGATCCTGCTGCTCAATGCGTTGCCAACAGGCTAGCGCTTCTTCATGCCTATCCTGCTGCACTTCGATGTCGCCTTGCAGGAGACTAGCACGAACGCATTTCCGGTTGCGTTCAAGTGCAGTCTTCAGAAAACCGGACGCGGTGTCTGGGCGCGAGCGGATTATTTCGGCGGCGGCCAGTTCACAAAAATACTCGGCAATTTCCTTCTGCGAGGCAATATCGGGCAATTCGGCGGCAATGGTAATCGCCTTCTCCCAGTCTTTTTCGAGCTGGAAGATTTCGAGCAAATTCCGCTTGGCGTCTTTGACCATCGCCGATTCCAAAAGCTTGTTGAATACCTCTTCGGCGCGGTCGAGCAGACCGGCTTTAAGGTAATCCTGCCCAAGCTCAGCCAGCGCCTGCAGTTTCAGATCCTGCGGCAGATCGTCACGTTCGACGAGATTCTGGTGCATGCGGATGGCCCGCTCGGTCTCACCGCGACGACGGAACAGGCTACCCAGCGCGAAGTGCAACTCGATGGTCTGCGGATCAACCTTGACAGCATCGACAAAGGACTCGATGGCACGATCTGGCTGCTCGTTAAGCAGGAAATTAAGGCCTTGGAAATACGAACGCGGCAGAGCCCTTGATTCCTTGACCAGATGCCGGATATCGATGCGTGCTGCCGCCCAACCCAGCCCAAAAAAGAGCGGGAAAAACAGGAGTTGCCAGTACTCGAATTCAATCATGCGATCTTCTATTCGACGAAACTACATTGGTGTTTTATGCCACTGATTGTCACCAGACACCTCCAGTCATTGAGGAGGTGCCGCGACCACTTTAGCTGCACATTTCAGCCTGGATATTTCCCGGCGCAAACCAAAAACCGTTCCTAGCAATGACAGTACGCCCAATAGAGCGCCACCCGCAAAAAAAGCCAGAACGATAATAATCTGTGGTGCCTGCCAGTCCGTACCAAAGAAAAAGCGGACAGTGACCTGATCCGTATTTTTGAGCGCAAAGGCGAGCAGGAACAGGAATATGAACGCTCGAAAGCTCCACAACAAGGCACGCATCAACTACTCTCCCGCAATGAAAAGGGCGGCAACTCTCGTTGCCGCCCACGGTACTTCACTTTACCACAGCTTTATCACTCAGACCGATTCGAGCGCACTATCAACACGCTCGCGCAATTCCTTGCCCGCCTTGAAATGCGGCACCCATTTTTCCGGGACGCTGACCTTATCCCCGGACTTGGGGTTACGGCCAACGCGCGGCGGACGGTAGTTCAGCGAAAAACTGCCGAACCCGCGAATCTCGATACGATCACCCTTGACCAAAGCCTCGGACAACGCATCGAGAATCATCTTGACCGCAAAATCGGCGTCCTTTGCAACCAGCTGCGGAAATCGCTCCGCCAGTTGCGCGATCAGATCTGACTTGGTCATGCTCTAACCCTATTGCGGATTGTTCAGCTTGGCTTTCAGCAGAGCACCAAGGTTGGTCGTTCCCGAGTTGACGCTGCTATCTGCAGAGAACTTCTGCATCGCCTCGTGCTGCTCGGCCTGATCCTTGGCCTTGATCGACAGATTGATCGAACGGGTCTTGCGATCAATGTTGATGATCATCGCTTCGACCGCATCACCTTCCTTGTAAACCTTGGTCAGATCGTCGATACGATCACGAGACACCTCGGAAGCACGGAGGTAACCTTCCATGTCGCCCGCCAGGGTAACAATCGCGCCACGCGCATCAACCGACTTCACGACGCCATTGACAATGGCATTCTTCTCGTGAGTAGCGATGAAACTGGTATAAGGATCGCCATCGAGTTGCTTGATGCCGAGAGAGATACGCTCCTTCTCGGTATCGATGGCCAGAACCACAGCCTCGACTTCGTCACCCTTCTTGAAGTTGCGGATGGCTTCTTCACCAGGAATCGACCACGACAAATCGGAGAGGTGCACCAGACCGTCAATACCGCCTGGCAAACCAATGAACACACCGAAGTCGGTAATCGACTTGATCGCGCCCTTGACCTTGTCGCCCTTCTTCTGATTCATCGAGAAGTCATCCCACGGATTGGCAGCACACTGCTTCATGCCGAGGGAGATACGACGACGCTCTTCGTCGATTTCGAGAATCATGACTTCGACTTCGTCGCCCAGTTGAACAACCTTGGACGGATGAACGTTCTTGTTGGTCCAGTCCATTTCAGAGACGTGTACCAGACCTTCAATACCCTGCTCGATTTCGACGAATGCACCGTAATCGGTCAGATTGGTGACCTTGCCGAACAGGCGGGTGCTCTGCGGATAACGGCGCGAAATGCCAACCCACGGATCTTCGCCGAGTTGCTTGAGGCCGAGCGAAACGCGGTTCTTGTCCTGGTCGAACTTGAGGATCTTGGCTTGCACTTCGTCGCCAACGGCCAGAACTTCGGACGGGTGACGGACCCGGCGCCAGGCCAGATCGGTAATATGCAACAGACCATCGATTCCACCAAGGTCGACGAATGCGCCGTAGTCGGTAATGTTCTTGACGATACCCTTGACGATGCTGCCTTCCTTGAGGTTGGACAGCAGTGCTTCGCGCTCTTCACCAACACTGGCTTCGAGAACGGCGCGACGGGAAACGACAACGTTGTTGCGCTTGCGATCAAGCTTGATGACCTTGAATTCGTAGGTCTTGCCTTCGTACGGCGTGGTGTCCTTGACCGGACGCATGTCGACCAGCGAGCCCGGCAGGAAGGCGCGGACGCTGTTGGCCATGACGGTCAGACCGCCCTTGACCTTGCCGGTGATCGTGCCAGTAACCAGCGTACCTTCGTTCAGAGCGGCTTCGAGGAAGTTCCACGCAGCGACACGCTTGGCGCGTTCGCGCGACAGGCGGGTTTCGCCGAAACCGTTTTCGAGTTGCTCGATGGCGACCTGGGTGAAGTCGCCGACCTTGACTTCGAGTTCACCAGCATCGCTTAAAAATTCTTCACGTTCAATATAGCTTTCCGACTTGAGTCCGGCGTTGACGACCACGAAATTCTGGTCGATACGCACGACTTCTGCCGTGATGACCTCACCTTGGCGCATTTCCTGGCGCGCGAGGCTGGCTTCGAAAAGATCGGCAAAACTTTCTTGGGAAATGGGATTAGCTGACATATGAGAGGGACCTGACCGCATGACTGCGGGTAAAGTTATTAAACATTACCCATCCATGCCACCCTCTCTAACGTGAACCAGAACGGTTCGCCGCAGCGCCCAATTTGGCTTGAGAAATGACTTGAACAGGTAACACCTGAGACGTACAACACCTGCCGCACGCCCTTGCTACAAAGCCTTCCTGCTCCAGTCCAATACCTGAGCCACTGTTTTTTCAATGTTCAGGCTAGTCGTATCAAGCAATCTGGCATCTTCATTCTGCTGCAAAGGCGCAACGCTACGTTGGCTATCGCGTTCGTCACGTTCCCGCAAATCCAGCAAAAGAGGCAGGATATTAGCAGTGATTCCTTTTTCGATCAACTGCTTATAGCGTCTTTCCGCTCGCACTTCAACGCTGGCGGTAAGAAAGATTTTGGTCTGCGCATCGGGAAAAACAACCGACCCCATATCGCGTCCGTCGGCCACCAGGCCAGGCACCTGACGAAACACACGCTGACGGAAAAGAAGCGCGGCACGTACCATAGGCAGAGCGGCGACCTGCGAGGCCCCCGAAGAGATATCCTCGTGCCGGATGGCGTCGCCAACATCCTCTCCGGCAAGCCGAATCGAATTCTCGCTAAAAACCACATCCAGTCGGGCGGCAATCGCTGCGACACCGGATTCGTCGGTCCACAACACGCCAGCACGCTTCGCGGCCAACGCTGTCAGGCGATACAGGGCGCCAGAATCAAGGTAATGCCAGCCCAAAACCGCCGCAACGCGGGCCGCAATCGTCCCCTTGCCGGAAGCCGACGGGCCATCAATGGCAATGACCGGAACCGGTTGTACCACCGAGGAAAAATGCTCGAAGTAATCAGGGAAAGTCTTGGACACACATGCAGGATCATTGATGCGTAGCGTGGTTGCCATTGAAGCCAGCGAAAAACACATAGCGATACGATGATCGTCGTACGTGTCGATGCCCGTGTGAGGAGTAAGGAGTGAGGAGTGAGGCGGCGTTACGCGAATAAAATCGGTGCCCTCCTCTACTATTGCGCCCAGTTTGCGCAGCTCGGTGGAAATCGCGGCAATGCGGTCTGTTTCCTTGACGCGCCAACTGGCAATGTTGGTCAGCGTCGTCGTACCATCGGCAAACAAGGCGGTGGTCGCCAGGGTCATCGCCGCATCGGGAATGTGGTTGCAATCGAGTTCGATACCGCGCAGTTTTCCTGTAAGCGGTGCGGAAGCTTCAATCCAGTTTGGTCCCATCTCTATACGTGCGCCCATCTGAAACAACGCGTCGGCGAAGCGAACATCGCCCTGTATTGAATCACGACCGACACCTTCCACACGCACCGGGCCGCCTCCGATTGCCCCAAGAGCAAGGAAATACGAGGCTGACGAGGCATCGCCCTCGACGTAAGCCACACCCGGCGAGCGATAGGCCGAACCGGCAGGAATCGTAAAGCGCTGCCAGCCCTCACACCGCACCTGCACGCCAAAACGCGCCATGATCGCCAACGTGATTTCAATATACGGCCGGGAAATCAGCTCTCCGACGACTTCAACCGTCGTCTCGCCTCCGGTGAGCGGAAGCGCCATGAGCAGACCAGTAAGGAACTGGCTTGAAACGTCGCCACGAACATGGACTACGCCGCCTGACTGAATTTTGGCGGGCCGAATCTCTAGCGGGGGAAACCCTTCATTGCCAGGATACGTAACGTCGGCACCGAGTTCGCACAAGGCATTGACCAGATCGCCAATCGGCCGCTCGTGCATGCGCGGCACGCCAGACAGTGTGTAGTGACCACCAGCCAGCGCCAGCGTGGCTGTCAGCGAACGGAAAGCCGTACCGGCATTGCCGAGAAACAATTCGGCTTCCTTGACCGGGAAGGGACCGCCAGCCCCGCGAATACGATAGGCAGCATCTCCAAGCGCCTGAACACCAACACCAAGCACTTCAAGCGCTTCAAGCATACGTGCCGTGTCATCAGATTCGAGCAGATCGCGAATCTCGGTATCGCCTTCAGCAAGCGCGGCAAGCAGCAGGACCCGGTTGGAAATACTTTTCGAGCCCGGCAGACGAACTGTTCCCTTGGCGGAAAGCAGAGGCGGCAAATCGATAAATTCCATGGAGTTCACCTCGCCTTGCTTTCTGCCCAACTGCGTCGCGCCGTGCGGGCGACATCGAAGACCTGCTCAAGCGCGGAGCCATCACCGCGCTGCAATGCATCGTGCAAATCGTCAAGCTGGGCGCGGTAGCGATCAAGCTCTTCAAGCAAGGCGACGCGATTGGCCATGCAGATATCACGCCACATTTCGGGATGGCTCGCCGCTATACGCGTGAAATCGCGAAACCCGCTCGCGGCATAGTTGAAGTAGAGATCACTGTTCTCGCGCACGGCCAGATCGTGCACCAGCGCGAAGGAAAGCAGATGCGGGAGATGACTGACCGCCGCGAAAACGCCGTCATGTTCTGCAGGGAGAAGCTGATGAACCTCGGCCCCGCACCACTCCCAGGCCGAGCGCACACGCGCCACGTTGAGCACCGGGTTTTCTGGCAGCGGTGTCAATACCACCTTCTTTTCCCGGTAAAGATCGGCGCGAGCCGCCGCCGCACCACTGTTCTCGGCACCAGCAATGGGATGCGCCGGGACAAACTGTCCGATCTTGTCGCCAAAATGCTCGCGTGCGGCCGCAACAACATCACCCTTGGTGCTACCGCCATCGGTAACCACCGCTTGCGCACCCAGATAAGGCGCAATGCGTGCCATGATCTCGGGCATCTGGCCGACCGGCGTGGCAATCAGAACGAGATCCGCGTCCGCCACCTCATGGCCGGGATTGGCCCCGACCCGGTCGATGATGCCAAGATCCAGCGCCTGAGTCAGCGTGGCCAGGCTGCGACCAAAACCAACCACTTCTTCAACCTGCTCCGCTGCCTTGAGCGCCAGAGCAAAAGAACCACCGATCAGCCCGACGCCAAAGACGACGACTTTTCCGAACTCAGGCGAATTGTGCGCCACCCCACTCATTACACCGTCCGCAGTTGCGCAGTTTCCAGGGCATCGAGGAAACGCTGGATTTCTGTTTCGGAGCCAATCGTTACGCGTAACCACTCCGGCATACCGTAACCCGCAATCGGACGAACGATCACGCCTTGCTTGAGCAGCTTCTGGTTCAGTGCCGCCGCATCGCCCACCTTGATGGTGATGAAATTACCGCGTGAGGGAATGTACGAAAAACCAAAGCGCGCGATCCCGGCCACGATCTGTTCCATACCGGCACGATTGAGCGCGTAACTGCGGGCAACGAATTCGTGATCGTCCAGCGCCGCTGTCGCCGCAGCGAGCGCCAGATTGTTGCAATTGAAAGGCTGGCGCACACGATTCATCAGATCTGCAATCTCAGCCGAAGCCAGTGCATAGCCGATACGCAGGCCCGCCAGGCCATAAATCTTCGAGAATGTTCGCGTAATTACCAGATTCGGGAACTCGGATAGCCACGTACTCGTATCAACGCGCTCGGCCGATGGAATGTACTCGTTGTACGCCTCGTCGAGAACGACCACCACATCGGCCGGAACGGCCTGCATGAAGGCCTTGAGCTCGGGGAACGGCAGGAAGGTTCCAGTCGGATTGTTTGGGTTGGCGATCCAGATCAGGCGCGTATCGGGGCGGATGGCCTTGCGCATCGCATCGAGATCATGGCCGTAGTCTTTGGCCGGAACGGCAATCAACTCAGCCCCGGCCGAAAGCGAGGCCAGCGGGTAAACCGCAAAGGCATGCTGCGAGAAGATGGCTGAACGCCCCGGTGCCAGAAACACGCGAGCCGCCATGTCCAGCACATCATTTGAGCCGTTGCCCAGCACGATGCGCTCCATGCCCAGGCCACAGTGATTCGCCAGCGCATTCTTCAACTCAAAATCGTCCGGATAACGCTCCAGCGTGGCAATGGCCTTTTCCATCGCAAGCTTCGCCTTCGGACTCATCCCCAGCGGATTCTCGTTGGAAGCCAGCTTGACGATGCGCTCGACCGGCAAGCCCATTTCCCGGGCCAACTGAGTAATCGGCTTCCCCGGTTGATAGGGTGAAATAGCACGAACATACGGCAATGACTGGTCACAAAGGCCCATGAGCTGTCCTTGAAAAAAGAGAGGTTTTATCGTCAGTAAACGGCAACCGGATAGGAACCAAGAATTTTGAGATAGGCTGCGCGCGTTCCAAGCTCGGCAAGCGCGTGTGCAACCGCCGGATCATCACGATGACCCTCAATATCGACGAAAAACACGTACTCCCACAAGGTATGGCGTGCCGGCCGGGATTCGAGCCGAGTCATTGAAACGCCCCCGTCAGACAAAGGCGCGAGCAGCGAACTCAAGGCACCGGTCTGGTTCGTTGTCGACATGATCAACGACGTCTTGTCACGCCCTGAAGCCCCGGAATCCTGGCGACCGAGCACGACAAAGCGCGTTGTATTGTTCGGCTCGTCTTCGATGCTTGAAACAAGGATGGGCAAGTCGAAGAGTTCCGCCGCCGCCTCACCGGCAATGGCCGCGCTCGTTGGATCAGCCGCAGCCATCTGTGCCGCCTGCGAGTTGCTGCCGACCGATATGCGTGGCACACCCGGAAGCATGCGGTTAAGCCATTCGTGACACTGCGCCAGTGACTGGGCATGCGAATAGATCGTCTTGACGTCGGCCAGCGCGTTGGCGCGCGTCATCAGGTTCTGGTGAATGCGCAGGACAACTTCACCGCAAATCTTCAGCTGTGTTCCGAGCAAGAGATCAAGTGTTCGGCCGATGGCACCCTCGGTCGAGTTCTCGATCGGCACCACGGCGTAGTGTGCATGCCCGGCTTCGACTTCGCGGAAAACATCGTCGATCGAGCTCTGTTCAAGAAGACGCGCGGCGTGCCCGAAATGCTTGACCGCCGCACATCCAGTAAACGATCCCAACGGCCCGAGAAAGGCAATGCCGAGCGGCTCTTCAAGAGACAGGCAAGCCGACATCACCTCGCGGAAAAACCACGTCACGCTCTCGTTCGGCAGCGGGCCGGGATTGATCTGCTGAATGCGGCGCAACACCTGCGCCTCGCGCTCGGGGCGGTAGATGAACCCCGCTTCGCCATGGTCAGCCTTAATCTGGCCGACTTGCTGCGCGCAGCGCGCACGGCGATTGAGGAGATCGAGCAATTGCGCATCGATACTATCGATCTCGGTACGAACTACCGAAAGCTTCGTCTGAAGTTCATCGCTCATGGTCTGTATCCGGCGAAATGTCGGTCAAGGTGGTTGATGAAGTGATCGGGTTCCAGCGGCTACGGCTGATCCGGCTCCGAAACGTGTTCGCCTTCGCCTTCTGCGTCTGGATTGGCGTCCGCGTTTACGTCCAAATTCGCATCCTGATCATCTTCGGTTTCCACAACCTTTTCCAGACCGGCAAGCTTCTCGCCTGCATCCAGAGCGATCAGCGTCACGCCCTGAGTTGCGCGCCCCAGTTCACGAATTTCCCGAACACGCGTGCGAATCAACACGCCACCGGTCGTAATCAGCATGATCTCATCCTCGTCCTGTACCAGTCGAGCGCCAACGACCTTGCCGTTGCGTTCGCTAGCTGCAATGGCGATGACGCCCTGCGTGCCACGGCCGGAGTGACGGAAATCGGCGAGTACGGTGCGCTTGCCAAAGCCATTTTCGGTCGCCACCAAAACTGTTTCCTGATGGTTCGCGGCAACCAGCAACGAAAGAACCTGATGCCCCGCGCCCAGCTTCATCCCGCGCACGCCACGTGCCGTACGCCCCATGGGTCGCACATCCTCTTCGTCGAACCACACGGCCTTGCCGGCATCGGACACCAACACAATATCCTGCGTCCCGTTGGTAATTTCGGCACCAATCAGGAAGTCGCCCTCGTCAAGCGCAACAGCAATGATGCCGGCCTTGCGCGGATTCGAGAAGTCAGACAGTGGCGTCTTCTTGACCGTACCTTGCGACGTGCACATGAAGATGTAACGATCTTCAGTGAACTCCTTGATGGACAGGATGGCGTTGACCTTCTCGCCCTCTTCCAGAGGGAACATGTTGACAATCGGCTTGCCGCGACCGGTACGCGTGCCCTGCGGCACCTCGTACACCTTGAGCCAGTAAACCCGCCCGCGATTGGTGAAGCAGAGAATGTAATCATGCGTATTGGCAATGAACAAGTGATCGACGAAATCGTCTTCCTTGACCGCTGCGGCCTGTTTGCCACGCCCTCCGCGACGCTGCGAACGGTAGTCTGTCAGCGGCTGCGACTTGATGTAACCGGTATGCGACAGCGTAACAACCATGTCCTGGGGCGTAATAAAGTCTTCGATCCCGAGATCCTGCGTATTGAGTTCGATCACCGAACGACGCTTGTCGCCGAACTGGGCGCGAATGCCGGTCAACTCCTCGACGATGATCTCGGTGATCCGCTCCGGACGCGCCAGAATGTCCATCAGATCGGCAATCTTTTCAAGCAACTCAGCATAATCGGCGACGATCTTGTCGCGTTCGAGACCGGTCAGGCGCTGCAAACGCAGTTCGAGAATAGCTTGCGCCTGGGCGTCAGAAAGCAAGTACCCGCTCTTCGACAAGCCGTATTCCAGTTCCAAACCTTCCGGGCGCGTCGCGTCAAGCGTCGCCCGCTGCAACATCTCAGCCACCGCAACGGACGTCCACAAACGTGACATCAGGCCGCGACGTGCATCAGCCGGCGTCGGCGACGCCTTGATCAGCGCAATGATCTCGTCGACATTGTCGAGCGCGACCGCCAGGCCTTCCTGGATGTGCGCCCGTTCGCGCGCCTTGCGCAGTTCGAACACGGTACGCCGGGTGAGTACTTCACGCCGATGCGAAAGGAAGCAATCGAGCATCTGCTTGAGGTTGAGTAGGCGAGGTTGACCGTCGACCAGCGCCACCATATTCATGCCGAAGGTATCCTGCAGCTGCGTCTGCTTATACAGGCAATTGAGGACAACCTCGGGTACTTCAGCACGCTTGAGCTCGATCACCACGCGCATGCCCGACTTGTCGGACTCGTCACGCAGGTCGGAAATCCCGTCGATTTTCTTTTCGTTGACCAGCTCGCTGACCTTTTCGAGCAGCGTGCGCTTATTTACCTGGTAAGGCAGCTCATCGATGATGATCGCCTGACGATCATTGCTGCCCTTGATTGGTTCAAAGTGGGTCTTGCCGCGCATGACGACGCGACCACGCCCGGTACGATAGCCTTCGCGCACCCCGGAAACGCCATAGATGATACCGGCCGTCGGGAAATCGGGGGCCGGAACGATGTCGATCAGTTCGTCAATCGTCATCTCCGGGTTGGCCAACAAAGCCAGACAGGCGTCGATCACTTCATTGATATTGTGCGGCGGAATATTCGTCGCCATACCGACGGCAATACCCGACGAACCGTTGATCAACAGATTCGGAATCCGCGCCGGCATGATCAGGGGCTCCTGCTCCGAGCCATCGTAGTTCGGCCCGAAGTCCACGGTTTCCTTGTCAATATCGGCCAGCAGCTCATGCCCGATACGCGCCATGCGCACCTCGGTGTATCGCATGGCCGCCGCGCTATCGCCATCGACCGAACCGAAATTGCCCTGCCCCTGGACCAGCATGTAACGCAAGGAAAAATCCTGCGCCATGCGCACAATCGTGTCGTACACTGCGGTGTCGCCATGCGGATGGTACTTACCGATCACGTCGCCGACGATACGCGCCGATTTCTTGTACGCCTTGTTCCAGTCATTACCCAACTCGTGCATGGCAAACAACACCCGGCGATGCACCGGCTTCAAACCATCACGCGCATCCGGAAGTGCACGGCCGACAATCACGCTCATGGCGTAATCGAGATACGAACGGCGCATCTCGTCTTCAAGGCTGATGGGAAGTGTTTCTTTGGCGAAGGATTCTACGGGCTGTTCCATTTTTTATCCGGAAAGTTCTTGCAAGCACCAAACTTCGACGTCGATGTTGTTGTCTTGACTAAACCGGTGATTCTACCACGCCCACCTCCTCCAATCAGAAAGACGAAGGTACCGACGATCACCATCAATGACCATCACTGGACGACACGCACTCTTGCCCTGATCGAGCTGCAACGCGCCTAATTTTGTCCGCTTATCGAAAATCCGAACGATCCGAAGTAAGCTACCGAAAAAATCGCTGATCATTTTCCCAAAGTACCTTTTATATCTGACCAATGACTACACCCATCGATCTGCTTATCGAAGCCCGCTGGATCATTCCTGTCGAACCCGCCAATGTCGTTCTTGAGAACCATGCTGTCGCAGTCGACAAGGGCAGAATTGTTGCAATTTTGCAACAAAATGATGCAAACACCCGATTTTCACCAAAAGAAGTCAAAAAACTGCCGCACCACATACTCATCCCTGGTCTTGTCAATCTGCATACGCATGCCGCGATGACACTCCTAAGGGGACTTGCCGACGATTTGCCGCTGATGGAATGGCTGCAAAACCACATCTGGCCCACTGAGGCGAAACACGTCTCAGCACAATTTGTTCACGATGGCACACTACTCGCGTGCGCCGAGATGCTACGCGGCGGAACAACCTGTTTCAACGACATGTATTTCTATCCGAAAGCTACAGCGAAGGCCGCTATTTCCAGCGGAATGCGTGCGGCCATCGGGCTAGTTACATTCGATTTTTCAACACCTTACGCTGCTGATACCGACGATTACCTAGCAAAAGGATTGGCTGCACGTGATGAACTCGCCGACGAGCCGTTGCTCAGTTTCTGCGTTGCACCTCATGCCCCTTACACGGTAAACGACAGGAATTTCACCAAAACACTCACTCTTGCCGAGCAATGTGAACTCCCGATCCATATCCATCTTCATGAAACAAAGCAGGAAATCGACGACAGCCTGCAGCGCTTCGGCATTCGGCCTATTGAACGTCTGTTTCGACTCGGGTTACTTAGCCCTGGACTAATTGCCGCACACGGCGTCCATCTCAATGCTGAAGAAATTGCCCTCCTCGCTCAACACGGCTGCAGTATTGCCCACTGCCCGAGTTCAAATCTGAAGCTTGCGAGCGGGATTTCTCCCATCGCTTCACTGGAAAAAAAGGGCGTCAATATCGGCTTGGGAACCGATGGTGCTGCAAGTAATAACAGACTGGATCTTTTCCAGGAAATGCGGCTCGCCGCCTTACTCGCCAAAGGACACAGTGGAAAACCTGATGTCATTAGCGCGCATCAAACGCTCCGCATGGCGACGCTCGGTGGCGCACAAGCACTGGGCTTGGACACTGAAATCGGCTCGATCACGATTGGAAAGGCAGCTGACCTTTGTGCCGTCAGCACCATGTCACAGCAAGATAGTAATGTCCGGTTCGAGCAAAGTAGAACTGTCCGGTGCATCCTTAGAAGCCTAGGAGGACAGAGCGATGGATCGGATCGAAATGAGCAAGAAAGATTTGGAGCGGTGGCGCGTGATTGGCGAG